>JACOUH010000463.1 GCA_016177925.1 Planctomycetota bacterium | reverse complement strand
TTCCTCGACAACCGTCGTCCCGACGCCTACGCTCCCCTCACTCGCCGCACGCCCTGAATAGCAGCACCCAACAGGGGAAGTGCTTCGGGGCGTCGTGGCCGGGGCTGAGTCCGCGAAGCCCCGGCTGCTGCGCCGGGGCTTCGCGGACTCAGCCCCGGCCACGAAGTGCCGCTCGCCCACACGCTAAGCCCGACCGCAAAGCGCCCTAGCTTTGCAGGGCGAGGGCAGTGCGGGTATACTGTCCGCGAGCACAGACAGACGACAACCCCTATGAGGGCCCCTTCATGCAGAACACCTGCCCCAACCCGACCTGCGGCGCGATGTACAACCTGACCCCCCAGCACGTCGGCCGCAGCTTCGCCTGCAAGAAATGCGGTTCGACGCTGGTCGTCAGCGCCGCCGGCCTCGAACTCGCCGGCGTGGTGCCCGCCGGCACCGAGCCACTCGTCCAGCCAGTGGACGAAGATCCGGCGCCGATGCGCCGGCCGAGCAGTTTCGGCGTAGGAGCCGGGGCGGCGTTCAGCCGTTTCTGGGAGCGCATCAAGGCCGACACCCCAACCTGGCTGCTCGGGGTGGGCATCTTCTTCGTCGTCACCTGCCTGTTCCTCCCCTTGCTCGACCTGTCCAAGGTTGATCGCCGCAGGGGCAAGATCGAGGCGGGCGAGAGCAAGTTGGCCCGCCAGGAGGACGAGACACGGCGCAAGATTGCGGCGGAGAAGGACCCGGACAAGCAGAAGAAATACCAGGAGGCCCAGGAGGACGCCCGCAAGAAGTGGGCGGAGACAGAGAAGCCCAAGCTGCAGGAGGACCTCGACGACATGCGGGAGAGCGCTCGCAGCTGGCGCTACTGGTACGACTGGGGCATGATGTGGGGCTTCCTGTTCCTGGGCTACGCGGCGCTGGCCTACCTGACGCCGCAGCAGTCGACTATCCGCCGGATCGTTGGCAGCATCGTCCTATGCACCATGCTCGTCTTCATCTTCGTTCGCTTCATCTTCGTAGAAGACTCAGCGCGCCGCGTCGAAGCGGCCACGCGCGAGATCCGGGGTAGGTGACATCCCCTCGCGCCTTCAGGAGAGAAAGGCGGCGGCGATGGCGGCTGAGGGCGGCCTGATCGTGAGTGTGTCGGGAGTGCGTGGCGTCGTCGGCGAGGGCCTGACCGCGTCGGCGGCGCTGGCATTCGCCTCGGCCCTGGGGACCCACCTCGGTGGCGGCCGCATTGTGCTCGGCCGCGACGGCCGTCCCAGCGGGTCACTGCTGCGGCATGCCGTCCTGGCCGGGCTGCTCGAAGCCGGCTGCGCGGTGCAGGACGTCGGGGTGGCGCCGACCCCGACTGTCGGCCTTGCCGTGTGCCGGCTCCAGGCCGCTGGGGCCATCCAGATCACCGCCAGTCACAACCCTGCCCCTTGGAACGGCCTGAAGCTGTTCGGCGGCGATGGCCGTGTGCTCGCCGCGGACGAGGGACGGCGGGTGCGCGAGCGGTTCGAGGCTGGCGATTTTCGCCGCGCCCCCTGGTCGGCACTGGGCACGGTGGAGGAGTGCCGACGCGCGGAGGACTGGCACTGCGACCGCGTGCTCGAACTGGTCGACGCTCCGCGCATCCGCGCTGCCGGGCTCTGTGCCTTCCTCGACGCTAACGGCGGTGCCGGCGGACCGCTCGGCCGGCGGCTGCTGGAGGCGTTCCAGGTCGGGGCGGTCTGCAAGGGCTACCACGCCGACGGCTGCTTCGAGCACGCACCCGAGCCGACTGCCGAGAACCTGCGTGAGGTCGCTCCGCTGGTGGCCAAGCTCGGCGCCGACGTTGGCTTCGCCCTCGACCCCGACGCCGACCGGCTTGCCCTGATTGATGAGATGGGCCGCTGCATCGGCGAGGAGCTAACGCTGGCCCTGGCGGTGCGCTTCCGCCTGTCGCGCGCGCGCGGGCCGGTGGTCATCAACATGTCGACCTCGCGTGTGGTCGAGGACGTTGCCGCAGGGTTCGGCTGCCCCTGTCACCGGGCCGCTGTTGGTGAGGCGAACGTCGCCGACCGCATGCTGGAGACGGACGCCGTCATCGGTGGCGAGGGCAACGGCGGGGTGATCGACCCGCGCGTCGGCCTGGTGCGCGATCCGTTCCTCGGCATGGGCCTGGTGCTGAACTTGATGGCCGAAACGGACCTGACGCTGAGCGAATTGGTGGCGGAACTGCCGGTCTATCACATCGTCAAGGACAAGTACGATCTTGATCCGGGACGATTGTCCGAGCTGTTTCAGGTGCTGGAGGGCCGCTGGCCGGAGGCGCGGACGAATCGGCTGGACGGTCTGCGTCTGGACTGGGAGGATCGCTGGGTCCACGTGCGGCCAAGCAACACCGAGCCAATCGTGCGCGTGATCGCCGAGGCCCGTCGCAAGGACGAGGCCCGCGACCTGTGTCGTGCCGTCGGGGCGATGCTCCAGAACTGACCGGCCGTAGAGACCGGAGACAGGGGTTAGGAGCCGTTTCACAAAGTAGGTCAGGCTTTCTAGCCTGACAGGTTTTGTCAGCCTAGAAAGGCTGACCTACATGTTTTTGAAATAGTCCCTGATGGCCGTCCCCGCATTTGGGCCGGTCAAGTTGAAAGAATGAGCAGCGTGAAAAGTTCGCGCCGGCCCTTGTTCTTCCGGGCCGTCTCGCTTGAATGACGGGCATGGCCACGACCCCACGACCCACCGTCCGCATCGCCGCCGACGTCGGGGGCACGTTCACCGATGTCATCCTGCTCGACGACCGAGGCGGCGTCCGGGTCCACAAGCTGCCCTCCACCCCTCCCGACTTCGAGCGGGCCGTCCTCGACGCCGTGCGGCACCTGCTCGGCACGGCGGACGCCGTCCCCCCTCCCACGATTTCAGATTGCAGATTGCAGATTTGAAGAACAGCACTTCTTCAAATCTGCAATCTGAAATCTCAAATCTCCAATCGACCCGGCGGGCCTACTTCGGGGCCGACTACGGCAGCATTGACACGCCCGTCGTGACGCGGGCGGACATCGACGGCGGCGCCCGCGGTCCGTTGCTCATCGACGAGTACGACTCGACCACCGTCGTCCCCCCGGGCTGGAGCGTCCGCCGGGACGGCGAGGGCAATCTCGTGCTGGAGGTCGTCAGTCAAGAGCCGGCGGCTGGCTACTGACCAATGACTCCTGGCAGCTTTGCACAATTCTTCGCTCCTCTACCTTGGGGGGCTTTCGCTGGAGCCTTGACAGGCGGGTCGGGGCCGCTTACCCTGCGCGAGGGGTCCGGTTCCTCTCTGTGGTGAACATCATGACGCGACGGCGATGGGTGGTGGGCGCAGGCAAGTTGCTGGTCCTCGCAGCGGTGGGCGCATGGGTGTTCATGGCTGCAAGGCGGGAGCCGGTGGGCCTGACTGACGAAGAAAAGGCATTAACGGCGATCAAGCAGCTGGGCGGCACATGGACGGTGGACGAGAAAGCGCCCGGCAGGCCCGTCGTGAGTGTGCATCTCTTCGACACCAAGGTCACGGACGCGGGGCTGAAGGAGCTGAAGAACCTCAAGGGCTTGCAGGAACTGACGCTCTGGAACACCGCGGTCACGGACGCCGGGCTGAAGGAGCTGAAGGAACTCAAGAATTTGCGGCGGCTGAGCCTCTACGACAACACCAGGATCACGGGCGCGGGGCTGAGGGAGCTGAAGGAACTCAAGAACTTGCAAACGGTGAGCATCACCCCCGCCGAGATCACGGACGAGGCGTTGAAAACGCTGCGGGAAATCGGCCTGCTCCACGCACTGGACCAGGCCGCAACGATGGACCACAAACATCCCTCCGGTCCCGCAGACGTGACGAGCCTGGACCTCGGTCACACCCAGGTCACGGACGCGGGGCTGAAGGAGTTGAAGGAACTCAAGAACTTGCAGAGACTGACCCTCGGCGGCCCCCAGGTGACGGACGCGGGACTGAAGGAGCTGAAGCTGCTCAAGAGCTTGCGGGAGTTGAACCTCTTCGACACCGCGGTCACGGACGCGGGGCTGAAGGAACTCCAGCGCTTGCAGACGCTGAGCCTCTACAAGACCAAGGTCACGGACGCGGGGCTGAAGGAGCTGAAAGGACTCAAGAGCTTGCAGAGGCTGTACCTCTTCGACACCCAGGTCACAGACGCGGGGCTCAAGGAGTTGAAGGAACTCGTGAGCTTGCAGGAGCTAGGCCTCGTGAACACCCCGGTCACGGACGCGGGTCTAAAGGAACTGAAGGAACTCAAGGGCTTGCAGACGCTGCACCTCAGCAACACCGCGGTCACGGGCGCAGGGCTGAAGGAACTCAACAGCTTGCAATCGCTGACCCTCTGGAGCACCAAGGTCACGGAGGCGGGGCTGAAGGAGCTGAAGGAACTCAAGAGCTTGAAGTCGCTGGATCTCCAAGGCACCACGGTCACGGGCGCGGGGCTGAAGGAGCTGAAGGAACTGAGGAGCTTGCAGACGCTGCACCTCAGCAACACCGCGGTCACGGACGCGGCATTGAGAACGCTACGGGAAATTGGCCTGCTCCACGTGCTGGCCAACGCCACAGCGAAAGACGGGACGCGTCCTTCCGGTCCCGGAGACGTAACGAGCCTGGACCTCCGCCGCACCCGGGTCACGGATGCGGGGCTGAAGGAGCTGAAGGAACTCAAGTCCTTGCGGTGGCTGGCCCTCAGCGACCCCCAGGTGACGGACGCGGGGCTGAAGGAGCTGAAGGAACTCAAGAGCTTGCAGACGCTGGATCTCCAAGGCACCACGGTCACGGGCGCGGGGCTGAAGGAGCTGAAGGAACTCAAGAACTTGCAGAGGCTGGACCTCAGCAACACCCAGATCACGGACGCGGGGCTGAAGGAGTTGAAGAAACTCAAACACTTGCAGGAGCTGATCCTTCACAACACCAAGGTCACGGACACCGAGGTAAAGGAACTCAAGGCAGAACGGCCTGGACTCCAGATTTATCGCTGATCCCTCGGCTGCGGGAGTGCCGGCCGCAACGAGATCGGGTAGCGGTGGCTCCACCAAATCAAGACTCGTTCGTGGTCGGTGGTAATGACTCCTGGGGGGACGGACCATGCCGGAGGTCGACCTGATCACGCGCGAGGTCATCCAGAACGCCCTGGCGTCGGCGGCCGACGAGATGGCCCTCGCCCTGTACCGCACCGCCTACTCGACCATCGTGCGCGACTGCCTCGACTTCTCCACCTCGGTGTGCAACGCCGGCGGCGACATGATCGCCCAGGGCAGCGGGCGAACCGTTCCGAGGGAGCCCGTCGGAAGGAGGGCACCTTGTCATCATGCTGTCGCGGTGGTAGCTTGCCCCTGGGGGGAGATTCCCGGCTGATGCCCGCCAATGACACCTATCACGATGCCGTGCGCTGCGCCCTGGTCAAGGACGGATGACTGCTTGATGACCCAAAGATGCGGAGATGGCACCATGACGAAAGTAATCTGCGCTCGGGTCGATCCGAACGGCGTCCTGACGCTGACGGTGCCGTTCGATAAGGCCGAGGCCAACAAGCCGGTTCGCGTCACCGTGCAAACGATAGAGGAAGCGCCCCCCCTGGATCGCGAGGCGTGGCTGCGCTTCCTTGAGCAGACAGCAGGGTCCATCACCGATCCAACGTTCGAGCGGCCACCCCAAGGCGAATATGAGGAGCGGGACGCATTGCCGTGAAATATCTGCTCGACACGAACACGTGCGTGCATTTCTTGCGGCATGGATCGAACTCACCCGTCGCCGCTCAATTGGCGGCCGCCAATCCCGGCGACATGGCTTTGTGTTCGGTGGTTGTTGGTGAATTGCTTTTTGGCGCGTTGCGCAGCAAAGACCCGGCAAAAAGCACCGTGCAGGTCCGGACGTTTGCCAGCGGGTTCCCCTCCTTGCCGTTTGATGATGGTGCGGCAACGGAATACGCCAGGATACGAGCGGAGCTTGCAGCCAAAGGGACGCCGATCGGGCCCAACGATCTGTTGATCGCCGCAATCGCTCTTTCACAGGGGCTAACACTGGTCACGCACAATAGCGCGGAGTTCCGCCGGGTCGTCGGGCTTTCCCTGGACGATTGGCAAAGCTGATCGGCATGTCTCTTCTTCTCGTGTCCAAGTCAGGTAAGACTGTGTTCAGGCAGACTTGGAGGTGGTCCACGGGATTGTGGACCCTCCCCCCTTGCAGAGCAGAGGCGATCTCGTTGAAGAGCTGGCCGTCCATCCGTGCAGATCGAGAAAATGTGCAAAGCCACTCCTGGGGGCCGAACCATGCCGGACGTCGACCTGATCACGCGCGAGGTCATCCAGAACGCCCTGGCGTCGGCGGCCGATGAGATGGCCCTCGCCCTCTACCGCACCGCCTACTCGACCATCGTGCGCGACTGCCTCGACTTCTCCACGTCGCTGTGCAACGCCGGCGGCGAGATGATCGCCCAGGGGGTGACGATCCCGATCCACCTTGGCTCGGTGCCGTCGGCGATGGCGTCGCTGTTGCGGAAGTTCGGCGACCGCATGGACGAAGGGGACGTCTTCATCCTCAACGACCCCTTCGACGGCGGTATGCACATCCCGGACATCTTCCTCATCAAGCCGGTCTACTGGGAGGGCCGCCGGGTGGCCTTCGCCGTCACCACCGCCCACCACCTCGACCTGGGGGGCCGGCTGCCCGGCAGCTCGGCGTGCGACAACACCGAGATCTTCCAGGATGGCTTCCGCATCCCCTGGCTGAAGCTCTACCGCAAGGGCGAGCCCGATGAGTCGCTGTTCGCCCTGCTGCACGCCAACGTCCGGGTACCGCACATGACGCTCGGCGACGTCCGCGCCCAGCTCGCCGCCTGCCACATCGGCGAGCGCGCCGTCCACGACCTGGTCCGCCGCTACGGCGTGGACCACTTCCTCGCCTGTGCCGACGACCTGATCCGCTACACCGAACGCCTGGTGCGGGCGGAGATCCGCTCCTGGCCGGACGGCCGCACCACCTTCGCCGACTACCTGGACAGCAACGGCGTCGGCGGCCCGCCGGTGAAGATCCAGGTCACGCTGGAAGTCGCGGGGGACACGCTCACCGCCGACTTCACCGGCTCCGCCCCGCAGGTCCCGGGGGCCATCAACGCCACGAAGTCCTTCACCGAGTCGGTCGTGGCGCTGTGCGTGCGCTCGGTGCTGCGGGAGGAGGTGCCGAACACGGCGGGCCTGTTCCGGCCGCTGCGGGTGATCGCCCCACCGGGCACGATTGTCAACGGCGTCGGGGCACCCGCGCGAGCGGGTCGGGCGGCCTCGTCGATGCGCGGCGTGACCGGCTTCCGCATGGTGGATGCAGTCTTCGGCGCCCTCGCCGGCCTGCTGCCGGACCGGGTGCTCGCGGCCGGGGAGGGCGGCAACACGCTCGTCATCCTGGGTGCGCGCCGCCCGGACCGCTCGCCCTACGTCTATTACGAGCTGCTTTGTGGGACATGGGGCGGCCGGCCGGACCGCGACGGCAACGACGGCCTGTGCAACCCGGCCAACGTGGCGAGCAACATCCCCGTCGAGGACGCCGAGTGCGAGTACCCCGTCCGCATCGAGCGCTACGGCCTGGTGCGGGACAGCGGTGGCGCGGGCCGGTTCCGCGGCGGCCTGGCCGTCGAGCGCGAATGGAGGCTGCTGCACGGCGAGGCCCACCTGGCGATCCGCTCCGACCGGCGGGTCCACCTCCCCTACGGTCTCCAGGGCGGCCAACCCGGCACGCCGTCCACCAACGTCCTCCACCACGCCGACGGGTCGGAGGTGTTGCCGACCATGATCTCCACCCGGATGCAGGCCGGCGAGCGGCTCTACCACCGCCAGGCCGGCGGCGGCGGCCACGGCGACCCGCTGCTGCGGTCGCCCGCCGCCGTGGCCCGCGACGTGAGGAACGACAAGGTCTCGTTGGAATCCGCCCGGCAGCAGTACGGCGTCGTGCTCGACCAGCGGACGCTGGAGGTCGATGAGGAAGCGACCCGGCGACTGAGGCTGGAGATGCAGGGCTAACTCATTCCTGGTAACCGTTCACGGGTCGGAGGTGACAAGCGCACAGCGAGAAGCCGAGCCCGAGCGATAGTCAAGCCATGCATTCGCTGTAGAATGGCCGGAATACCAAACCTGTGATTGCGTCGAGGGGTGGACGTTCGCGGGCCGTGTCGAACTGGCTCCGGTCATGCACGGGCATCCAACCGCCAGGCCGAATTCCTGCACCGATTTTCGCCTGGACAGCGACCCTCATTCCGTGGAGGACACAGCTTGTGCATTGGAACTCCGCAACTGTCCGGTGCGCCTTCTGCAATCACAAGAGTCACCGCCGATGACCATCGCGATTAACAAGCGGAAAAAGTATCTCTCTTGGGTCCTTCTTGTGGTCACGGGTCTGATCGCTGTGGGCGCCGCAATAAAGGCTCGTGACGCGCCGGCAAGAGATGTACAACAATTCGAGGAGGAGGTTGCTACGCAGCTGCCTCTGGGCACGCACCGCGACGCGGTCAAAAAATGGATTTCTGCTCGTGGGTACGACCAACGCTTCTCGAAAGCCGAGATGCAGAATTCGAGAGGAATTGTCTCCTGCATCGAGGCAAGGGTGCCTAAAACGTACTTCTGGTATGGGAAAGGGGGAATTGAAATCTGGTTCTCTTTCGACGACAAACACAAGCTTGTGAGTGTATTGGTCAGGTGGAGCTCCCTTTTCTGGTGAGCGGACGAAGAAAAGGGCCACGGAACCGTGCCGTGGCGTCTTCGCCACCTCGTTCCCAAGCTCTGCTTGGGAACGCAAGGCCGCGAAGCTCCGCTTCGCGGGCACGACGTCCTGGCCAAGCATCGCGCCTTTCGTCCTGCGGCGGAGCGACGAAGCAGAGCTTCGGGGCCGTGCGTTCCCAAGCAGAGCTTGGGAACGAGGGGCATGAGGGGCCAGGGGGCCATCCCTCCCCGCTTTCCTTGCTACAGTCTCATCTGACCATTCGCAGATTTTGGCTCGCAGCAACGGCTTTTCAGGACAGTGGTTACGGCAATTGGTGGCAGTGACATAGGGCTGTCAATTGACCTCGAATCGCTCAACATCACAACCACTTTCCAGAAAACGCGGGATTCGACGCCAACGGTACGGGCGAAATCTGCGAAAGTCCAGTCATTACAAACTACAAATTACCACATGGACATCGACCTGCTCATCACCGGCGGGACCGTGATCGACGGCACCGGCCGCCCGCCGTTCGCGGCCGACGTGGCGGTCAAGGACGGCCGCCTCCTCGACGTCGGGACCGTTCCGGCCGCGGAAAACGTGCCGCGCCTCGACGTCCGCGGCCTGTACGTCGCGCCCGGCTTCGTCGATGTCCACAGCCATTCGGACTTCACGCTGTTCATCGACCCCCGGGCCGTCAGCTCGGTCAGCCAGGGCGTCACCACCGAGCTGGTGGGCAACTGCGGCCACGGCTGCGCCCCCATCGGCGACCCGGGGCTGGCCCGGTCGAACATCTACGGCTGCCTGGCCGGCTATGACATCCCCTGGCGCAGCATGGGCGAGTACCTCGACCGGCTGGCGGCCGCCCGGCCGGCGGTCAACGTGGCCAGCCTGGTCGCCAACGGCAACCGCCGCCTGGCGTCCGCCGGCCTGGTGGACCGCCCGTCCACCCCCGCCGAACTACGGCAGATGAAGAAGCTGCTGGAACAATCCCTGGAGGAAGGGGCGTTCGGCTACTCGACCGGCCTCGAATACGGCCCCGATAAAGCCTGCTCGGAAGAGGAAGTCATCGAGCTGTGCCGGGTCACCGCCAAGCGGGGCGGCCTGTACGCGACGCACACGCACAACCGCGACGGGGAGGCGGCGGAGACCATCGCCGAGGCGATCCGTGCCTGTGCGGCGTCCGGGTCCGCACCGACCGGGCCGCCTACGAGGCCGACAAGCTGGTCCTCGCGGCTGGTGAGCGCGGCCGCGCTCGCCGGAGGCTCGCAGTGAAAGCGGGGAAACATGGGCCCGCAACAACGCGACTGCACCGCAAGTTACTTGCGGTCCTCTCCCGCTGCCGGGTAGAATCGCCTTGTTGGTCCAAACGTGTGAGGAGCTTGCCCGACAGGAAAGGTTCACCAAACGAGGGAGAGTCCCATGCTGCGGATGCTCGGCAATCCGCGCCGGTTCTGCGACGGCATCACCCGGCGCGAGGCCCTCACCGCCGGCGCCTTGTCGGTCCTGGGTGGCGCGTTCAACCTGCCCAGCCTCCTCGCCCTGGAGCAGCACCGTGCCGTGGTGACGCGGCCGGGCAAGGCGAAGAACGTCCTCTTGCTCTACCTGCACGGCGGCGCCCCCACGCAGGACATGTTCGATCTCAAACCGTCGGCGCCCGTCGAGATCCGCGGCGAGTTCAAGCCCATCGCCACCAACGTCGCCGGTATCCAGATCAGCGAGCACTTGCCCAAGACGGCCAAGTGGATGCACCGCTGTGCGATCGTCCGGTCCGTCCATCACAAGGCGGGCTGCCACAACACGCTGCCGGGCTTCACCGGCAGCGAGCAGGCGGTGGACATCAACGACCCGATCCCGAAAGACTCTCTGCCGCCGGGCATGGGAGCAGTCTGCGAGTACCTCAAGCCGCGGCACATCGACTTCCCGCACTACGTCGCCCTGCCGAGCTACCTCGGTTGGGGCTTCGCCCTGAAGCGGCCGGGCCCGTGGGGCGGCTTCCTTGGCAAGCGCTTCGACCCGCTGTGCAGCGAGTGCAATCCGGCCATCGACGTGAAGCCGCCGCCGGGACGACGGCCGATGTGGCTGGGCACCCCGTTCCTCGCGGACACCATGCTCGGTCCCGACATGACGCTGGACCGCCTCGAATCCCGGCGCAGTCTCCTGCGACAGCTCGACGAGCAGTGTCGCAAGGCCGACGCTCGCGCCGCCTCGAGCAACCTGGACCGCGTGCGGCAGCGGGCCTTCAGTCTGCTGACCGGGTCGAAGCTGAAGACAGCCTTCGATCTCGACAAGGAAGATCCGCGTCTGCGCGACCGCTACGGCCGGCACCTGTTCGGCTCGAGCGTGCTGATCGGCCGGCGACTGGTCGAGGCGGGCGTGCGCTTCGTCGACGTCTACTGGGACGGTTACTCGGCCCGTGTGCCGGGAGTCCTCGACCCGTACTGGGACACGCACAGTAACAACTTCGTGCAGCTGAAGGAGGTGAATCTGCCGTACCTCGACCAGACGTTTGACGCCCTCTTGGGCGACCTGGAGGGGCGCGGGCTGCTGGACGAGACGCTGGTGGTGATGATGAGCGACTTCGGCCGGACGCCGCGCGTCAACGCCGCGGCGGGTCGCGATCACTGGACGTTCTGTTATTCGGTGGTACTGGCCGGAGCGGGCATCAAGGGCGGCACCGTGTGCGGGGCGAGCGACGGCCATGCGGCCTACATCAAGGACCGTCCGGTGCGTCCGGCCGACATCTGCGCGACGATCTATCAGTGCCTCGGCATCGACCCGGAGACGCCGGTCTACGAGCGTTCGGGCCGTCCGATCCCGATCGCGCACGGCGGCGAGCCAATCCGCGAGATCCTCTCCTGAGCGGGCGAGCGGTTGCGTCTCAAGGAGTATACCAGACTTCAGAAACCTCAACGATTCGATTCGACGAGTCCACGCTGTAGAAGATTGTCAGGGGCGTGAAGACGATCTGATAGAGTCCCTCGTGGAGGAGTTGTCCACTGCCGATGGGGTCGCGACCGAGCAGGCGGTCGACCTGTGCCTGTGCCTGGGTCACGGCCGACGGATCGGTGGCCTGGAGCCAGGCGTCGGCGAGGGCGTCTTCTGCATCGGGCAACCACTCCACGGTGAAGTTCATACCTCTTCCCCGGCCCGCAGTCGCCGCAACAGGTCAAGCATCTTTTCCCTGTCCATGTCCTCTCGCTGTCGGATTTCCTCGAGCTTCCGAAGATGAGCCTGCACCTGCTCGGAGGGGATGCGCGGCTCGGAGGACGCAAGACGGCGCTTGCACTCCAGGATCGTTTCCGCGAGATCGGGATCAAGCGGCCTCAAGAACGCAAGAATGCGACCGTGTGGGTCGCGTACCTCCACGGACTCGGAGGTCCCTTCCAGGACGCGCGTCTGTTCCTCGGTCAGGATAATCTGTGGCATGCGAAACCTCCTTCCTTCTCACTCTACCGCCGCCGGGCCAAAGGGGTCAATCGGGCCTCTGGGGATTGTCCTCCTCGCAGGAGGGCGGATGCGGGGGTGGGATGCCCTGCCGTGCCACGAAGCGCTCGACCTCGCCCACCGTTGGGATGCCAGCCTGTCCCCCGCCCCGTGTTGCCTTGAGGGCCGCTGCCGCGGAAGCGAAACGGATGCGCTCGTCCGCTCCCATCCCGCAGGCGAGCGCCGCGGCGTAGGCCCCGTGAAACACGTCGCCACAGCCGGTCGTGTCGCAGACTGGCACGGCGAAGGCGGGCTGATGCTTCACGCTGTCCGGCGAGGCGGCGTCGCGATACCAGCACCCCTTGCTGCCGCACGTCACCGCAACCAGTTGACGCCCGCTCCCCCACAGCCAGGCGACGGCTTCTTGTGGTGAGGCCGTCCCGGTCAACCGCTCCGCGAAGGGACGGGCGAGAATCAAGTGATCGACCAGCGCCAGCAGGTCCGCGAAGCCCGGCCACTCGTGGTGCTCGAAGTCGGCAACGACGCCGACGCCCGCCTCGCGCGCGATCCGCGCCGCCCGTGTCATGCCCTCGACGCCATAATGGTCGATCAGCAGCACACGGGCCGAGCAGAGGACGTCCGCCGGCGGAGACTCTGTGTCGGCGCCAACGGTGCCGGCAAGGTCGTAGAAGATCGTGCGCGTGTGCTGGGTATCGTCGACAACGACCGTCGAGCGGATCGGGCGGGCAGAAGAGCGGCGCACCCGCGGCTCGACGTCGACGCCTTCGCGGCGTAGCGCGTCGAGGACGAACCGCGAGTCTTCGTCGTCGCCCAGGACGCCGGCGAAGGCACAGCGAGCGCCGAGTCGCGATGCCGCCACCAGGGCGGTCGCCGTCAGGCCGCCACATTGCCGTTCGCGCTTGCGGATGCGGACCTTGGCGTCGGGCGCGGGATACGCTTCGATGTAGAGCAGGTCGTCGACGGCGACGCAACCAATGCCCAGGACGTCCCAGCGCGGCACGGGGGAGACAAGCGACATTTCGGGGCCTCGTTGAGCCGCGAGGCTGGGGCGAGCGCGACGCCCGCGCTCGCCCCAGCCTCGCGGCTAAACGTTTTTATACTCGGATTTGTCAATCTTGTACTCGGCGATCTTGGTCGTCATGCTGCGCCGCGACAAGCCGCAGATTTTGGCGCAGCGGCTGACGCTGCCACGCGCCTTCTTCAGGGCCTTACGGATGTACTGCTGCTCGAGCTGCGCCGACGTCTCGCGGAGCAGTTCCAGGAGCGGCTTGGACAGGTCGACCTGGAGCGACCCCGACGCCGAGGACGCCTGCGGGGCGAGCAGGTCCGGCGGAAGGTTCTCCACCTGGATCACCTCACCGCGCGACGTCACGCACGCCCGCTCGATGGCGTTTTCCAGTTCGCGGACGTTGCCGGGCCAGCGGTAGTTCAGCAGTACCTCCATCGCCTGGGGCGATACCTGCTTTTCTTTCTGCCCCGCCGGCGTGTACTTCTGGGCAAAGTGCGTTGCCAGGAGCGGAATGTCCTGCACGCGCTCGCGCAGCGGTGGCAGCGAGATCTTCACCACGTTGAGGCGGTAATAGAGGTCCTCGCGGAACGTCCCCTTGCGCTTCAGCCGCAGCAGCGAGCGATTCGTCGCCGCGATCACGCGCACGTCGACCTCGATCGCCTGCGTCCCGCCAACGCGCTCGAAGCGGCGCTCTTGCAGAACGCGCAGCAGCTTGGCCTGCATGCTGGCGGGGACGTCGCCAATCTCGTCGAGGAAGATGGTGCCGCCGTGGGCCAGCTCGAAGCGGCCCTGGCGCTGGCTGATGGCGCTGGTGAAGGCGCCCTTTTCATGGCCGAACAACTCGCTCTCCAGCAGCGTTTCCGGCAGCGCCGCGCAGTTGATCGCGACGAACGGCCCGGAACGGCGCGCGTACGAGGCCTCGTGGATGGCCCGCGCCACCATCTCCTTGCCAGTCCCCGTCTCGCCCTCGATCAGCACCGTCGTATTGCTGTGGGCCAGGTTGGTGACCAGCTCGAAGGCCGCGAGCATCTGCGGCGCCTTGCTGAGGATGTTGTGGAAGGAAAAGCGGTCCTGCAGCTGCGTGCGCAACGACGCCACCTCGTCTTGCAGCTCGCGCTCGCGGAGGGCCCGCTCCAGGATCAGACGAAGATGGTCGATGTCGATCGGTTTTGTCAGGAAATCGTACGCCCCCAGGCGGATCGCCTGCACCGACTCCTCGATGCTGCCGTGGCCGGTGGTGACGATCACCGTCACGGGCAGGCGCCGCTTCTGGATCTCCTGGATGAGCTGCATGCCGTCCAGCCGCGGCATGCGCAGGTCGGTCAGGACGATGCTGAAGTTCTCCTCGAGCAGCATCTGGAGGGCCTTGCTGCCGTCGTTGACGGTGTCGACACGGAGGGCACGGTCGACCGCGAGGGCCTTCTGCAACTGCGTCCGGGCCAGCTCGTTGTCCTCCACGATCAGGATGCGGCGCGGCATGGGCAGGACGGCCTGATCGACGGCGGACGCGGGGCCGTGGCGAGGAGCGGCTTTGTCTGAAGTGGCAGCAGACATCGTCGGCCCTCCTCCAAGGACGTGACCCCACTGCGCCTTCACTCACTGCGCACGGATCTGCCTCGTTCAGGCAACACCTTTCCCAGCGTCACACCGGGCGGAACGCCGGCGCGGCCGACAGGGCGTGCGAAAGGCATTTCGTCCGTGCGGGCTTGCTGCTTCCTCCTTCCCGCGGTCACGGGCTGGTGCCGCGAGCGAGGGACAGCCCGTCTTTGCAGTAAGCGAGCCCGGGATGCCGCGGCGCGCCTGGGGCACGCGCTTTTTCCCGTGCCTCGTTCTGTTCCCGCGAATGTCGGTCGCAACTGATAGGCCGATTCCCTGGGGATTCTCTGAACGTCGCGCATTTTCCTCCCCGGCGGAGTCGGCATCGGGAAAATCCCGACGCTCCCACGGCGCGAGACTTGCTCTGAGGAAGCAGAAGGCGAAAGCGAGGAGATTGCGCCCGGGCGCCTGGTGCGGGCATCAGGACAAGCGAGAAGAAAGCCCTCACGCAGAGGCGCAAAGGCGCAGAGGACCGCAGAGAGGAAAGAGGACAGCGCGCTGTCTTCTTTCCCCTCTCTTCTCTCCTCTTGCCTCTGCGACTCTGCGTGAGGGCTTTGGACTGCTTCTCCCAATCCAATCAGCGGCTTGCGGCCGCTTCGGCGCGAAGTTTGTCGAAGTCGACGTTGACCTTCCGGCCGGCCTGCAGGATGACCTGCTTCTGCTCGGTCAGCGTCTGTCCGTCGCGGACCAACTCGGCCCTGAGCGTGTAGGAGTACCTGCGACCCGGTTCGAGCTTTGGCGTGTCGAACTCGCGCTTCGACGAGGTCAGCGGGCAGGCGACGCCATCGACGAAGAGCCGGGCGTCCGCGGGCAAGCGCACGCTGACCCGGGCGATCGCGGCTTCGGTCTCCGGCTTCAGGTCCTCGAAGGCGACGCGCACCGTCTGGCCAGCCTTTACCTCGACGCGCTTCGTCTGCGAGACGAGTTGTCCGTCGCGGTCGCCGACCGCCCGCATCGTGTAGTAGTAGCTCTGGCCCGGAACCAGGGCCGGCGTGTCGAACGTCTGCGTCCTCGACGACATCGGCACGCTCTGCCCATCGACGAACAGGCCCGCTTCCGCCGGCACCTCGACGACCACGGTCGCCCGGTCCTGATCGAGGGCCGACTTCTTCTCCTTCTTCTTGTCCTTCTTCGGGGCCGCAGGCGCCTGCTGGATGATCACGATGCCGCCGTGGCAACCGTGACACCCGCCGTAGCAGCCGTAGCACCCGAAGCAGCTCCCGTAGCAGCCGTGGCAGGAGCCGTAGCACCCGTAGCAGCCGCCACAGCCCCAACAACCATAGCATCCGCCCCAGCAGCCGTAGCAACTCCCGTAGCAGCCGTGACAGCCGCCGTAGCAGCCGTAGCACCCGCCGCAGCCGTAGCACCCGCCGCAGCCGTAGCAGCCGCCATAGCAGCCGTGGCAGCCCCAGCAGCCTCTGCCGAAGTCAGGCGTGACCTCACCTGTGGTGAGCATCGCCGCCAGCACAAGACTGTACATGCCGTTGACCTCCCTACGTTGACCCAGTCCCCTCGGGGCCGCGCTGGAGGCCCCGACGTATCCGGTACGTCGATGACCGTGGGACCATCCGTTGTTCAGGGTAAAAAAGTCAAAAGCGGGAGTCAAAGCAATCTGGGTAGTTTTCACAATTTGTGCCGGCTGCACCGATGATACAACCGGGCCGTCACTTCCGGCCCGACCACGATTCGGCACACTCGGGCAGGCCGCTGACGTCCTGGCGATAGAGGTAGGTCTGCACGGGGAGGTCGAAGCCGTGCAGCCGGACGGGCAGGAGTTCGTAGCGGTGAGGAACGTCCTCGAGGATGTCGAGCCGGCGGAGCGTTGCGGGCCCGACTAGGTAGACTTCGCCGCGAAGCGCGCGCCCGTTCGCCTCGTCCTCGACCAGCGCGGGATGGGCACCGCAGTCATACAGACGATAGCGCGGCTCCGTGACCGCCTCGCCCACGAAGGGTTCGCCGGCGAGCAGTCGATGGTTTCGTTCGCCGCGCTTCAGCGTCCCGTAGATGAAGAGGTACTGTCTCGGTTCGCTCACGGCTGCCCTCCTCTCGTGGGGCAGGCTTCCAGCCTGCCTCTGCTTGGCAGGCTTCCAGCCTGCCTCTGCTTGGCAGGCTTCCAGCCTGCCTCTGCTTGGCAGGCTTCCAGCCTGCCTCTGCTTGGCAGGCT
>JACOUH010000462.1 GCA_016177925.1 Planctomycetota bacterium | reverse complement strand
GCGTACTCGGCGCATGCCCCCGGAGAGTGAGGGCAGCGCCCTCCGCGATTCAGAAATCGCCACCCTCAAAGCATGGATCGACCAGGGAGCGCGAGCGCCGGCCGAACCGATCCCGCCCGACCCGCGCCGGCATTGGGCGTTCCAGGAGCCAGTCCGGCAGGCTGTGCCACCCAGCGTGCCATGCTTTCGCGGCCCCGAAGTCTCCGGCAGCGACACACTCCCGAGACGGGGCCGCGAAAGCATGCCACCCAGCCGTTGGGGCCGTAACCCCGTCGATGCGTTCCTGGCCGTGGCTCACTCCCGGCAGGGGCTGAGTCCGAGCCCGCCGGTGAGCGACGACCTGTTACTCCGCCGCGTCTACCTCGACTTGATTGGTCTGCCACCGACGCGCGAGGAGCTGCACGCTTTCCGGAACGACCGTTCCCCGGGCGCCTACGAGCGGGTGGTGGAGCGGCTGCTGGACGACCCGCGTCACGGCGAGCGCTGGGGCCGTCACTGGATGGACGTGTGGCGCTACAGCGATTGGTATGGACTGGAGGGGGAACTGCGGGCCAGCCACAAGCACATCTGGCGCTGGCGCGACTGGATCATCGAGTCGCTCAATCGCGACAAGGGCTACGACCGCATGGTCCTGGAGATGCTGGCCGGAGACGAGCTGGCCCCGACCGACCCGGACATTCTCCGGGCCACCGGCTATCTCGTGCGCAACTGGTACATCTTCAATCGCAACTTCTGGCTGGACGACGTCATCCAGCATACCGCCCGTGGTTTCCTTGGTCTGACGATGCAGTGCGCGCGCTGTCACGACCACAAATATGACCCGATCTCCCAGGTGGATTATTACCGCTTCCGGGCGTTCTTTGAGCCGCACCACGTCCGGATCGACCGCATTCCAGCGTTCGCGGACCGCGAGCAGAACGGCCTGTCGCGGGTATACGACGCCACTCCGGACATGCCGACGTACCTGTTCGTCCGCGGCGATGAGAACCACCCAGACCGCAGCCGTCCTCTGCGCCCGGGCACGCCGGACGTCCTGGAGGGCCGCGTTGAGATCACCCCGATTTCGCTGCCGCGCGACGCCTACTGCCCCGACAAGCGGGACTTCGTCCTCCGAGAAACCCTGGCCGGCAGTGCGGCGGAGGTCGCCCGGGCCCGGGACGGCGCCGCTGCCGTGACCCGTCTCCGGTGGGAGTTGCAGCGGGCCGAAGTCCGCCACGCCGCTCTGACGGCTGTGATCCGGGCGGAACAGCTCGAGGATGCGGGCAAAAAAGGTTCCGCCGAGTGGACGAAGTGGGCCGTCGAGGCAGCCGGCCGGCAGCGGGAGTTGGCGGTCCTGGAAGCGGGCGTGAAGCGGTGGGGGGCCCGGCAGACGGCGGCCGCGGCCCCCGCAACGGAACGGGACGAAGCGAGCAAGAAGGTCGCCGACGCGGAACAGGCCCTGGCCCGGGCGGAGGCTGAACGGAGAAAGCCGACAACGACGGCCTACACGCCGCGCCCGCTCGCCTTCCCCCGGGCCAAGACCACCTATCGGGAAGTCGTTCCCAATGACCCGTATCCGAAGGTCAGCACGGGCCGCCGCCTCGCCCTGGCCCGGTGGGTCGCCGACCGCAACAATCCCCTCACCGCCCGAGTCGCCGTGAACCACGTCTGGACACGACACTTCGGCGCGCCGCTGGTCGGGTCGATGTTCGACTTCGGGCTGCGTACGCCCCGGCCGGTTCACCACGAACTGCTCGATTGGCTATCTGTTGAGTTCATGGAGTCGGGCTGGAGCATGAAACACCTGCACCGGCTCCTGGTCACCTCCGAAGCGTACCGTATGCGCTCGTGGAGTGAGGGGCGTACGCAGCCGAATCAGCAGCGCGACCCGGACAACCGTTTCCTCTGGCGGATGAACCCACGCCGTCTGGAGGGCGAGGTCCTCCGTGACAGCTTGCTGCACCTGGCGGGCCGGCTCGACTCTCGGCAGGGGGGCCCGGAACTGCCGATCGCTGATGCCGAGGGCGGGACGCGCCGCACCGTCTACTACCACTATGCCAAGGACGAGCGCATCCCCTTCCTGACGATGTTCGACGCGCCCAGTGTCGAGGAATGTTACCGCCGCCATGAAACTATCGTGCCCCAACAGGCCCTGGTGATGAGCAACAGCAAGTTGACCCTGGCCCGGGCCAGCGAGATTGCCGCGGCCATCAGCCGCGAGGTCGGCGGACACGATACCCCGGCGGTCCGAGCCGCATTCATCGTCTCGGCCTTCGAGCGAATCCTGGGCCGGGTACCGACCGTGCAGGAGCGGGGCGAATGCGAGGCGGCCCTGGCGGAACTGACTCTGCTGTTCACAGCGGACAGGTCCGCGGGCGCCCCAGCCCGTGACCGCGCGCGGGCGAGTCTGGTCCATGTCCTGTTGAACCACAACGACTTTGTCACGGCCCGCTGATGACCGGGCGAGGGACCTGTTGATGAACGAGAACTTGCCGACAGGAGAACGGCCCTGCGATGGCGCGTGCCATGCTTTCGCGGCCCCGAAGTCTCTGGCAGCTACACGCTCCCGAGACGGGGCCGCGAAAGCATGCCACCCCGCACTCCAAATTCGACGAGGAACCTGCTGATGAGCGAGAATCGGTTGATGGAAGCACAACCCTGCTGTGGCGTTGGCCGCCGGGCCTTCCTGGCCGACATCGGGATGGGTTTCTGGGGCGTGGCGCTGGGCGCCCTGCTGTACCGCGACGGCGTGGTCCGGGCCGACGCCCCTCCGTTGGGCGGGCCACTCGACGGCAAGCCTCACTTCCCGCCGCGCGCCAAGCGGGTCATCTGGCTCATGATGCGTGGTGGAGTTAGCCACCTGGAAAGCTTCGACCCCAAGCCGGCGCTTGCCAAGTACGCGGGCAAGACCATCGGCCAGAGTCCGTACCCCGGCGTCCTGTCCTCGCCGTTCCTCAAGAACGTGCGCGAACAGGTGGCCAACAACATCATCGACAAGACCAAGGCGACCCTCTTCCCCGTCCAGGTCGGCTTCAAGAAGGGCGGGCAATGCGGCACCGAGGTCAGTGACTGGTGGCCGCATCTCCGCACCTGTGTGGACGAGATCGTTGTGCTCCGCTCGATGTGGACGACGGATAACAACCACGGGGCCCAGCTTCAGTTCCTGACCGGCCGGCACCTGCTCGACGGCTGCTTTCCGACCATTGGCGCCTGGGTCCACTATGGCCTGGGGGCGCTGAGCGACGACCTCCCGCAGTTCATCTCGATGGGGCCGGCGATGGAGACGCAGTGCGGCGGCGCGACCGACTCCGATTACCTGGGCCCCGAGTATGCCGGGGTTCTCCTGAATGTGGACCCGAAAAATCCGCTGCCGTACGCCCGGCCCGAGCTACCCGTCGGCCTCCGCGAGCGGGCGGTCAAGGCTCGGCTCCTGGACCGGCTGAACCGCCTGGCCGCGGTCGAGTATCCCGCCGACGAGAAGTTACGGGCACGGATCAAATCCTACGAGCTGGCCTTCCGCATGCAGACGGCGGTGCCGGAGGTGATGCGCTTCAACGAGGAGAGCGAGGCGACCCGCCGGCTGTACGGTCTGGACCACGACGTCACGCGGCCGTTCGGCCAGCAGCTGCTGGCGGCGCGGCGACTGGCCGAACGCGGCGTCCGCTTTATCCAGGTCATCCACGGAGCCGGGGCCGCCGGCGCCTGGGACGCACACTCGGCGCTGCGGCAGAACCACACGACGCTCTGTGCCCAGGTCGATCGGCCGATTGCCGGCCTGCTCAAGGATCTCAAGCAGCGCGGGCTCTTGGACGACACGCTCGTGGTCTGGGCCACGGAATTCGGCCGGACGCCCTGTGCCCAGGGGCCGGACGGGCGGGACCACCACAACTACGGCTTCTCGATCTGGATGGCGGGAGGCGGTCTCAAGCGGGGCCTCGTGCATGGGGCCACCGACGAGTTGGGCTTCCATGCAGTCGAGAAACGTCACTACGTCACCGACATCCACGCGACGCTGTTCCGCCTGCTCGGCCTGGACCCGCGCCGTCTCGAAATCCCCGGCCGCAAGCGGCTGGAGATCGACTACGGGCACCCGATCGACGAGATCCTCGCCTGACTCTCTTATGCAAAGACCTCCCGGAACCGAGCCATGGCCCGCTGCGCATCCCTTTCCGGGAAAGCCTCCAGACCGACGGTCCCTTCATAACCAACTTCGCGCAAGGCCTGGGCCACGCGCGGAAAGTTGATCTCGCCCGTACCCGGCTCGTGGCGTCCGGGCACGTCCGCCACGTGGACGTAACCGAGATGGTCCTTGCAATCGCGGATGACCTGGATCACATTTCCTTCCTCGATTTGCACGTGATAGATGTCCAGCAGGAGCTTGATCCGCGGGCTTCCCACTTCGTCGATCAAGCGGACGACATCCTCTGCATAGCGGAGGGGATAGCCCGCATGATCCACCTTGGTGTTCAGCTGCTCCAGGTTGTAGACCACGCCGTACTTTTCGGCGAGTTCGGCCACCTGACACAGTGCCTTGTAGGCGGTGATCCAGCGCGTTGCCGGGTGAGCAGCGATCGGATGAACGATCTTCCCTTCGTAACTGATTTCTCCCGTGGAGATGAACAGTTGGCGGCAGCCGAGCTTTTCCGCAAAGGCGAGACTCTTCTTGACCCCGTCCAGAAAAGCTGACACACCATCCGGATGAACGATGCTGCCCCCGTTGTAGCCCGGGAACGCGCTGATGTGGATGTCGGGGTCCGCAGCGATCGCTTCGAGCCCGCGATCCTGCCAGGCCCAAAACTCCACGAGGAACCCGGCGCGCGCGATCTCTTTGGCCCGTTGCGCCAGGGGCAGCTCGCGGAAGAGGGTCTCGGCACACACCGACAGATGAAACATGTGGTCTCCCTCCTTTTCCCGGTCTCGCGCCGTCATTCGCGGCTTCGGTCATGGGAGTAATCGAACGTGGACAGGTCCGGCGTAAAGCCCCGCAGGGTCCAGCCTCCATCGACGTTCAGGATCTGACCCGTAAGAAACGCAGAATCGTCGCTGGCCAGGAACACGCACGGCCCCACGTAGTCCTGCACATACGCGACCCGGCCGGCGGGAATGACGGAGCCCCATTTCCGGTCGTAATCCGGGTCGTAGCCTCGGTTCCGGGCGGTGCTGGTTGGTGCAGGGGCGATTGCATTCACACGGATCTTCGGCGCCAACTCGAGGGCCAGTTGCCGGGTCAGGGCCTCTAGACCCCCCTTTGCCATGGTATAGCTGGAGTGATGGGCGACCATCAGCTTGGCGGCACAGGAGCTGATGTTGATGATCGAACCGCCGCCCTGGCCCAGCATCCGGCGTGCTGCGGCCACCGAGCCGAAGAAGGGGCCGCGCAGATTGGTGTTGACCACGTCGTCGAAGTCTTCTTCGGTCAGCTCGAAGACGGGACCGAAGCGGGTCCGGGTTGCGTTGTTGACGAGTACGTCCAGGCGCCCGAAGCGATCGCAAACCTGGCTCACCAACTGCTCGAATGCTGACTTGGAGCCAATGTCGGCGGGAAACGCTTCCGCCTCCCCTCCCCCTTGCTTGATCTGCGTGCAGGTGCTTTCGGCTCCGGCGGCATCGATCTTGTAGTTGACAGCCACCCGCGCTCCCGCTGCCGCCAACCCCACAGCCAACCCCTGACCGATCCCCTTACTCGCGCCGGTAACCAGGGCCACCTTTCCCGCCAGTTTGCCATTCATGCGAGTACCTGTCGTCGAAGGGGCACGAACAAACCAGGCGAGCGGGGGGTGTGAACCCCCCGGTACGGCTTTACCGGGGGGTTCACACCCCCCGCTCGCCCCATCCGT
>JACOUH010000461.1 GCA_016177925.1 Planctomycetota bacterium | reverse complement strand
CGCGGGGCGGCTGGTCCTGTGGGCATGGGCGGCCGAGCGGCTGGCGACGCGGGAGCCGGCCGTGTCGCTGGCAGCCTGCGGGCTGCTGGGGGCGCTGTGGCTGATTGGTTGCCTCACCTGGCGGGTACTGGAAGTGCCGGACGTGGGCGAGCCGTTCGACGTGGAATCCTTCCGTGCCAGTCTGCCGTCGCCTGCGGAAAACGAGGCGGGCGACCTGATCGTCAAGGCGCTGGGCGATGTGAACGTCCAGCACAAGAAGGTTGGGCCGCTGTCCGGGACGGGGAACGGGAAAGAGTCGATCGAGAAGTCTGTCTTGCGCCAGGGCTGGGCGTCGCTCCGCCCGAGGTTCGAGACCTCGCTCAACGACCTGTTCGAGGAGTCATGGAAGGACAAGCTCGAGAAGGGAGTGGCAAAGCCACTCGGAGTGGTCGTGAACCCGCGCGAGGTGAGGAAGGAGTCGCTGCCTGGCATTGTGCAGGCGTGCCGCTTCACGGCGCTCCTGTATCGCCTGCGCGCCCTGCAGTTACAGGCAGAAGGGAAGCACCGGGCCGCCCTGGGTCGCCTGAACGTGCTACTGGGGCTGTCGCGGCACCTGCGCAACAAGACAATCACGGCATCCTTCCTGCTGGGGCTGGAGGTGGAGAACGAGGCGCTGAGCGGTCTGGAGGATTGGGCCCGCGGGGCCTGTGATGATCACGAGTTGATGCGCGATGCGCGGAAGGCGCTGAAGACCCACGAGCACGAACTGCCCCCGCTCGACGATGTGTTGAAGGCGGACTACCTGGGGGCCTACCCGAGGCTGCGCGACCACTACGAGGCCCTGACAACGCCGAGGGGGTTGTACGGCCCGCCGGTCGCGGCGATGCAGGGGAACATGTTCCTGCTCTCGCAAGAGACGCCGTGGGAGCAGGCGCGGACCAAGCGTCTCATCAATGGACAGTACGCCGCCGTCTTCGCGGACCGGCCGTCCGACCCGTCGCTGGAATGGCGGCAACCGTGGCTGCGGGTGACCGGCCCGGGCGACTGGGCGCAGAGCCGGCGGATGGCAAAGCGGGCGTTGGACCGCGTGCGGGCCGTGCGGCTGGCGTTGGATTGATGGATCTCTATTATTCCACAAGTGCCCCGGCGCTGACGGGTACATTCCGCTTAGCCGGCCTTGCGCTCCAGGTTCTCGCGCAACAGCATAATCTGATGACGGCGTAGCGACTCGGGCGCGTACGGGTCGAAACTGACGGGGCGCCCGAGGATTTGCTGGATGAGCTCGAACACCTGCCGGCGCAGTTCGACGTCGCGCCGCTCCAGGGCCTCAAACAGGGCCGGCAGCGCCGCCTGTCCGCGCAGGACCAATTCGCGCGCCGCCGCGGGGGCCTCGGCCGTCTTGAGCGCCTCGATCAGCCGATGGATCTTCTCCTGCTCGACGACCTCGCTGACGACCGTCTCGGACGGCTTCGCCAGCGCCTGGGCGCCGGGCACGCCGAACAGGCCCTCGTCGAAGCCGGTGCCAAGATACTCGCTGATGGCGACCGGGTCCTGGACGATCTGCTGCGGTGTTCCGTGCGTGACGACCTTGCCGTCCTTGATGACGTAGATCCGGTCGGTAACCTTGAGGATCTCGCGCGCCTGGTGGTCGGTCACCAGGATGCCGATGTTCTGCTTGCGCAAGTCCTGGATGATGTGGCGGATGTCGGTGATGGTCGGCGGGTCAATGCCGGTGAACGGCTCGTCGAGCAGGATCAGCAGCGGATCGCAGACGAGACAGCGAGCGATCTCGAGGCGGCGCTTCTCGCCGCCGGACAGTCGGGCGGCGATGTTCTTGCGGACGCGCTGCAGGCCGAACTGTTCGAGCACCTGGTCGGTGCGGTCCCAGCGCTCGCGGCGGGTCAGCTTGCGGCCGAGGATGCGGTTGCTCGGCATCGCCTCGAGGATGGCGAGGATGTTCTGCTCGACGGTCAGCTTGCGGAAGACGCTGGTCTCCTGCGACAGGTAGCCCATGCCGAGGCGCGCGCGGCGGTACATCGGCAGGGGGGTGACGTCCTCATCGTTGAACAGGACGGTGCCGGCGTCGGGCGTGAGTTGCCCGGTGGCCATGCGGAAGCTGGTGGTCTTGCCGGCACCGTTGGGCCCGAGCAGGCCGACGACCTCGCCTGGCTCGACCTCGAAGCAGACGCCGTCGACGACCTTGCCGCGGCGACGGTAGTACTTGACCAGTCCCTTGACTTCCAGGATGGGCATTCTTGCCTCCCCAGCGCGACCTGCCCTGGTCCGCGAAACGTCCCGGTCCCCCGGCATCGTCCGGAGGGCGGACGCGGTGCCGGGGCGTGGGTTCTAATCGATTTTGCCCAAGGCGGCAAGAGAACCTCCCCGAAGATCGACCGCGGAGGGACGGCCCGTCCGGCGACCCTGGCGCCCAGGATGCGCTGGACGCGCTCGATTAACATGCTCCGCAAGGGAACACAAGACGAGAATCGTGTATCCACGATTGGGGCGAGCGGGGGGTGTCAACCCCCCGGTAGTTCGAGTTACCGGGGGGTTCACACCCCCCGCTCGCCAGACAGCGTGACTCAGAGAAGAGGCGGCGCCATCCGCGTGACGATTTCCCTGATGAGTTCCTCGTCGACGATGCCACTGGGGGCGCCGGGTTGGAGCCACGCGGCGAGCAGTGATTCCTTCTGTTTTTTCAGGGTATTGGCCTGCTGGCGCAACTGGGCAGCTTTCTCGAAGGCCTGCTCGGCGACGGCCGATTCCTTCTCGCGCTCGAGCAGCTCGATCTGCACGTTCAACTCGGTGACAGCTGGGGGCGGCTGGCCCCGGTTGCTCAAGCGCAGCCTCGCCCCCGCCCGGTCGAGGACCTGCAGAGCCAGGTCCTTCAGCGACGGGCCCGAAAGGTTGCGATCCGCCAGTTCGACGGCGGCCCGCAGTGCTTCGTCCGTAATCCGGACGCCGTGATGCGTCTCGAGCCCACCGCGCAGGGTTTCCAGAATTGCGAGCACATGCTCCTTGCGAGGCGGACGGATCAGGACGGTCTGGAAGGCGTCGCGCACCGTCGCGTCCGGCTCGACGTGGGTCCGCAGGTCGGAGGGGGTCACGGCGGCGAGGAGCGACGGCGGCGCGGAACGGAGGGCGGTTCGGAACACCGCGTCGAGCCCCGCCGCGGTGGCCTCGAGGAGCGAGCGCAAGTCGGGCAGGAACAGGAGTACCTGGGCGCGACTGGCCTCGTTCAGCACTCTCCGTAGCCGCCCTTCCGCCTCGCCCTGCGCTGTGTGGGAGGTCAGCACATACAGGTCGAGGGCGACGACCCGGGAATGGGCCAACTCGAAGGGGACGCTGCCGTTGACGATGCGCTGGGCCAACCCCTCGACGACAGCGCCGACCTCGGTGAGCGTCTCGCAGACGAGCAGGGGACGGTGTCGGTGCCGGCAGTTCAGTACCACCAGGACTTCCTCGATCTCGTTGGAGCGACCGATGACGGGGTCGAGTTTGCCCTGCCGCGCCAGCTCGGTCAGGTCACGCCCGAAGCTGTCCAGCGCCGGCGTCTTCGACTTCCCCTTCGTGGCCTGCCGCTCGCCGCCCGCGCTTTCGATGCTGCTCTCATGGGTTTCCATGTTGTGCCCCAGCAAGTTCAGGACTTCTTCCCGGACGTCCTCGAGTCGGAGTCCGAGGTTCATGAGGACCTGGGCGGCGACGCCCTCCTGTTCGCGCAGCAAGCCCAAGAGCAGATGTTCGGTGCCGACGTAGTTGTGGTTGAGGTTCCGCGCCTCCTCGATCGAATACTCGATCACCTTCTTGGCACGCGGCGTCTGCGGCAGCTTCCCGGGCGTACCGACCTCGGGGCTCGATTGAACGAGCTTCTCGACCTCGAGTCGTATTTTGCGGAGGTCGATGTCGAGGTTTTTGAGGACGTTGGCGGCAACACCGGAGCCCTCCTTGACGAGGCCGAGGAGGATGTGTTCGGTGCCGATGTACTCGTGGTTGAGCCGCTGGGCTTCCTGGTTGGCCAGTTGCATCACCTTGCGGGCCCGGTCCGTGAAGCGTTCGTACATTGCCTGCCGTCTCCGACAACCCCCTGCCACACCAGCGAGCCGACTCAGGCCGGTGCATCACGGGAGCGCCACTGATTAGTCCCACTAGATGTCTTACTAAGCCGATCACCGTTCTGCCAAGCCCCTGTGCGGGAGTCGCCCCGTCAGGCGCCGCGCGGGCGGTTCGGAGTTTCGGATGGTCGGGCGGGGTTGGGCCAGCTTGCGCACGGACGGTCCTTCCGCCCCGCCCCGTCGAGAGACGGGAAAAAGGCGAATGAGAACAAGAAGGGAGAACGTGGTGTGCGAAAGCGAGGGTGGTTGCCCCGTCAGATCCTACTCAGATTGTAGTGTTCCCCCGCAGATGAATCAAGCCGATGCGCCGTGGCGTCCGGCGTTCGCTGCCGGGTGGGATGCCAGCGGCGGCAGCGGGAGCCAGGCCGGTGAGGGCGTTGCTTGGCGGCAGGGCCTCACCGACCGCCTGGGCGTTAGGTGTGCTTCCGGCCAGGACCGACGATGCCGGTTCCGATTCCTGGCATTCCTTCGTCGGCCGCCAGCAGACCGAAGACGGCGTCACTGGCGAGCCGAGTTAGGTCCGCGTGCTCTCCGGGGCTTACGGACAGCCGCGTGGCGGCCGTCAGTGTCTCCTGCATGACACCACCGGCGCCGTGGTCGTAGCCGAGCAGGTGACCTGTTTCGTGCTCGAGGACCGTGAGCAAGTCCATGCGGTTCCCCTCCCCCTGGTTGCCGGGGGAGGGGAACTCACGGTCGTCGGCCGGCGTCGGATCGACGAACCTGCCCCAGCCGGCGGCGTTGGCGTCGAGCCAGATGGTGTGGTTCGCTCCGAGCCCAATCAATCGTCGTTCAGGATCGTGCCGAGGCCACGCTTCTTGCTGAACAGCGAATTGCTGCTGTTGCCGAATAGATCCAGGTAGAACGTCTCGTTGGCCTCCTTCTTGTCGTCGCCCTTGACTTCGATCGTGATCGTCTTCGTCGTCTCGCCGGGGGCGAAGTTCAGCGTGCCGGTCCTGGCGACGTAGTCGCGGTCGCTCGTCGTGGCGGTGCCGTCCACGGTGCGGAACGACATCGTCACGGCCTGATGGTAGGCGTAGGCGGCCGAGAGCGTGACCGTGAAGACGAACTGCGGTACAATGGTGGGGCATCGTCCCCGGCGCATGGACCGAGTGCCGGGCCGGTGCCGGGTGTGGGCATCCGAGGGCTTTTGCCGCCGGTGTGCCGGGTGT
>JACOUH010000460.1 GCA_016177925.1 Planctomycetota bacterium | reverse complement strand
GTCGGATCCTCCACCCGGACCACGTACTCCAGGGTGTTCGCGTTGACGCGCGTCCACCGTTCGACAAGATGCAGGTTGTCCCGAGACCCCTGGAAGTCGGTCTTGGGCGTGAAATTGGTGACGTCGACGACCAGCGTGTCCCCCTCCCAGCGGCCCCGCGAGTCGCCCCACCACTGGCGGATGTGTGGCGGTAGATGCGGATTCGTCGTCACCGGAATGACGCGCATCCAACTCTGTCCCTGGCCCGTGTCGTAGAAGATCGACACCGTGCCAGGAGATTGCACGATCTGAGGGAAGAATCCTGTGATCCCACCAAAATCCGGCAGGATGGCCCCCATGCAACGCTCGCCTAGCGTTCGGTCCTCCGGGTTGTCGGAACGATTGATGACACCGCCCCCGGCCGCCCCGGTCGCCAGATAGGACGGAGGCGTTTCTGCCCGCCGCGGTGACGGGGGTCCGTACTTCCCGCCCTCGCACCCCGGCAGCTTGTTCCTACACGTGTCCGTCGCCTGAAGGAGCGCGAGCTGGAACTCCCGAACGGCCTCCCGCCGCTTCGTCGCCTCAGGCGTGTAGGGAGGAAGGCGCCCGTCCGGCGGATCCACAATCAATGACGTCCGCTTGCCCGTGTGCTTGTGTGTCAGGAAGATCGCCGCGTTGTAAGCGCCGCCGACGTCCTGCTCGTTCTTCCGGCCATAGCGCCGGCCGTCCTGACCTATGATGCCCGCCCGTTCTTTGTCCAGTACGGCCCGTTCCTCGTCGGTGAACGACTCCTTGTTGGCATATTTCGGGGATCGCTGCAAGGGGGTCTCGAAGTCGTTGGTCCAGATGCCCTGCAGATCTGGCTCGCCCCACGGCGTCTTGCCCGCCGGGCCCGCTGCATTCGCCGGCGGCGCCGCCGACTGAGCCCGGCCCTCGACGGACCAGGGCAGCAGCTTGAGGAACACCCCCACGGCCACGACCGCCGCCGCCACAGCCATCAACTGAAAGAGTCGTCTGCCCATCTCAAGAGCTCCTCGGATGACCTCTTGTCTACACCTCGGTCATGCAAGTGTCAAGGACTCTTAATGAGTCGCCGCGAATGGCCGCCGGGTGGTGCCCTCCCCTCACGATTCGCGTTATCCTCAGGGACCGGACGGTTCGCCATGAAGCACCTGACGACTGTGGAGCTGGAAGTCGGACTGGATGTCATCCGCCAGTCGCCCACTGACGAGGGTGTCCTAGAGCTTATCGTACGCCGGCCCGCCATTGGCGGAAGGGAAGTCCTGGAAGAGGGCGAACTCGATTGCGCCGCCGGCCTGGTGGGGGACACTTGGAACGCCCGGCACAGCTCTCGGACATGGGATGGGTCGCCGCATCCCGACATGCAGCTGAATGTGATGAATTCGCGGGTGATCGCGCTCATCGCACAGGACAAAGCGCGATGGCCGTTAGCAGGCGACCAGTTGTTCGTCGATCTGGATCTCGGCGCCGCCAATCTCCCCCCAGGGACGCAACTGATGCTCGGCTCCGCCCTGATTGAGGTGACCGCTCAACCCCACACAGGTTGTCAGAGGTTCGTCGCGCGCTTTGGATTGGACGCCATGAAGTTCGTCAATTCACCTGTTGGAAGGCAGCTGCACCTTCGCGGCATCAACGCCAGGGTCGTTCGGCCGGGTGTCATTCGCGTCGGAGATGTCGTGAAGAAGGTCCTAACCGGTCACACCCCTCGGTCGCACGGGATGTGAGCCCCCCGGGGCTGCCGGGTCAACTCGCGGCAGATACGGATCTGGAACGACACGTTGGAAGACCGGGCACGGCCTTCCAGGTTCCAGCAGGCGCACCCGATCACTGCTCTGGAACGGGATCTTTGGACAGCTTTCGTTGGAGCGACCGCCTGTGAATGCCAAGCAGCCGCGCGGCCTGAGACACGTTGCCGTCGCAGTCAGCCAGCACGCGCTGAATGTGCTCCCACTCAACCCGCGCGAGCCGCTGTGCGGACGGCAGGCTCCGAGCGGCGCTCCCGGGCACGTTGTCGAACGCTGCCAAAATCTGGTCGGCATCAACCGGCTTCGTCAGGTAGCTCGTGGCGCCGCGTCGCACGCTCTCGACGGCCGTGGCAATGCTTCCGTACCCGGTCAGCACGACGATGCTCGTCGCAGGATCGAGCGCCTTCAATTCGCGAACCAGGTCCAGGCCGGATCGCTCGGGCAGTCTCAAATCGACCAGGGCCAGCTCGGGGCTCTCGGCGCGTGCCACGGCGATCGCCTCCTCACAGTCGCCCACGGCGCGCACGTCGAACCCCCGTTCCGCGAAGGCGCGCGTCAGCCGCGTGCGAAACGGCACGTCGTCGTCGACGATGAACAGGCTGCGATTCTCTCGTCCGCTTTCGGTTTCGCTCATGACACGTGCGCAAACGCC
>JACOUH010000347.1 GCA_016177925.1 Planctomycetota bacterium | reverse complement strand
CGGGGGGAGAGGGCTGGGGTGAGGGGGCCATGAAGTCGTGGGCCAGGTGGTCGAGCAATTCCGGATGCGATGGCGGTTCGCTGCGCAAGCCGAAGTCGCTCGGCGTGGCGACGAGGCCGGCGCCGATGTGGTGCGCCCAGACGCGGTTGACAAAGACGCGGGCCGTCAGTGGGTTGTCGTGGTCGGCGATGGCGCGGGCCAGTTCCAGCCGTCCGCTGCCATCGCGGAAGGGGCGACGCTCCTTGCCCGCCAGCACTTCGAGGAAGCGACGCGGCACCGCCTCGCCGAGGTTGTTCGGGCTGCCGCGCAGGAAGACACGCGGCTCGACGGGAGTCGGGACGTCGACCAGCACCATCGCCCGCGGCGGGGCACCAGGGCCGGTGGCGCGCCACTGCTCGACGGCCTTGCGGAACTTCTGCAGTTCGGCCTGCGACGGGCGGTCCGGCAGCAGCGCCAACTCGCCAAACAGGCTTCGCGGCACGTTCGGCGCGGCGCCCGGCCCGTGAAAGACCTGCCGCAGCTCCTCCTCCGCCGGGTCGGGCAGGCGCGACGGCAGCGGCCTCTTCGATTGCTCGGCGTGTCGCAGCGCCTCTTGCCACTTTTTCTCGACGGCGGACAGCAGCTCTCCGTAGCGATGAGCCACTTCTGACATGTTCTTTGGCGTCTTTTCGGCGAACGCCTTCGCCACCAGGGGGTTGACTCGTGGGGCAGGCATCTTGCCTGCCTGCTTGCCTGGCAGGCTGGAAGCCTGCCCCACGTTGACCCGTAGGGCAGGCATCTTGCCTGCCTGCTTGCCTGGCAGGCTGGAAGCCTGCCCCACGCCCCGGACCCATTCCTTGACCAACTCGGCGGCCTTCGCGGCGAAGTCCTTCTCGGGCAGGCCGGCAAAGGCAGACCACGGGACGAAGACGGGATTGCCGTTCTTCTGAGCCCGCCGCAGGTAGGCGCGCCAGCGCGTCAGCATCGTCGGGTTGAGGTCAGCGCCATCGGCGAGGAGCATGAACTCCTCGGTGTCCGGCTGATCGCGCATCGCGTGGACGGCCAGCAGGTACTCCGCCGCCCGCTTCTTCGCGGCGGCCACCACCTCATCGTGCTTCGCCCGGACGAAGTCGCCCAGCTTCTGCTCGCGTGTCTTCAACTCCTTCGCGAACTTCTCGTAGGCCGGCGTCTTCGGCGGGTCGGCGAACAGCGGCGGCATCGTTGGCTCGATGGAACTGGCGAAGATGCCGTACAGCGAATAGTAATCGCGCGCGGGAATCGGGTCGAACTTGTGATCATGGCCGAGCAGCCCGCGCGCCACGACATCAATGCGGTCGTCGAGGATGTCGTGGACGTTGCTCATGAACCGCCCGCCAAGGGTGAGAAAGCCCATCGCGGTCAGCGCACGCTGGTCGGCCTGTCCAGCCGCGACCAGCCGATCGGCCGCCAGTTGCTCAAGGAGGAAGCGGTCGTAGGGCTTGTCCTCGTTGAAAGAGCGAAGGACGTAGTCGCGGTATGTCCAGGCCCAGGGATAATCCGCCTCCTCGAAGAAGACGTAGCCCTTGGTGTCGGCGTAGCGGGCGACATCGAGCCAGTGGCGACCCCAGCGCTCGCCGTAGTGCGGCGACGCCAGCAGCCGATCAACGACCTTCTCCCAGGCATCCGGCGAGCGGTCGCTCTCGAAGGCGGCGATTTCTTCCGGCGTCGGCGGCAGGCCGGTCAGATCGAACGTCACGCGGCGAATCAGGGTGCGCCGGTCGGCCGCAGACGAGGGGCGGAGTCCCTTCGCTTCCAGGCGGGCAAGCACGAAGCGATCGATGGTGGTCCTTGACCAGTCGGTTTGCTTGACGGTGGGCGGCCGAGGATTGGCAACAGGTCGGAAGGCCCAGTGCCGCTGCCAGGCTTCGGCCTGGGCAACGGGAAGGGGACGCGCGCGCGGCCACGGTGCGCCCGTCTTCACCCAGGCGACGAGAACCTCGACCTGGGCAGGGGCGAGCCGCTTCTTTGGCGGCATCTTGCGCTCGCCCTGGTAGCGGACGGCCTGGATGAGAGGGCTGTTGTCCGGGTCGCCGGGGCGGACCGCCGGCCCGTTGTCGCCGCCGGCCAGCACGGCTTCGCGCGAGTCGAGGCGCAGGCCCGACATCTGCTTCTTCGGGCCGTGGCACGACAGGCAATTCTCGGCCAGGATGGGGCGGACGTGCTTCTCGAAGAACTCAGCCTGTTCCGCGCTCGTCGGAGGGGCCGCTATCCCGGAACCTGCCGCAAGCCCCCACAGAATCGTCGTCGCCAGCAGTCGTCGCACCATGCCGTCCTTCCTCGTGTCCGACCTCACCTCACCACGGGCGAAGGATCAAACCCCGATTATGGCACGGCAGACGCGCGTTTGCCAACCAGGACGCCTCGGAACAGACAGAATGGTGCCCTCTTATTTCTTTTCTTCGCTCGGCAGTTTCTTGGGCGCGGCGGGGCCGGGCAGCGGGCGAGCGGGTTCTTTCGAGGTAACGTACAGGAGGTTGTCCTTGCGGACGACCGTCAGCCCAGCCATGTCCGCCAGGGCCCATACGGCGGTGTCCAGGGGGACGTTGCGAAAAGTCGCCGTCATCGGCACCTTGGCTTCCTTCACGTTGCCGTTGAGCAGTACGTTGTAACCGTCGGTGGCGTCCGAGAGTTCACGCAGCGCCTCGTCCAGGGGCCTCGCCTCGAACACCGCGTGGACGAGCGGCGGAAGCGGTCCCTTGAGTTCCGCCTTGCTCCGTTTCCCGTAAAACTCCTTGAGGAGCCGCTGATTCGTCGTGATCTCGATGCGATTGTCCCAGCCGATCACGAAGGTGAGCCCGGACGACGGCGCCCCTTCGACACGCTGGAGGATCTTGCGGAGGTAGCCCAATAGGCTGATGTTCTTCTCCGCGGGGATCTTGGCCTTCTCGATGCCCAGGCCCAGTTCCTCCGGTGGTTTTTTTTTCACGCCCTCGGCCTCGAACGCCTTCGTGTCCAGGTCGAACCTGAGGTAGAACGGTGGGTTGTCGCCGGGACGACTGAACTTGCTCTCCAACGCCGAGAACATGCGGCCCAGGGTCAGCGACGGATCGCCCTGCTCGTCGAACTCCGTTGGGTTCCCGCGCGCGTCCCGCGGAATGGTGAGCACGTCCAGCAGCGTCTTGAATTGGCGGTTGTTGCCATTGTGTTTCCCGACGGCGGGAGCGGGCGCCGCTTTTACGCTGCGGGCGGATAACTCGGTCAGTTGCACCGGGCCCTGCGCCGCGACCAGGACACCCGGAGGAGACGATGCCTTGCCCTGTGCCGGCCCGGCTCCCGGCCCTTGCTTCTTCTCGCCGTCGGGGGCCTTCTTCGGCGGTTTCGGAGGAGGTGTGTTCTGAGGTGGTTGGCCCAGGGCTCCTCCGCCCATGATGCCCAGCGCCCCGCCGATGCCGAATTGCCCACCGCCCACGCCGAGCGCGCCGCCGCCCAGGCCGAGCGCGCCGTGCCCGCCGCCGAGCCCACCGCTGAGCTGTCCCAGCAGGCCCCCGCCCGCCAAGCCGAGCATGCCGCCCGGCACGGACAATGGATTGATCGCTGGGGGCAACGGAGTGCGCAAGTCGGCCGCGTCGGCGATCAGAACCTGGGCTTTGCTCGGCTTGGTCACGAACAGCACGTTATCCAGCCGGACCGAGTGCAGCCCCGCCGAGGCGGCCAACATGCGCACTGCCACCTCGAGGGTGACATCCGTTAATCGCATGGTCAGGACAGTTTCGCTCTCCTTGGCCGCCTGCGGATCGAGGACGATGGTGACTCCGGTCTCGCGGGCCAGTCGATCCAGGGCACGCGCCAGCGAGACCGCTTTCAGATCAACGCGGACCTTCTGCCGCAGGGCGAGATGGGCGGCTCGCTCGGGGGTGGTGATCAGCACCTTGTCGGCGAGGACGACGTAAGTGAAGCCGTGGGCCGCCAGCTCCCTGTCCAGCACCGCCGCGACCGTCTGCCGGACCGGGCGGACCGTCAGGGTCGGAGACGGCAGGGAGAAGACGCCGGCGGACTTCAACACGGGATCGAGCTGGAGCGGGATACTCGTCTGGTGCGCCAACGTCTGGACGGCCTGTCCCAGAGGCTGGCCGGATACCTCCAGCTCCTTGTTCTGCTCCAGTGCCTTGCGGAACTTCTCCGCGGGAAACTCAGGCGTGTCGGCCCTGACCGTCCCGCAAACAAACAGCACAAAACAGATCGTGAGGACCTGAGAACGCATCGATGGACTCCTTACTTGCTGGTTCAACGTGGGGCAGGCTTCCAGCCTGCCTTGGCTTGGCAGGCTGGAAGCCTGCCCCACGGGGGTCATCACATGCCGGCAGGAGGCCCGGCGGGCGTTACCGGCGAGGCGACCCCCGAGCCGATGCGCGGCCCGGCCGACTCGGCGGCATCGCTGGGGTCCTTCTTCAGGCGCGACTCCATCAGGGCCGCGTTCTCTCGCGTCGTCACGTAGATGACGTTATCCAGCAAGAGCGTGCGCAGATCGACCATGTCGGCCACGAAGTTCACCGCAGTGTCCAGCGGGGTGTTGACGAAGCGAGCCGACACCTCCGCCTTTGCCTTGTCGCCAGCGCGGTTGTCAAGGACGACATTGTACTCGGTCTGCTCGGCCATCTCGCGCAGCGCTTCGGCGAGCGGTTTTTGCTCGAAGGTCGCGTGGACCAGCGGCAGGAAGGGGCCGTTGTGGCTACCCCAGATTTGCGCGCGGGCCGTCTGCACGGTAGTGATTTCGATGCCGTCGCGGCGCAGGACGTAGGTGGCGCCCGCCTGCATCGGGAGCCGGGCCAGGATCGTCCGCAGCAGGCGGTCCAGGCGGATGCGATCGCTCTTGCGGATTGGCTTCTCTGCGACGGGCGCGCTCAGGACGTCGTCCATCCCTGCCGCCTTGAACGCCTGCTCGTTGACCTCGATCTCCACGCCGTAGTCCTTGCTCAGCTTCTCCAGCGCATCCTTGAGCTTCAGACCGGGGTCGTCGAAGCCCGAGAACTTGACCGGGCGGAAGAGCTTGGCGGACAGCGACTCCTCCGGTTTCGCGGCCGGGGCAGTCCGAGCGGGCTCGGCGCCGGCTCGGACCAGCACCAGCAGACCCGACAGCAAGAGCAGGACGCACACAGCGAGGCGACGCGACATGGGATTCCTCCGTTGCAATGAGAGACGCACCGCCCGCGAAATCCTGCTTCAGGGAGCGGTGAAGTGGTTGGCGACCTGGGTCAGCCCCGGCATCACGTAGGCGATGGCGCCGTAGTGGGTGCAGTCGTACCAGACAATCTTCTGCCGGCCCGAGGCCTCCCACAGCGCGACCGACATCTTGGGCAGCACGATCTCGTCGCGTTTGCCGGCGATGATCAGCACTTTCCGGTCCTTGAGGTTGGCGGCACAGGTGAGCGGGTCGACGGGGGCGAGCAGCTTGACGACCATCGCCTTGGTGCCGCCGAGTTTCTCGAAGGGGATGCGGTAAGGGGCGGCCTGGGGGTGGTCGTAGTAGGCGTCGACGAGCCCGCCGCCGCCGAGCAGGACGGCGACGCGGCGCAGCTTCGGCTCCATCTCGGCGGCCAGCGCCCCGACCATGCTGCCCAGGCTGGTGCCGACGATGCCGAGCCGCTTGCGGTCGACCTCGGGCCGCGCCTCCAGCCACGCCGTCGCCCGGCGCAGGTCGAGCACGGTCTGGCGGAGGGCGTTCATGCTGTGCGGGAGGTTCGTCGACAACAGTCGCAGCCGGCTGCCCGGCCGGCGACGCGGACCGTAGTAGGCCATCTGGACGAACAGCCCGGCGATGCCCTTCTGGGCGAAGTAGGTGCCCATGCTGCGCGACAGGCTCTGGTCGCCGCCGGTGATGTCGAGAATGATCAAGCCGGGGAATGGGCCCTTGCCGTCGGGCCGGTAGAACTCGGCGTGAACGGTGTTGTTTTCCTTGTGCGGGCTTTCGACCGGTGAGGGGAAGCGGACGCGAGAGACGGTCAGCCCGCTGGCGGGCAGCCGATACTTGAGTGTCATCTCATAGTCGAAGGCGTGGGCCGCGAGACGGTAGCGCTCGGGGATGTCCTTCTGATCGCCGGCAGGCTCGAAGCGCACGCTCCCGCGTTCGGGAGCGTCGGGATCGGCGGCTGCTGCGGAGAGCGGCAGGGCCAGGATGACGAGCGACAGACAGAGGCGCATGCGAACCTCCTTGCAACATATAACAATCGGAGAATCTGTTTCGTTGGCGCGGCCTGTGACCGCTGCTTCTTCCGTAGGGCGGGCCGGCCGTCCTACGGAAGAGGCAGGCGACCGCTGGATTGTACACGTTTCGTCAAACGCGGGTTTCAGGGGCCGACTTTCTTCAGGGCCAGGCGCAGTCATCGAGTTGTAGCGTAGCTATACTTCCTGGGGGCGAGGCCGGACAGGTGGATTATGAAGATCTCGGAACTTTTTTACTCCATTCAGGGCGAAGGATTGCTGACAGGAGTTCCGTCGGTATTCGTCCGCACCACCGGCTGCAATCTTCGCTGCAAGTGGTGTGATTCCGGCTACACGTCCTGGGAGCCCGAGGGCGAGCACCTTTCCCTCGACGAGATCCTTGCTCGCGTCGTCGCCTTTCCCGCTCGCCACGTCGTCGTCACCGGCGGCGAGCCGATGATTGCCGGCCAGATCGAGGACCTTTGCGCCGGTCTGCGGCAGCTCGGCCTGCACATCACGATCGAGACGGCCGCGACAGTGTTCAAGCCGGTGGCGTGCGACCTCGCCAGCCTCAGCCCGAAGCTGTCCAACTCGACGCCCTGGCAGCGTGAGGGCGGCCGCTTTGCTCTCCGCCACGAAAAACTCCGCCTCCAGCCCGACGTCATCCGGGCGTTCATGGAACGCTATCCTTATCAGCTCAAGTTTGTCATCGACCATCCGTCGGACGTCGACGAAGTGCTGTCGTTGATCGGCCAATTGCCGGAGGTCGAGCGGAGCCGCGTGCTGCTGATGCCGCAGGGCACGACGTCCGAGGACGTGCGCGAGCGCGGCCTGTGGCTGGTCGAACAGTGCAAGGAACACGGCTTCCGTTACTGCCCGCGTCTGCACCTCGACTTGTTCGGCCACCGCCGCGGGACATGAAGCATCCGGCGATCGGCTCTTGCAAGCGGCGCGGCCGCAGCGCAGGATAGCAACTTCGGAATCGCGACACACCGATACGAGGAGCCAGCCATGCCGAACGACCCTGTCCCGCCGTCTCGCCCGGTCACCCGCCGCGCCGCCCTGTGCTCCGCACTGGCGACCGCTGGCGCCGCCGCGACCGTCGCCGGCGCCGCCCCCGCCACGAAGGCCGATCCGCGCCGCGCTTCGCCGAAGCGCTACGACATGAAGAAGTCGATCAACCAGTGGGCCTTCCCGTACCCATCGCGCATGACGTTGCGGGAGTGCCTGCAGCTGGCGAAGGACGCTGGCTTCGACGGCATCGAGCTGAACTACGACCTGGACAACGACCTGTCACCGAAGGCCGGCGCCAAGGAACTGCGGGCCATCCGCAAGATGGCGGAGGACATCGGCATCGCCATCAGCGGCGTCTGCTCGTTCCTGTTCTGGCCGTACTCGCTGACGAGCAACAGCGCCGCCCAGCGAGCGCGCGGCCTGGAGCTAGCCGGGCTGATGCTCGAGGCCGCCCACGAGCTTGGCACGGAGAACCTGCTCGTCGTCCCGGGGGCCGTCCACATTCCGTGGATCAAGGACCACGAGCCGGTTGCCGCCGACGTCTGCGACCGGCGCGCTCGCGAGGGTGTCGCCAAGCTGGTGCCGCGCGCTGAGAAGCTCGGCGTCTACCTGAACATCGAAAACATCTTCTTCAGCGGCTACCTGCTCAGCCCCGCCGACATGAACACCTTCGTAGATAGCTTTAAGAGCAAAAACGTACGCATCCATTTCGATACTGGCAATATCATGCTGTTCCAGTTCCCCGAGCACTGGATTCCGCTCCTGGGCAAGCGCATCCAGAACGTCCACCTCAAGGAGTTCACGAAGAAGGGGACCGATCACTCGCTGGAGTCGTTCCGCCCGCTGCTCGACGGCACCACCGACTGGCCGGCGGTGCTGGAGGCCTTCGACGCCATCGGCTACCGCGGCTATCTGACGTTCGAGTATTTCCACCCCTTCCCACACTATCCGGAGGCGCTGGTCTATCAGACCTCGGATTCGCTGGACCGCATCCTCGGGAGGAAGCAATAGCGGACGGATTCATTCACGTTCCTGCTGACAGCACGGACCGCAGATAAGGGTTAGGCGGGGCCGTCTTTTTCACGCAGCTCCCGCTCCAACGCTTCAGCCAGCCGCCCTTGATGCTCGTCGAGCGACGTGGCGATGCCTTCGGCCTGGAGCATGATCTCCTTGGCCTGCCGCAGGTCCAGCCCGAAGCGCTGCCGAATCGTCCGGATGGCCGCAATGCGGTCGCCGGTTTCTGCGATTACCTGCCGGAAGAGATCGTGCGGCGTCTCCATAGGTTCGCCTCCGCATCGCCCAACGAGGAATCTCTCGCGAGGCCGTACGCACTGCGCCCGTTGACTCAAGGGGTCATAGGAGGGTTACGCCCCGGTCTCCAGCAAACTCGTGAGAAATGTCTGTGGTGTGACCACGGCAATCCCCCGGAACGGATGGAGCACAAGCAGGTCCCCATCGCCACTGATGATGTGGCTTGCCCTGCCGCTGATGGCCAGCTCCAAGAACTTGTTATCCTTGGCATCACGGCACGCCGTTATTTCTTCCGTGATCTCCACCTGCTCCGCCTCCCGCACCAGTGCAGCGAGAAATTCGAGGCGATTTTCCTCCGGAATATACCTATTGAACTTGGGCCGCCGCAATACCTCATCCAACTCGGCGATCGTTGCCTCGGACACCAGCAACTTCCCTCGTGCCGCCGCGGCATCGAACGCCTGCCGGGGCACGGAACGAGGGAGCAGCACGGCGCTCACGGCGATGCTAGTGTCAATGACGGTTCGCGTCTCATTCATCGCGCAGCAGTGAGTCGAGGATTTCCGGGGTCAGGCCGCGCGACTCGGCGTGCCGGCCGATCTCGTCCATGATTTCCTTCAGCGGGCGGGCGGGGCGGGCCGTCAACTCGCGCAGGCGAAGGCTGAGCAGGAGTTGGAGCTTGCGCTGCTCCTCGGCGGAGGCTTCGGAGAAGGCCCGGGCGGTGTCCGCATCGACTTCGAGAGTGATTGTTGCTGTTGCTATGATTCACTCACCCTACCGCGCGGGGGGCCTGACGACCAAGCCCACCTGTCAGGTGGGCCACACCTCGTTCGCGCGCCCCCTTTACAACGCCGCCTCCAGCGCCCCGAGCAGGCGCTGCCGCGGCGGGCCTTCCGCCAGCGCCAGGTCGCCATCGCGGAAGATGCCGCGCTCCTCCAGCCAGCGCGCAAACTCCGGCGCCGGCCGCAGCCCCAAGAGCCGCCGCACGCCGACCGCGTCGTGATAGCTCGTCGACTGGTAGTTCAACATCACGTCGTCGGCGCACGGCACGCCCATGAAGTAGTTGCAGCCTGCCAGTCCCAACAACAAGAGCAGGTTGTCCGCCGAGTTCTGGTCCGCCGCAGCGTGGTTGGTGTAGCAAACGTCGACACCCATCGGCAGGCCGAGCAGCTTACCCATGAAGTGGTCCTCCAGCCCCGCCCGCACAATCTGCCGCTCGTCGTAGAGGTACTCCGGGCCGATAAAGCCGACCACACTGTTGACCAGGAACGGCCGGAATGCGCGGGCCACTCCGTAGGCCCGTGCCTCCAGCGTCAACTGGTCGACGCCATGATGCGCGTCCGCGGACAGGGCGCTGCCCTGGCCCGTCTCGAAATACATGACGTTGTCGCCGACCCAGGCCACGTCACGGCGGCGGTGCGACTCCAGCACGCGCTCGCGGCCCTCCTTCAGCAACGCCAGATTGATGCCGAAGCTCGCGTTCGCCGCTTCCGTTCCCGCAACCGACTGGAATAGCAGATCGACCGGCACGCCGCGCTCCAGACAGGCCAATTGCGTGGTGACGTGCGACAGGCAGCACGCCTGGGTCGGGGCGCCGCAAGCCGTGATGAGCCGGTCGAGCCCGCGCAGGATCTCCGCCGCCGTGTCGACCGACTCCGTCGCCGGATTGACGCCGAGCACCGCGTCGCCGCAGCCGTAGAGCAGGCCGTCGACCGCCGCCAGCAGGATGCCGCCCAGGTCGTCCGCCGGGTGGTTCGGCTGGATGCGGATGCCCAGCACGCCGCGCTGTCCCATCGTGTTGCGACAACGGGTTACGTTTCGGAATCGGCTCGCCGCCAGGACGAGGTCCTTGTTGCTCATCAGCTTCGCCGCCGCCGCCGCGACCTCCGGCAGGACGCCCGACTGCAAACGGCGCAGCTCGTCGTCGCTCACCTCATCGCTGAGCAGGTGCTCGCGGAACTCGCCAACCGTCAGGCTGCGGATCGAACGGAAGGCGGACTGGTCGAGACGATCGAGCAAGAGACGACTTACCTCGTCGCGGTCGGGGTCGATCAGCGGAGCGTTGACGATCTCGCCAAGGCGCACGTCGGCCAGCACGGTCTTGGCGGCGACACGTTCGCGCTCGGAGTGCGCGGCGAGGCCGGCCAGCGCGTCGCCGGACTTCTCCTCGTTGGCCTTCGCGAAGACCTCACGCAGGTCGGCGAAGGTGAAATGCTCGCTGCGGAGGGTCGTCGAGAATGGCATCGGCTCGTCTCCTGGTCAGGAGACCCTGCCCCAACCGTCGGCTTCACGCGACGATGTCCTTGACGACCTTGCCGTGGACGTCGGTCAGACGGAAGTCACGGCCCTGGAAGCGATAGGTCAGCTTCTCGTGATCGAAGCCGAGCAGGTGCAAGATCGTCGCCTGCAGGTCGTGGACGTGGACCGGCTTCTGGACGGCATGGAAGCCCAGTTCGTCGGAAGCGCCATGCGTGAGACCGGCCTTCGTCCCGCCGCCGGCGAGGAAGACCGTGAACGCGTGCGGGTGATGATCGCGGCCCAGGTTCTTGCCCCCTGCTGTGCGGCCCTCGCGGAAGGGCGTGCGCCCGAACTCGCCGGCCCAGACAATCAGCGTCGAGTCGAGGAGGCCGCGCGATTTCAGATCGCGAATCAGTGCCGTTACGGGCCGGTCCATCGGCTTGCAGCGGGTGGGCAACCCCGTCTTGATGTCCTCGCCGGGGCCGGTGCCGTGAAAATCCCAGCCCCAGTCGAACAGGTGGACCAAGCGCACGCCCTGCTCGACCAGGCGTCGTGCCAGCAAGCAGTTGTTCGCCAGGCTCGAGGCACCCGGCTGCGCTCCGTACATCTCCAGGACGCTCTTCGGCTCTTTCGAGATGTCCATGACGCCCGGCACCGACACCTGCATGCGGAAGGCCAGTTCGTACTGGGCAATGCGCGTGGCCGTCTCGGGGCTGCCCAGTTCGTCGGCCTGTATCTCGTTGAGGTCGCGCAGGGCGTCGAGACTTAGCCGGCGCGTGTCGCGATCCATGCCGGTCGGGTTGTTGACGTACAGCACCGGATCACCGACGGAGCGGCACTGCACGCCCTGGAAGACCGTCGGCAGAAAGCCACTGCTCCACAAACTGCCGCCGCCATCGGGGTTGACACCGCCCGACAGCAGCACGACGAAGCCGGGTAGGTTCTGGCTCTCGGCGCCGAGGCCATACGTCACCCACGAGCCCATGCTCGGCCGGCCGAACTGCGCCGAGCCGGTGTACATCAAGAGTTGCGCCGGGGCGTGGTTGAACTGGTCGGTGTGCATCGAGTGGACGAAGCACAGTTCGTCGGCAACGCCCGCGAGGTTCGGCAGCACGCCTGAGATCCACGCCCCGCTCTTGCCGCGGCGCTCGAATTTCTGCGGCGTACCCAGCAGTTTCGGCACGCCGCTGGTGAAGGCGAAGCGCTTGCCCTTGAGGAACTCGTTGGGGCAGTCCTGGCCAGTGCGCTTCAACAGTTCGGGCTTGTAGTCGAACATGTCGAGGTGCGGCGGCGAGCCGGCCATGTGCAGGACGACGACGCTCTTCGCTCGCGCCTTGAACGGCGGCTGCTTTGGCGCCAGCGGGTTGACGACCTTGCGCTGCGTTACGCCCTCGGTGCGATCGGCGGCCAGCAGCGTTAGCGCCAGTCCGCCCAAGCCCACCTGGCAGTCGCGCAGGAAGTGCCGGCGCGTGATTGTCTCGATGCGTCGCAATTGCTCGTCCATCGTCGCACCTCTTAGCCCGACGCGCAAGCGAGGCAACCTGAGTCCCTCGCTTGCGCGTCGGGCTAATTACCTCTTGGCAAACATCTCGTCGAGATTCAGCAGCACGTTGCCCACGACCGTCCACGCCGCCGCCTCGGCGCGGTCCACCCCCGACGGTACAGCGCCTGCCAACTGCTCCGCCTGCTTGGCGTCCTTGCGGTAGCGCTCATGGGCCTTCTCGTACAGGGCGACCAGCCGTCCCTGCTCGCGCTCCGACGGCGGCCGCGTCAGACAGAGACGGAAGCCGTATTTCGTCCTCGCCTCGGTTGTGGCGCCGCCCTCACGCAGGACGCGCCGAGCGAGCGCCTGGGCCGCCTCGACGTAGACCGGATCATTCAGTGTCGTCAGCGCCTGCAAGGGCGTGTTGGTGCTCGGCCTCCGTACCGTACAGACGTTGCGGCTCGGCGCGTCGAACGTGGCCATCGACGGGTAGGGCCGCGTCCTGCGCCACTGCGTGTAGAGCCCGCGGCGATATTTATCCTCGCCGTCGCTGGTGGTCCAATCGATCGATCCACCGAAGGCGGCGTTGAGTCCCTCGCGCGGCTGCGGCGGCCGCACCGGCGGGCCGTACATCTTGCGGCTCAAGAGCCCGCTGACGAAAAGGGCCTGGTCGCGCACCGCCTCGGCCGTGCCGCGCACGCGCGGCCCGTGCGCGAGCAATCGGTTGTGCGGATCGCGCTCCAGCAGCGCCGGCGTCACGCGCGACGACTGCCGGTACGCCGAGGACGTGACCATGCGGCGGATCGTCTTCTTGAGGTCCCACTTGTCCTCGATGAGGCGCACGGCCAGCCAGTCGAGTAACTCGGGGTGCAACGGCATCGTCCCGCGCAGGCCGAAGTCCTCGCTCGTCTCGACCAGGCCGGTGCCGAACAGCTGCTCCCACAGGCGGTTGACCGTGACACGGGCCGTCAGCGGGTTCTTCGCGTCGACGAGCCAGCGGGCCAGCGCCAGGCGGTCGACCGCCTGGCCGGGCGGCAGGGGCGGGAACGTGGCTGGCACCCCCTCGGCGACCTGCTTGCCTGTGTCGAGGAAATTGCCGCGGAAGAACAGGTGCGTCTTGCGGCGACGGTCCTTCGGCAGCTCGCGCATGATCGGCGTCCGCATCGGCTGCACGGCCGCCAGGTCACGCCGCAGAGCAGCCAGCCGCTCCTGGGCTTTCTTCTGCTCGACAGGGTTTTTCGCTAGCGCCTTGAGCTGTTTTTCCACTTCCGCGATCTGCGATTGCAGGGCGGTGAACTTCTCCTTCTGGCCCGGCGCCCACATCTCCATCGTCGGCGCCTCATCATTGCGGTCGGCGTCCTCGGTGTTGTTGAGGATGGCGAAGACCTTGAAATACTCTTCCTGCGTGAAGGGGTCGTACTTGTGGTCGTGGCACTGGGCGCAGGCCATCGTCACCCCCATCCAGACCTGGAACGTCGTGTTGACGCGATCGACGACGGCGGCGACGCGGAACTCCTCGTCATTGGTGCCGCCCTCGTCGTTGCTCAGCGTGTTGCGGTGGAAGGCCGTGGCGAGGATTTGCTGCTCGGTCGCTTTCGGGAGGAGGTCGCCGGCGATTTGCTCGATCGTGAACTGGTCGAACGGCATGTTGGCGTTGAGCGCCCGGACGACCCAGTCGCGGTAGCGCCAGATGGTGCGCGGGCCATCGTCGGTGTAACCCTTGGAGTCGGCGTAGCGGGCGAGGTCGAGCCAGACCTGGGCCCAGCGCTCGCCGAAGCCGGGCGACTGCAAGAGGCGGTCGACGTAACGCTCGTACGCCTGCGGGCCTCTGTCGTTGACGAAACGATCGGCTTCCTCGATCGTCGCCGGCAGGCCGGTCAGGTCGATCGCGACGCGACGGGCGAGGGAGTAGCGGTCGGCCTCGGCAGCCGGCTTCAGTCCCTCAGCCTCCAGCCGGCCAAGGAGAAAGGCGTCGATCTCGTTGCGGCCCCACGAGGAGTCGCGGACAGGCGGCAGAAGGGGATTCCGCGGGGCGACGAACGACCAGTGCTCCTCCCATTTGGCGCCCTGCTCGATCCACTTCTTCAGGACAGCGATGTCGCGGATCGAGAGTGCTTTGCCCGTCTTGATGGGTGGCATCCGCTCCGTTGGCTCGGTGGAGGTGACGCGACGGAACAACTCGCTCTCGTGCGGCTTGCCGGGCACGATGACCGGGCCGCCCTTCTTGCGATGGAGGGCCCCTTCGCGCGTATCGAGGCGAAGCCGGGACTTGCGGGCCTTCTCGTCCTGACCGTGGCAGTTGTAGCAGGTGCCGGCGAAAAGGGGACGGACGTCGCGGTTGAAGCGGATGACGTCGGGGACGCTCTGCTCCGCCGCGGTGAGCGGGGCCGTCGCCGCAAGGCCCAGCCACCACACGGCAGGCAACAGCCGGTTCAGCATGGCAAGCACTCTCATGGGAGCGTGTCTCGTCGCGGTTGACTTGGGCAGGGCGGGCGGTGGGTCTGGTCACGGGAGTACGGGCAGAGATCGCTCTCCTCGAATCAGTCTCCTGTCGATGGTACGGGATCAGCATGGACGATGGCAAGGAGAAAGTAGGTCCCCGCGGACGTCTTCAGATTGTCGTTGACAAATCGATGCGGTCCGCTAGCATAAAGCAAGTTAGCAATCGGGGCGTAGCTCAGTTTGGCTAGAGCGCACGGTTCGGGACCGTGAGGTCGGAGGTTCAAATCCTCTCGCCCCGACTGTTTTTCGAGAGAAGCCCTTCGGCGAGTGCGTCGAAGGGCTTTTTGCTTGAAGTCTCAGCGGTTTTTCACGCGCAACCAAGTTCAATCCCTAGACTCGTCGGCACGAGTATCTTTCCGACTTCGTTGCAAACGCTTTCTCCTTCGCCGCTTCGGCAGTTCAAACGGCTGGAACGGCGGGACTTTCTCACGCCGCAACGTCTCGCGGGGACAGTTCTTGCAGCGGTTCCGCTGGCGGCGGCGGGGGCAGGCGGTGGCGCAGTTTCTCGGGGGACAACTTGAGGATCTCCCACCACGACAACTCCGGCAGTGGCACCCCCAGACGGCCGTACGGGCTCTGACGCTTGCGTTGGCCCGTCCGAAACGCGTGACAGTTCCAGTACAACCGCTTCAGGTCCAACAGGCCCTGCGTCAGACGGCGGTGACGCGCCTGTTGCATCCGCAGCACGCTGTTGATCCCTTCCACCCCGCTGCTGGCCCGCCACACCCCCGCCAACAGGGCACGCACCGCCGCCCACGCCGCCGCACCCTCCGCGCCCGCCCGGAACAGCAGCACCGACGCCACCAGCACCAGCGCGCGCGCCGCCGCCGCACCGGTGCTGTCTCCCGCCGTCCCCCAGGCATGAGCAGGCAGAATCAGCAAGAAGCCAACTTCGCTGGCTTTCCTGTACCCACCTCCCCCTTTCCGTGTCTGTGCTAGAATAACGTGGTTTCGGCCACACTCTTTCCGAGGGACCGTCATGCCGTTCGACAAGGTGGAGACGCAAGTCGACTTTCCCGCCCAGGAGCGCAGCGTTCTGGAGTGCTGGGAGCGCATCAACGCCTTCGAGAAGCTGCGCGAGAAGAACAAGAACGGTCCCCGCTGGTCGTTCCTCGACGGTCCCATTACCGCCAACAATCCGATGGGCGTGCATCACGCCTGGGGACGCACCTACAAGGACGCCTACCAGCGCTACCACGCCATGAACGGCTGCCACCAGCGCTATCAGAACGGCTTCGACTGCCAGGGCCTGTGGGTCGAGGTCGAGGTCGAGAAAGCCGAGGGCCTCAAGTCCAAGCGCGACATCGAGAACCTCGTGCCGGGCAAGCCCTTCGAGAGCATCGACAAGTTCGTCCGCCTCTGCAAGGAGCGCGTCGACAAGTTTGCCCGCATCCAGACGGCGCAGTCGATCCGCCTGGGCTACTGGATGGACTGGGACCGCGACGAGGACTGGGCCAAGCCCCCCGATCAGCGGCGCATCTACTTCACGATGTCGGACGAGAACAACTACACCATCTGGCAATTCCTCAAGAAGTGCCACCAGCGCGGCCTCGTCTTCCGCGCTTACGACTCCATGCCGTGGTGCCCGCGCTGCTCCGTCGGCCTCAGCCAGATGGAGATGGCCGAGGGCTACCAGACGGTCGCCCACCGCGCTGTCTTCGTGCGCTTTCCGCTGCGCCCCCCTCACCCCCAACCCCTCTCCCCCGCAGACGGAGGCGAGGGGAGAAGGGGAGAGAACCTGCTGGCCTGGACGACGACGCCCTGGACGCTGACCAGCAACGTCGCTGCGGCGGTCAATCCGGACCTCACTTATCTGAAAGTGCTGCACAAGGAGCAGGTCTACTACGTTGCCAAGGGGGCGTTCACCGCCCACCGCCTCGAGGAGCAGTTCAAGCAGAAGAAGGAGTGGGTGGCGGGCGTTCCGAAGCTGAAGACCCTGGAGCAAATCTTCAAGGAGAAGGGTGGTTACCAAGTCGTCGGCGAGGTGAAGGGCGCTGACATGATCGGCTGGGCCTACGATGGCCCGTTCGACGAACTGCCCGCGCAGCAGCATCCGGCCGGCTATCCCGAGGGCATCGCCAGCGCGGCGACGAAGCTCGGCTGGGCGCCGTCGAAGTCGGCCCGCGATGTCCATCGCGTCATCGCCTGGAAGGACGTCGGCGAGACGGAGGGCACCGGCATCGTCCACATCGCCCCTGGCTGCGGTAAGGAGGACTTCTTGCTCGGCCGTGACCAGGAACACCTGCCGCCGATCGCCCCGCTGGACGAGGAGGGCGATTTCCTGCCCGGCTTCGGCTTCCTGGAGGGAAAGTCCGCACTCGACCACGCCACGACCTCCGCCATCCTCGCCAACCTGCAGGAGAAGGGCCTGCTGCTGGAGTGGGAGCGGTATCCGCACAGTTATCCCCACTGCTGGCGCTGCAAGACGGAACTGCTGTTCCGCCTGGTGGACGAGTGGTTCATCGACATGGATAAGTGGCGCGACGAGATCATGCGCGTCGTGGAGACGGCGACATTCTTGCCGGAGTCGATCAACGGCAAGGCCCGCGAGCTGGACTGGCTCCGCAACATGGGCGACTGGATGATCTCGAAGAAGCGCTTCTGGGGCCTGGCCCTGCCGGTCTGGGTCGACGAGGTGACGGGCGACTTCGAGGTGATCGGCTCGCGCCAGGAGCTGAAGGCGCGCGCCGTCGAGGGTTGGCAAGAGTTCGACGGCCACAGTCCGCATCGGCCCTGGGTCGACAAGGTGAAGATCCGCAACCCGAAGACAGGAAACCTGATGTCGCGCATCCCCGATGTGGGCAATCCGTGGCTGGATGCCGGGATCGTCCCCTTCTCGACAATGCGCTACAACACGGACCGCTCTTATTGGGAAAAGTGGTTCCCGGCCGACTTCATCACGGAGAGTTTCCCGGGGCAGTTCCGCAACTGGTTCTACGCCATCCTGGCGATGAGCACGATGATGGAGCAGCGGTCGCCGTTCAAGGTGCTGCTGGGCCACGCCCTGGTGCGCGACCAGAAGGGCGAGGCGATGAGCAAGTCGAAGGGCAACTCGATTCCCTTCCACGGTGCGGCTGACGAGGGCTACCGGCTCTTCCACGAGCGCGATCCGAAGCTGAAACTCGAGGCCCAAGCGCACCGAGACTTGCCGGAAGACTGGCTGGAGGGCTCGGTGAAGGAGGAGACGCTCATCATCGGCAATCCCTGCAGAAGCTCGTGCAGGTGGCGCGCAAAGCGTTCGACGAGTACAACGTGATGGCGTTCTGCCTGGAGACAGAGAAGTTTGTCGATGACAAGCTGAGCAACTGGTACGTCCGCCGCAGCAAGCGCCGGTTCTGGGACGGCCACCAGGCGGCCTACCAGACGCTCTACACCGTACTGACGACTCTGGCGAAGTTGTGCGCCCCGGTCATCCCGTTTCTGACCGAGGCGATGTACCAGAACCTCAAAAAGCCTGGCGATCCCGAGAGCGTTCACCTGTGCAACTACCCCGTCGCCGATGAGACCCTCATCGACGAGGAACTGTCGCGCGATATGGACGCGCTGCTCGACTTGGTGTCGCTCGGTTTGGCGGCGCGGAACTCGGTGAAGATCAAGGTGCGCCAGCCGCTCGCCGAGTTGAGGGTACAGCCCGGCGACGAGGGGACACGGCGCGCGGTGGAGCGCTTCCCTGGCCTGATCGGCGAGGAGCTAAACGTCAAACGAGTGACGCTTCACGATCCCTCGAACGGCCCACTGCTTGGGGTCGAGGTGAAGCCGAACATGAAGACGTTCGGGCCGAAGTTCGGCGCCCGGCTGAGGGACGTCCAGGTAGCCCTGGCGGCGGCTGATGCCTCGGTCGTGGCGGCCAAAGTACAGGCGGGCGAGCCGTTTGACCTGAACGTGCCTGGAGGAGCGGTCACACTCGATCCCGGCGACGTGGTGGTTCAGCCCAAGGCGCCCGCGGGCTGGGCGGGCGCCGCGGACAAGGGGACCCAGGTGCTGCTCGACGTGCGCATCAGCCAGGAGTTGGAGCGCGAGGGCCGGGCGCGGGAGATCGTGCGGCTGGTCAACAACGAACGCAAGAACGCCCGCCTCGACATGGAAGACCGCATCGAACTCTACCTGGGCACCGCGTCGGAAGTGCTGCTCGGGGTGATCAAGGCGCATCAGGCCTACATCGCCGCCGAGACGCTGGTAGCCAAGTGGACCGACCAGCCGTTGACAGGCCCGTGTCACCAGGCGAGCGTCAACCTGGACGGCCAGACGCTGAACATCGCGCTTCGCAAGCTCACCCCGGAGAAGTGAGGGTGCCCACCCACCCAGACCCGACAAGAGCATGCCTGCCCTGGGGATTCCGACGCGGGAGGACACAATCCTGCAGCGGGCGGTCGTCAGGGTGCTGGCGCCGATCTACGAGCACGACTTTCTGGACTGCTCGTAGGGCTTCCGCCCCGGGCGGTCGGCGCATCAGGCGCTGCAAGCCGTTTGGCAGCAAGCGATGGCTCGGGGTGGCTGCTGGCTAGTGGAGGTGGATATCCAGAAGTTCTTCGACACGCTGGAGCGAGCCCAGCTGCGCACGTTTCTTCAGCAACGGGTACGCGACGGGGTGCTGCTCCGTCTGATCGGCAAGTGGTTGCGGGCCGGCCTCCTCCAGGACGGGGAGTTGGTCCATCCCGAGGCAGGGACACCTCAAGGGGGGTGCGCTCACCCCTGCTGGCCAACGTCTCCCTGCATTATGGGGGGGACGTCTGGTTCTTTCAGGGAGGGAAGCCGCGCCGGAAGGGCCGCGCTTTTCTGGTACGCGACGCGGATGATCGGGTCAGGGGCTTCGCCGGTGAGCACGACGCCCGCCGCGTCCGGGAGGTGCGGAATCTGCCGCTGCTGAAACCGCCGGCGTGGATAGTCCCGTGCGTAGCAAAGCCGTAGCCTGACGAGCCGGATGCCTTAAAGGGGCACGTCCGGATCTGTGGGAGGGGTGGGGGGTGACCCCCACCCCGACCCGGCGGCTGACCCCGTCCCCGTCCCCTCGCTTTGGATTTCTTCCTTTCCTCGTTTACCTGTCCTGGCGTATCCTGCAAAGCGCCCGTTCCCGCCCTTTGCCAGCCGGCGAAAAAGCTTGTGCCGGCGCGCTCCGCCCGCATGGCGGTGGTGCCTTTATAGGTAGGCGAGCCGCATGAGCGACGCGGCCGACGGTCACGACCTCGAAGGCTTTCGCGACTACCTGCGCCTGCTGGCGCGGGCGGGGCTCGACCCGCGCTTGCAGGCCAAGCTCGACCCGTCCGATGTCGTCCAGCAGACACTGCTGGAGGCACATAAGGACCGCGCCGCCTTCCGCGGTCAGGGCCCGGAGGCGCTGCGTGCCTGGCTCCGGCAGGTGCTGGCGCGCAACCTGGCCAACGCCTTGCGCGACTTCCGCCGCGCCCGCCGCGACGTGACTCGCGAGCAGGCCCTGGACGTCCTGGCGGCGCAATCATCGGCGCGGGTCGAGGCGTGGCTGGCCGCGGACGGCTCGTCGCCCAGCGCCGGGCTGCGGCGTCAAGAAGAGGCGGCCCGGCTGGCGGCGGCGCTGGAGACGCTGCCCGAGGCGCAGCGCGAGGTGGTCGTGCTGCGGCACCTGCACGGTTGGTCGCTGCAGGACATCGCCCGGCATCTTGGCCGTTCGCGGGCGGCTGTCGCCGGGCTACTGCACCGCGGCCTGGTGCAGATGCGAAACGAGTTGCAACGGGAGGAAGAGCGATGAATGACACGAACGCCCCCGCAACCCCCGACGAGGACGTCCTGGGCGAGGTGCTGGCCGCGTACCTGGAAGCGGTCGATGCCGGCTGGGCGCCGCGGCGTGAGGCGTTTCTGATGCGCTACCCGGCGTTGCGGGCGGAGCTGGAGGTCTTCTTCGCGGCGCAGGACCAGGTGCAGACTTTCAGCGCCTCGGTCCGCGGCGACCGACCCGCGACGGGCGGGGAGCAGACCCTCGCGGAGGCGCCGGGGGAGGATACGCGGTCCTTCGGCGATTACGAGCTACTGGAGGAGATTGCCCGCGGCGGCATGGGGGTCGTCTGGCGGGCGCGGCAGCT
>JACOUH010000346.1 GCA_016177925.1 Planctomycetota bacterium | reverse complement strand
TCGTACATCTTTCCTGCTGGCGGGCAGCGTGGAAAGACAGTCGAGGTCCGTGTCGGTGGACTCTTCCTCTACGACAAGTGCGGTTTCGAGATGCTCGGTCCCGGTGTCGACGCGAGCAAGGAGCTGCGCCGTACGCGCACCCTCTGGCTGGAGGGGCCGGTGCTGCCGCTGCCCGATTCGCAGCGTCAGGAAGACTACCCCCAGGACATGGCCGGGCAGGTGAAGATCGCCGCCGACGCGGCCGTCGGCGTGCGGCACTGGCGCACCTGGACGTCGCAGGGCGTCACGCCGGCGCGGCGCTTCGTCGTCGGCGATCTGCCAGAGATCGTCGAGAAGGAACTGCCCGGCGCGCCGATCCCCGTCGAGGTCAGACTGCCGGTCACGATCAACGGTCGCATCTTCCCGCACGAGGACGTCGACGTCTGGTCCTTCGCCGCTCGCAAGGGACAGACCATCAGCTGCGAGGTCGAGGCCGCCCGCCTTGGTTCGCCGCTCGACTCGCGCCTGGAAGTCCTCGACCCGTCGGGGCGCTCGATTGCGGAGAATGACGATACCTTTGGAACCGATTCCTTCGTGCGCTTCACCGCCCCGGCCGATGGCACCTACCGAGTGCGCATCCACGACATCAACTTCCACGGCGGGCAAGCTTACGTCTATCGCCTGACACTGACGTCGGACGTCCGTGTCGATCGGGCCTATCCGCTCGGCGGCCGGCGCGGCACGCGCGCGTCGCTGACGCTGACCGGACAGGGCCTGCCGCCTGGCCCCGTCGCGGTCGACCTGCCGGCCGACGCTCCGGCCGAGTACGCACACCGCGTCGAGGTCGCCGGCAAGCGCTCCAACCCGTTCCGCCTCGACGTCGACGACCTGCCGGAGCAGCTCGCCGACGAGGCGAAGACAGCCCTCGCACCAGGCCAGAAAGTCAACTTCCCTGTGGTCGTCAATGGCCGCATCACCAGGCCCGGACACGCTGACCACTGGTCTGTCGCCGTTCGCAAGGGCGAGGTCATCGAGTTCGACCTGAAGGCCCAGCGCCTCGGCTCGCCGCTGAGTGCCGTGCTCAGCGTCCTCGACAAGGACAAGGTCGTCGCTCAATCCGACGGCGGACCGGGTGGCCGTGTCGACCCGCTGCTGAGCTTCACCGCTCTCGCGGACGGGCATTACACCGTCCGTGTGGCGAGTCGTTTTCGCTCGGACGCCGGGCCGGAGTACGCCTATCGACTGCGCATGGCCCGCCCCGCCGGTCCCGATTTCCACCTCCGATTCATGCCCGACGCCCTGACGCTGAACCGCGGGGCACAGGTTCCGCTCAAGGTCCTCGTCGAGCGGACCGGAGGGTTCAAGGAGCCGATCGCGTTGAAATGGGAAGGGCTGCCCGCCGACGTGACGGCACCGGCCGTCACCATCGCCGCCGGTCAGGCTGCCGTCGACATCCCCCTGAAAACGACACCGTCCACGAAGATCAGCTCCTTCGCCTTGACAGTCCGCGGCACGGCGAAAGTGGCGGGCCGCGCTGTGACGCGGACCGCGGTGTTCGCCGGCGAGCCCGGCGTGCCGGACCTCGACACGGTGCGCGTGGCCGTCGCCCTGCTGACGCCGTTCAAGGTAGTCGGCAAGTACGAGATGGGCTGGGCGTCGCGCGGCTCGGTCGGTAAGCGTCGCTACCGGATCGAGCGTAACGGTTTCGACGGTCCACTCCGCGTCCGCCTCGCCGACCGCCAGGCCCGGCACCTCCAGGGGGCGACCGGGCCGGAGATCACCGTCCCGGGTGGCGTCAGCGAGTTCGAGTATCCCGTAACGATGCCACCGTGGATGGAGATCGGCCGCACCTGCCGCGTCTGCGTCATGGCAGTCGGCGTCATCAAGGAGGCCGACGGCAGCGAACACGAGGTCAGCTTCAGTTCGATCGCCCAGAACGAGCAGTACGTCGCCGTCGTCGAGGCGGGCCGGCTCGACGTCACCCCCGGGCGGGCATCGATCCGGGCGGAGCCCAGGAAAGGCGTGACGGTCCCAATCCGCGTCACGCGCGGCAAGGACCTCGTCGGGGCGGTTCGCGTCGAGCTGATCGTGCCGGGGCACATTCGCGGTGTTGCCGCCGAAGCGATCGTCATCCCCGCCGATCAGGCGACGGGCGCTCTCGAGGTGACGTTCCGCGGCGCGAGGCCGGGGCCGTTCAACATGCCGCTCCTGGTGCGGGCGACGCTGCTCGACGCGAAATATGCCGCCTTCGCGGAAGCGAAGATCGAGGTCGAGGCCGGTCCCTGAGAGACGATGCCATGTCCGACGGCAACCTGTCCCCAACCGTCCGACCTGTACTTCGGACGATGCGGTTCATCCACGCCTCGGTGCTGATGGGGTGCCTGATCTTTGCCGGCATCGCGATCGTACTGCGACAGCAGCAGGGCGGCCCCGTGCCCGAGCCGCCCATGCTCAGCTTCGTCGGGCTGGCGTTGGCCGGCTCGACGGGACTGGCGCTGCTCATCGTGCCCAACGCCGTGGCGGCGAGCTGGCGGAAGAAGATCGCTCGAGGCATCTCCTCGCTTTCCACCATGCCGATGCCCGACCCCGCAAGCGACTCGGGGCAATCGATTGGCTGGTGGGGGCTCTACCAGTCGCGGTTGATCATCACTGCCGCCCCGATGGAGGGCGTGGTCTTCCTGGCGCTGCACGCCTACCTGGCCGAAGGGCCGCCGTGGATTCTTGGGGTCGGCGCCCTGTTCTTCGTCGGCCTGGCCCTGCTCTTCCCGACCCAGGATCGTGTCGAGCGTTGGATCAGGACGCAGCAGGAACTGGTCGAGCAGGAGAAGCGCACCATCCTGTAGCCCCGCTGCCCACCTGCCTGCCGCGACGTGGGGCAAGCTTCCAACTTGCCCGGCCCAGCGGACAAGTTGGAAATTCGCCAGTTTGGAGAGTCTGATGGAGATTCCTGAGGGCCGCCCGACGTACGCCCGCTACGGCGTGATGGCCTACCTCTGCTCGCTCGCCTTCATCCTGTACGTCGACCGCGTCTGCATCGGCCAGGCCGGCACCTCGATGAAGCGGGATCTTGACCTCAGCAACAAGCAGTGGGGAATCGTCGGTGGGGCGTTCATGCTCGCCTACGGGGTCTTCGAGGTTATCACCGGCCACTGGGGCGACCGCTTCGGCTCCCGCCGCGTGCTGACGCGGATCGTCCTGTGGTGGTCGGCGTTCACGGCGCTGACCGGCTGCGTCTGGTACTTCTCCTTCGCGGTCGGGAGCGTGATGATCTTCAACAGCTTCATGCTGCTGCTGCTGGTCCGCTTCCTGTTCGGCGCCGGTGAGGCGGGAGCGCTGCCCAATGCCGCCCGCGTCATATCGCGCTGGTTCCCGCCCGGTCGACGTGGACCGCCACAGGCGTTGATCAGTGCGTCGGCTCAGCTCGGCGGCGCGTTGGCGCCGCCGATAGCGGCCAAGCTCATCGAGTCCGTGGGCTGGCGCTGGGCGTTCGTGCTCTTCGGCAGCCTGGGCGTCGTCTGGGCCTGGTCGTTCGCCCGCTGGTTCCGCGACGAGCCAGCCGACCACCCGGCGGTCAACGCAGCGGAGCTGCACTACATCACCACCAACCTCTCCTCCACGGCCGCGCCCGCACGGCACCCCCCGGACATCCCCTGGCGACAGATCCTCTGCAGCGCAAATGTGTGGCTCCTCGGCGTGGCCATCTCCTGTGCCTCGTTCTACTCGTACATGCTCTTCTTCT
>JACOUH010000072.1 GCA_016177925.1 Planctomycetota bacterium | reverse complement strand
ACAAGCCCCAAGCGCCAGCGCGGGGACGTCCCGTCGCTAGCGCTCCGGGCTTGTGTCAACTCTCCCCGCGGTGCGTAGAATTCACGCGGAGAAGAATGTGAGCAGGGACAAGCCGGGAGCAGACCTTGGGTACTGGCTCCAGTGCCTGCGCGTGGCGGACCCGTTCCAGCGCGTGCATGCGGCGATGGTGCTGGGTCTGATGGGCGAGCAGGCCCAGGGAGCGATCCCTGCCCTTGTCGACGCCCTGCGCGACGAGGATGTCCAGGTCCGCCGCATGATCACGGCGGCCCTCGGCGAAATTGGCCCGCCGTCCCGGACTGCTGTGCCGGTCCTGGTCAACTCCCTGCGCGATCGCAACGAAGTGGTGCGAACCCGAGCAGCCATCGCGCTGAGCGAGATGGGCCCCGCGGCCCGTGTCGCGGTGCCGGGCTTGACCGCCGCCCTCAAGGACCATTGCCTTGGCGTCCGCCGCTGGGCAACCTTCGCTCTCGGCGAGATCGGCCCCAAGGCCGCCGCCGCCGCGCCGGAACTGCTCGAGCTGTTCCGCGATCCGAGTATTATCACGCGCACGCTCGCTCTGGTGGCGCTGCGCAAGATCGGCCCGAGTGCCCTGTCCGTCCTGATCCCTTCTCTGAAGGACCCCCATGCCGGCGTCCGCCGGCTGGTCGCGTCCGTCCTCGGCCGCTGCGCCACCCAGACAGACCTGCTGACTCCTGTCCTCCGTGAAGCGACCGCCGACCCCGACCCCAGCGTCCGTGAGTCCGTCCTGGAGGCGCTGCAGCGCCTGACGGCAAACGCGTCCGCCCAGCCGCCGGCCGGCGGCGATCCCATCGCCCCGTCGCTTCTCCCCGTCGACTGACATCACTTCCGCAGGAAATCGAGCATCGCGCGGTTCACGCGTTCCGCCTCGTCGACGTGGACCCAGTGGCTGGCACTCGGAAAGCGCTCGATGCGGACGTCCCTCACCCACTCTTCCAATCCATCGAGCAACCCCGGCACAAGATAACGGTCGCGCCCACCCCACAGGATCAGCGTCGGCGCCTCGATGACGGATGCCTGGAGCGGTCCGCCACGGACTCGGCTACGAAAGACGGCTCGGTAGTAGTTCAGCGCCGCGGTCAGGGCGCCGGGGCGCGCGAGGGCCCGGACGTACAGATCGACGTCGCGCCCTGTCACGCGGTCGCGGCGAGCGGGGCCTTCACCGATCGCCCGACGGAGCAGGGCGAAATCGTGCCAGCGGCAGACCAGCTCGGGCAGCCAGGGAAGCTGGAAGAAGAAGATGTACCACGACCGCAGCAGTTGAGGGAGTTTACGGACCTCACGCTCGTAGAGAGCAGGATGCGGAGCGTTGAGGATAATCAGCTTGTCGATGCAGTCGGGCCGTGTCATGGCAAGGTGCCAGGCGATGCCGCCGCCCCAGTCGTGGCCGGCGATGGCAGCTCGCTCCGCGCCGGCGTGGCGGATCAGTTCGGCGACGTCCTGGCTGAGGAGTGGGAGGCGATACGACGCGACGCCAGGAGGCTTGTCGGAGAGATTGTAGCCGCGCAGATCGGGGACGAGGACACGGAAGCCGGCCGCGGCGAGGGCGGGAATCTGGAAACGCCAGCAGTACCAGAACTCGGGGAAACCGTGCAACAGAACGATCAGCGGCCCGTGCCCCGCCTCGACATAGTGCAGGCGCACCCCATTGACCACCGCCTCGCGGTGCTCCCAGACCCCTGGTAGTTGCTCGGCCGTCAGCATTTGCTTCTCCTGCGTGGGTTGGCGAGCGGGGGGTGTGAACCCCCCGGTGGTTCGACGGACCGGGGGGTTCACACCCCCCGCTCGCCACAAACCGGGAGTGCCGTTGCTCACCCCGTCGCTGCGCGGTTCAATCAAGGGCGTCGCCCGCCTCGCCGTTACGAGCACTCATGCACCTCCCGGATCTCTCCCTCCGCCGCGTCTCCCTCTTCCTGCTGGGGGCTGTCCTCTTCGCCTTCGTGTACTGCCAGGCTCCCCTGTTTTACTCCAACCAGAACCAGTATTTCCTCCATGGCCTGGCCCAGGCCGGTGAAGGGCTGCTCGACGAGGACTGGCTGGCCAACACGCGCGACCCGACGCCGGTCTTCAGCAGCCTGGTAGCGCTGACGGTCCGCTACCTGCATCCCTGGGCGTTCTACCTCTACTACGTGCTGCTCCAGGGCGTTTACGCCGCGGTCATGCTCGGCCTGTTCACGATTGTCGCCGGCGGTGACGCGGCGGTCCGGCGCTGGCCGGTCTTCGTCGCGCTGTTCGTCGCCGTCCATTCGGCGCTGGGGCGGTGGGTCTCGTACCGCTGGTTCGGGCAGGACTATCCCTGGTTCTTCCAGGCCGGCGTCGCCGGACAGTACCTCCTGGGCCCGGTGCTGCAACCCTCCGCGTTCGGCGTGCTGCTGGTGGCCGCCGTCTGGTTGTTCGTTCGCGGCCGTCCCTTCCTCGCCGCTGTCAGTGTTGCCCTCGCCGCCACGCTGCACTCCACCTATCTGCTCGTCGGCGGACTGCTGACACTCGGCTTCGCTTGGTCGCTGTGGGCCGAGGGCCGGTCCCGCCGGGCCCTCGCGATGGGTGGTCTGACCCTCGCTCTTGTCGTGCCGATCCTTGTCTACGTCTTCGTGACGTTTCGACCAACCTCGCTGGAAACGTTCGCGGAAGCGCAGGACGTGCTGGCGAACTTCCGCATCCCGCACCACGCCCGACCCGACCACTGGCTCGACCCCGTTGCCGCGCTACAGATTGCCTGGGTCGTGATGGCCCTGGTCCTGGTCCGCGGGACGCGACTGTTCGCCGTCCTGGCCGTGCCGTTCGTGCTGTCGGCGCTGCTGACGCTGGCCCAGGTGGCGACCGGCAGTCCCACGCTGGGACTGCTGTTCCCCTGGCGCGTCTCCGCCGTGCTGGTGCCGGTGGCGACGACGGTGATCCTGTCACGGCTGGCGGCCCTCCCAGGGCTGCGCCTCGAGGGACCATGGACTCGGACAGCGTGCGCCGCTGTCGTTGGGGCCCTGGCTGTCGCCGGAGTATGGATCATGGCGGGCCGCCACGCATTTTCCACCAGCGACGAGGAACTACCGGTGATGGCGTTCGTGAAGCGGATGAAGGAACCCGGCGATGTCTACTTTTTGCCGGTTCGGCTGCCCAGGCCGACGATAGGCTCGTTGTCGAGCGACTTCAAGCCGCTGCCGGAGAAGCGGCGCGGCGACGGGGTAATTCCCTACGACTTTCAGCGCTTCCGACTACACTGCGAGGCGCCGCTCTTCGTCGACTTCAAGTCGGTGCCCTACAAGGACGTCGAGGTGCTGGAGTGGCGCGACCGCCTCCGCGTGGCGCAGTCAGTGCAGAAAAAGATGGACGTGGGCCGGCTGTCCGAGGCCCTCGACGAGTTGTGCCGTCACGGGGTCACTCACTTGCTGCTGCCGGCGGAGAAGGAACTGCCATCGAAGGAGTTGGAGGAGGTCTACAAGGATGAATACTATCGGGTGTATCGCCTGCCCCGTTGAGCCGCGAGCCCTCTGGCAAGCGCGACGTCGCGCGCTTGCCAGAGGCTCGCGGCTAAACTTCCAAGTGACCGGCCGGGGCCTTCGCTCGCTTCAGCGACTTTCCTGTCGGGCCGAAGCCGCGCAAATAGTCGAGGCAATGGCGCAGGCCGCGCTCGACGTCGGTGCGCGGCTTGTAGCCGAGTTCCGCCTGGGCTCGCGTGATGTCGGCCTGGCTGTGCCGCACGTCGCCGGGGCGCGGGTCGCGGTAGCTCGGCAGGATGTCGGTGCCGAGCAGCCGATTCATCAGGGCGATCAGTTCGAGCAGCGAGGTGCGCCGGCCGCAGGCGATGTTGTAGACCTTTCCGCTGACACCCGGCGCCTCGGCGGCCAGCAGGTTCGCCTGGACCGCGTCCTCGACGAAGGTGAAGTCGCGCGACTGCTGGCCGTCGCCGTGGACATGCGGCGAGCGCCCCTCCAGCATCGCTTGCAAGAACAGCGGGATGACCGCCGCGTAAGCACTGTCGGGCGACTGGCGCGGGCCGAACACGTTGAAGTAACGCAGGCGCACGGTTTCCAGCCCGTAAACCTGCGTGAACGCAGCGCAGTAGTGTTCGCCGGCGAGCTTGGCGGCGGCGTACGGCGACAGCGGCAGCGTCGGGTCGCTTTCGCTTTTGGGCAGCTTGGTTGAAGCGCCGTAGGCACTGGACGACGCCGCGTAGACGACGCGCCGCACGCCCGTCTCGCGAGCGGCCTGCAGGACGTGCAGCGTGCCGTTGGCGCAGGCGGCGTGCGTGGCGAGCGGATCGGCGACGCTGCGCGGCACCGACGCCAGGGCGCCCTGGTGGAAGACAATCTCTGCTCCGCGCGTCGCCAGGCGCACGGCTTGCAAGTCGGTGAGGTCCCCCTCGACGACCTCGATGCGGTCGCGAACGCCGTCCAGGTTCGTGGCGTTGCCGGTGCTGAAGTTGTCGAAGACGCGCACCAGGTGATCGGCCTCGACCAGCGCCTCGACCAGGTGCGACCCAATGAACCCAGCCCCGCCGGTCACCAGACAAACGGTCATTCGGTATCTCCTCCGGTGCAGGCCCGCCGCTTGCGGCTTCGCGCACGCTTGTCCCGGCAGGACAAGCGTGCGCGAAGCCGCAAGCGGCGTCCCCTCTTTGCTCTCTGTCACGCCTTGTAGATGCGGCAGATCCCGGGTTCGAGGCTCGCCGTCACGTTGCGCGTGTCGACCACCACCGGCGCGAATCGTGCCACCCGGTCAAAATCGATGTTCGAGTGGTCGGTCACGACGACAACACAGTCCTGCAAGCGCAGGAACTCCTCGCTTAGCGGCTGGCTGTCCAGGCGCAGGGCGGGATGGTGGCGCAGCGGCGGTAACGTTGGGATGAGCGGGTCGTGATAGGTCACGATGGCCCCGCGCCGCTGCAGCTGCTCCATGATCGGAAATGCCGGCGACTCACGCGGGTCGTCGACGTCCTTCTTGTAGGCGACGCCAAGGATGCAGACGCGGCTGCCCTGCAGCGGTTGCTTGCGGTCGTTGAGTGCCTCGGTAATGCGTTCGACCACCCGGGCCGGCATGGCGGTGTTGATCTCGCCGGCCAGTTCGATGAAGCGCGTGTTGATGCCCTGCTTCCGTGCCGCCCAGGTCAGGTAGAAGGGATCGATCGGGATACAGTGCCCACCGAGGCCCGGGCCAGGGTAGAAGGCCTGGAAGCCGAACGGCTTGGTCTTCGCTGCCGCGATCACCTCCCAGACATCGATGCCCATCGCCTCGAAGACGATTTTCAGCTCATTGACCAGGGCGATGTTGACCGCCCGGTAGGTGTTCTCCAGGATCTTGCACGCCTCCGCAACGCGAGCGCTGGAGACGGGCACGACCCCATCGACGACGGGCTTGTACAGGGCGACGGCGAGGTCACGGCTGGTATCGTCGATGCCGCCAACGACCTTGGGGATGTTGCGAGTCGCAAAATCGCGATTGCCCGGGTCCTCGCGCTCGGGGCTGTAGGCGAGGAAGAAGTCGCTGCCGGCGCTCAGCCCGGTCTCCTCGAGGATCGGCCGCACTGACCAGGGCGTCGGCCTGCGCGAGGTGGCGCGCGTCCGTCGTGGCGTCGAAGCGCTTGGTGCCGATCAACTCGGCGACGCGCTCCGCCTCGATATGGCCGATGTAGCTCTGGCCTTTCTTGAGTTTGGAGATCTTGTCCGGGTCGATGTCGAAGCCGAGGACGGGGTAGCCGCCCCAGGCGAAGGTCTCGGCCAGTGGCAGGCCGACGTAGCCGAGTCCCAGGACGGCGACGCGGGCGGTACGGGCCTCGATGCGGGCGCGCAACTCGTCGGCAAGCGTGGGGCAGGTCTTGGTCGGTGCAAGGGCCACGGTCATGGCTGACTCCGTTCAGTTGTTGGGAGGTTAGCCGCGACGCGCTAGCGGAGCGCTCCGCTGGCGCGTCGCGGCTAACCGAACTTGGTTGCAAGAGCGCTCCGCTGGCGCGTCGCGGCTAACCGAACTTGGTTTCAGACGCGCCCTTAGCGCTGGTATTCCTTGACCAACTCGTTGTAGTCCTTCTGCTCGACCGGGTGGAGCTGCGACGTCTGCAGGCCGAGGTCCTTCGCCCGCCGCAGCTCGCGGGCCGCGGCCTCGCGGTTCTTCGCCTGGTGATAGGCGCGGGCCAGGTGGAAGCAGCGCGTCGGCGTCAGCGTTTCCTGGACCGATTCCTTCAAGTCCTGGATCGCCTCACTCGGTTTTTCCAGGGCCAGGTAGGCCATAGCGCGCGTGTCGAGCAGTTCGGCCCGCGGCCCGACGAGGGTGATCGCCCGGTTGATCAGTTCCAGCGCCTTCTCGCCGTTCTTGGTCCGCTGGGCCACCAGCCAGGCGAGGTTGTTCAGCGCCACCACGTCGTTCGGCTCGATCGCCAGCGCCTCGCGGTAGATCGGCTCGGCCCTCTCCCACTCATTCTGAATATCCCGGACATCGCCGAGCTGGACGATCAGGTTCGTGTTCCTCGGCTCCTTCTTCCTCGCCTCCTCCAGGCGCCGGACGACGTCTGCCTGCTGCTCGGGACTGGCCCGGGTCGAGCGCAGCAGGGCAACGCTGGTGGCGCCGGCGACCTCGGCCGGACAGGTCTTCCAGACGCGGTCGAGCAGCCCCAGTGCCCTGTCGAACTTCTGCTGCCGGGCCAGCGAGGCGACCAGAAGCAGGATCTCCTGTGGCTTGCTGCCGGGACGGCTGAGGAAGTCGGTCAGCAGCTGCTCGGCCTTCGCCCCCTGGCCATTGACCTCGTACCAGCGAGCCTGCAGGTCGACGAGATCGACCTGGAGCGCCGGGTCCGGCCGGTTTTCCTGAATCCGTGCCAGTCGATTCAGCTGGCGCCGCGCCTCGTCCTTCTGGTCGTAGCGGAGCAGGGCCTGGGCGTAGGCGACGAGGTGGTTAGGCCGCCGGTCCTCGAGGTTGGCGATCTCGCCAAGCTGCTCCAGGGCCCGCGACCAGTCACGCCGCGCCTCGTAGAGCCGCGCCAGGATGAACCGATCATCGGCGGTCAGGGCCTGGCGGCGGTACAGCTCTTCGAGGCGCTTGATCGCCTCGTCGCGGCAGCGCCACTCCGGCTGCGAGGCCAGTACGCGCGCGGCAAACCGTCTCATCTCGACCGTCTCGGCCGAGATCAGCCGTGTCTCGCGGGCAAACGTCCCGTCCTCCTGCATCTTCAGGCCGACGTGCAGGAGCGCCTCCCTGAAGCGAGCGAGGTCGTTGCCGGTCGCCAGCAGCAGGGCCAGCCGCGAATGTCCCCATTGTGCATCTTCTTCCGACAGCTTGAGCTTGCCGTCGACCATGCGCCGCAGCAGCGGCTCGGCCTCCTTGAACTGCTCGCGCTGGAGGCAGAAGCCGGCGTAGTCCTTGAGGACGGCCGGGTCGTCGGGGCCCGCCTGGAGGGCTGCTTCGTAGCTCTTGCGAGCATCATTGTCCTTGCGGAGGTGGCCGAAGCAGCGGGCCAGGGTCAGTGCCAGCTGTCCGGGCGGGACCTTCGCCCGGACATCGGCCAGCACCTGCTCGGCTTCGGCCGCCCGCGTCTTCTTCTCGGCGAGGAAGGACACCAGCGCCACGTATGGGTCGGGCTCCGCCGGGGCCAGTTGGACGGCCCGGCGTAGATGGTCCTCCGCCTGCGCCGCGTAGAGATCGCCGGCGCGGGCGAGGAGCCCGCCCAGCCAGAGATGGTCGCGGTAGTCGCGCGAGTCGTTGCGGACCGCTCGCACTGCCTCCTCGACCGCCTTGGGCGCGTCACCCCGGAGCAAATGATTGAGGGCGACGTCACGGCGCAATGCCTCGTGCAGCAGGTCCTTGCGGTTGAGGTTGCTCAGAACTAGCTCGGCCTCTTTCAGTTTGCCCTGCTTACGGTACGCCTCCACAAGGTGGCGGATCACGACAGGGTTCCGCTCGCCGTTGTCGAGGGCTTTCTGATAACAGGCGATGACTCGGTCGGAATTGCCGCGCAGCGTCTCGATCTCGGCCTCGGTCAGAAGCGGCACCGGCCACGACGGGCGGGCGTTCTTCACCTGCGTCAGCAAGGTCATTGCCCGATCGAGCAGTTCGTCCTTCTCCCTCGCGTCGGCCGCCTTGCCGCGCTTGACCCGCCACACCAACCGAAGCGCCTGCGCGTGCCGGTAGAAGGTGCCGTCCTTGCCCTCCAGGCGGCCAATGTCGCGGAGCGTCTCGTCCATCTCCTGGGGCCGGTCCTCTTGCAGGGCCAGGTCAAACAGGACCAGCCGCAGGCGCAGGTCGTTCTGGTACTGCTCCTGCGCTGCCAGGTCCTTCCACAGCCGGGCGGCGTCGGCGAAGTTGCTCGCGCGGTAGTGTGCCTCCGCCAGGCCGTTGAGCAGGTAGTTGCGCTCGGTTTCCGTGTAGTGGTTCAGCCCATCTTCGAGTTTCTTCAGCTCCTTGCGAGCCTTCTCGCCGCGCTGGTCGGCCCAATGGCGGGCCAATGCCAGCCTCAACTCGGCCTGGTCGGCGGAGGCGGTGAACCGCCTCTGGGCCTGCTCGAGCACCTTCAGGGCCTGCGCCGGGTTGCGCAAGCGCTCCTCGAGCCCGGCCAGCGCCGTCCACAACTCGACACGTTTGGGGCCCGCATCCCTCGCCTTTTCGAGCGCCTCCCTCGCCTTGTCGGGCTGGTCCCGGGCAAACAGCGCCTCGGCGCGGAGGATGGCGACCTCGGCCTTGTCTGCATGGGGGGTCTTGTCGGCGACGTCCAGCGCGCTCTCGATGTTCTGCCAGTATTCGTTGCCGCCGTTTTGTCGAGCATTGACGATCTGCAAACGCATCATCTCGGCCCAGGTCCCCGCCGGCACGTCGTCGAGCCGGAGGAGCCGGTCGTACTCCGCCAGCGCCGGTTTGAGGTTGCCCGCTCGACGATTGGCTTCGATCAGGCCAAGCTTCGCCGGCACCGAGCGCGGGTTGCGCGCGGCCAGTCGCTCGTAGGTGGCCCGCAGCTGGGCGGTGTCGTCCAGCTCGGTGAAGCAGCGGGCCAGCAGGCCGTCGATCTGGTTGGCGAGATCGGTCGCGTTGGCCAGCTTCGGGCGGGCCCGCTCGAGGAGCTTGGCCGCCTCGGCCCACTGCTGCCGGGCAACCAGCACGCGGCCGAGCAGGAAGTCGACCCCGGCGGGCAGGAAGTTGGCGGCGCGGATCTTCTCGATGACCTTGCTTGCTTCCTCCAGCTCGGAGGGGTTGCCGCTGTCGATCAGCAGCGTGACATGCGACCAGAGGACGTCGAGTTGCTCCGGCAGTTCCTTGACACCCTGGCGCAGCCAGCCCTGGGCGCGCGCCCGCGCTCGCTTCTTTTCCTCGGGATCCTTCAGTTTTTCCTCGACCTGCAGTTCCAGCCCGGCCAAGGCGCGGTAGATGCGCGGGTCCTTGCGGTGCAGCTGCATGGCCTTGTCGAGGTGGCTGCGGGCGGCATCGAGGTTGTCCTCCAACTGGGCCAGTTCGGCGGCAGCGAGGCGGACGTCCAGTTCGCCCTCGGCCAGTTCCAGCGCCTTAGTGACGTCCGCGGACGCCGCGCGGGTGAGGAGGTTGAAGACACCCTGGAGGAACGTCGAGCGGATGTCCTGGCGCGGCTGGCGGAGGCAGAAATCGCGGCGGAAGTTCCAGCGGGCGATGAACGCCTCCCACGCCTTCGGGTTCTTGGCGACCAGCGTCGCCATGACCTGGTCGGCCTCACGGTTTTCGGCCTCGAACTCCCTGGCTGTCAGCTTCCGTGTCGGGTCGCCGCGGCCCTCGGCGAGGAGCCGGGCCAGCCGCACGGAATGGTCGATCTTCGAGGGAGCCAGCTTGACGGCCTCGCGGTAGGCGTTGACCGCCTCGGGGAACTTCTCCTTGGCCTCGTACCACTTTCCCCACAGGCCGGCTCGCTCGCCATCGGCGGGCAGCTGCCGCAGGTACTCCTCCGCCTTCTCCAGCCTGCGCAACTCGATGGCCAGCGGCACGGCCAGCCGGCGCAGGTCGTGGCGGCCGGCGTCGTAGGTGAGGGCCTTGTCCAGGGCGGCAAAGGCGTTGCCACGGCCCTTGGGGCCCACAGCGACCTTCGGGTCCGCCAGCAGCAAAGCGATGCGGATTCGCTGCTCGCCATCATTGGGAACGAAGGCGAGATAGCGGTCGAGATAGCCGATGGCGCGGCGGAGGTCGCCCTCGCCCTCGGCCTTGCCGGCCTGCTTGAGCAAGGCCAACGGAATGCGCTTGAATTGCAGCGAGTGGGCCAGGACAGCACCCCCGCCGAACACAGCGAGGGCAGCCAGGAGGAAGAGCAGGAACTTGACGTTCAGCTTTCGCATGAGCGGTCGATCCTTCAGTTGCGGCAGAGGTCCCCTTCATGGGGGCCCGGGGCCGATTCAGCTATGGGGGGAGAGTGAAGGTGGGGGAGTCGCACCATGAAGTCGTTCTCGCGGGGTTCGGGTTGGATGCACAAGTGGCAATATCAGCTCCTGACCATCGCGTCCCCTTTTGCGGCCCCCTTTTGCGGCACCCTGGGAGAGAGGGTGCGCCCCTCCGCCCCGCCCTGAAAGGGCGCAAGAATCCAGCCCAGGGCAACGCCCTGGGGATACGGCTGGGTCAACTGGGTCGTTCTCGATCGTGAGTCTCGGCAGGGACCCATCAGGCGGTGGCCTTCTGGCGGCGCTTCCGCCAGGAGGACAGGCCGAGGAACGACAGGCCGACCATCGACAGCACCATCGTCGAAGGCTCGGGGACCTTCGAGATATTCAGCGGGCGGACGGTCACCGACGCCGAGATGCTGCCCGAGTTGTCCGAGCCAGGGGGGCCCGGAGGCGTGTAGTCCACGCTGTCGATGCCGTAGATGTTGTTGCCCAGGTGGATGTTGGAGTAGGTCGTGGCCGTCGAGGCCGGGTCCAAGCGCAGATGCGACGATTCAGCCGAGACATCGCCCAGGAACTTCATGGTAAACGGCAGGTCGGCGAAGGCGCCCGAGGCCACGTCGGTCAGGCGGAGGCTGAACAGCACCGGGGCGCTGAGGTTGAACGTGTCGGGGGCGGCGCGCGGGGCGTCGCTGACGACCTTGACGTTGGTCATCTGGATGTCGGAGTCGCCGGAAACCTGCACGCCGGTGGGCCTGTTGAGCGGCTCGTTGGTCAGCTGCACGAAGCTGGTCGCCGACGTGTCGGAGACGACCTTGAGCGTGCTGGGCGTCCAGTTGTAGCGCCACTGGACGAAGTCCGCCCGGGCGGAGGAGCCGGCGAACAAGAGCGCCGCAACGGCTCCGGTGAACAGTGCGACACAAGAGCGTTTCATGCGATTGGGTCCTTTCCTGTCCATGGTCTTGACCACAGTTAACAGCCCGAAGGGAACGATCTCATCCATCCTGCCGAGTCGTCAACCCTTCGTCGGGCGAGCATACCGGGGTGCGGGTCGATCTCCTAGAGCAGTTTGGAGGGCGACGGGGTACGCGACGTGATCGGTTCTGGTTCCGTTCAAGTCGGCGTACTCTAAACAGGTCGCTCCCCGGAGTCAATGCGGGAACGGCGAGCTTCCGGTTTGTCCCTCCGGCCTGTGGTGGTACACTGGGCGTGGGGCCCGGTCGCCCGGACTGCTAGCTGGGGGGGGAGGCGAGTACCATGCAACTGTTGAACCTGCAGAGGACCTACACGGCGGAGGACCTGCTGACGATGCCCGATGGGGATCAGTATGAGCTGGTCGACGGCAGGCTGGTGGAGACACACATGGGCACCGAGGCGAATTTTACTGGTGGGCTCCTCTTACGCCACCTCATGGTTCACTGCGATACCCCCGCCAGGGGCTGGGTGTTCCCGGCCGATACAACCTATCAATGCTTCCCCGGCCGGCCCAACCTGGTGCGCAGGCCCGACGTCTCCTTTCTCCGACTGGGCCGATTGCCCAACGAGGAGCTGCCAGAGGGTCACCTGCGCATCGCTCCCGACCTGGCCGTGGAAGTCGTTTCTCCCAACGATCTCTATTACGAGGTCGAAGAGAAAGTCCGAGAGTATCGAGCGGCAGGAGTGAGCTTGATCTGGATCATCATCCCGCCGACTCGCACCGTTCTGGTGCGCCGCCTCGACGGGACGGCGGCCGAGGTGGGGGAGAACGGCGAACTCGACGGCGAGCAAATCGTCCCCGGGTTCCGCTGCCGCGTTGCCGACCTGTTCCGCCGAGCGACGCCGCCGGCACAGACGACCTGATCGCCCAGATCTACTCAACGCGGGGAGAGTTGACACAAGCCCCAAGCGCCAGCGCGGGGACCCGACAAGCCCCAAGCGTCAGCGCGGGGACGTCCAAGCCCCAAGCGCCAGCGCGGGGACCCGACAAGCCCCAGCGCGGGGACCCGACAAGCCCCAGCGCGGGGACCCGACAAGCCCCAAGCGCCAGCGCGGGGACGTCCCCGCGCTGGCGCTTGGGGCTTGTGTCAGACCGTCCCGCGTCGAGTCTAGTGTTTCAGGCTGCCGCCCCTTCCCGGGGCGCGACGGAGAGGAACGCTGGCGCGACCGTCGAGCGGCTGAAGAGAAACTTTCCCGATGGCTCACAGGGTAATTCCTCAACAATCTCCCACCGCACGACGACCGCATCCCCGAGGTACTGGCGCGAGGTGCTCTCCAGGTAGGCGAGGTCCTCGGCCGCGGCGAAGTCGTAGCCTGGGCGAATGCGGTAAAGGATCTCGCCGGCTCGGTCCTGGTGAATCTGTACCTGGCCGAGGCTGGGCCGGTGGGCGACGACGTAGGTCGCCAGGAAGACACCTGAGACGAGGCGGCCGTCGCTGCCGACGAGGAAATCGGTGACGCGGCCCTCGACGTTGCGCAAACGCGGCAGGGCGCGGCCGCAGGGGCAGGACCCCTCCTCCCACGCCCCGACGTCGCCGATCCGGTAACGGATCAGCGGCATCGCATGATTGAGCAGATCGGTCACCAGGATGCTGCCCATCTCCCCCGGCTTCGCCGGCTCATCCCCCTTCACGATCTCGACGAGCAGTCCCTCCGCCATGACGTGCAGTCCCTGGTGGGCATCGCACTCGCTGGCGATCACACTGACTTCGCGGCAGCCGTAGCGGTTGAACACAGGACAGCCGAACACGCGCTCCACGAGGGCGCGTTCGGCGGGCTCGAGCCCCTCCGCCGAGGTGACGATCGAGTGCGGCCGGTGCGGTCGCAGGCCCCGTTGTTCCAGGTACTGGGCGAACAGCAGGACTGAGCGAGCGTAGGCCTGGAGGACGCGCGGTCGATGGGACATCAGTCGCTCGTGGAAGGCGGCAAGGCTTGCCTCGGTCACGTTGGCGGTGTCGAGCCAGAGCGGCTCACGCAGGAGGGTACGGCGGAGTCGAGCGCGCCAGTCGCGGCGCGGGGCGTCGTGCGGGGCGCCCCAGAGGACCGCAACACGGTCGCCGACGTCCCAGCCGGCCCAGCGGTTGTGACGCAGCGTCGCCGCCGCCCGTGACCGCCGCCGGTCATTGCTGAGGAAGAACGAGATGGGCGTGCCGGTCGAGCCGCCGGTCTGGTTGGGGATCAGGTCGTCCCTCGGCCAGTTGCGGGCGACCATATCAGCGCCATGCTGCTGCAGATCGCTCTTTTCGAGGACGGGAAAGCGATGGAGGTCGTCGAGCGTGCGGAGGTCCTCCGGCCGGAGTCCGACGCTCTCGAAGCGCTCGCGGTAGAACGGGCAGCGGGCGTGGGCATGGGAGAGCAAGGCGCTGAGCCGGCAGAACTGCAGGCGTCTCAGTTCGTCGGCCGGCAAGTATTGCGTCCGCTCGAACTCGCGCAGCCAGCGCAGTTGATCGACATCGCCGGAGCGCCGCAGGACGAGCGGATAGAAGATGTTGCGGACAAGTTTTTGGTAGATTCGCATAAGAACTCTTGCCAGGTGCGGTCTTAGCCCGACGCGCAAGCGAGGAAATAAGAAACCCTCGCTGGCGCGTCGGGCTAACCGTTCATCGGGTAAACAGCAGGTGTTCCGTCAGGGCGTCGGCCGAGCGGGGCAGCGTGCGGCGGACGTACATCTTGTGCCACAGGTCGTAGCAGAGCAGGCTGAACAGGAACCAGTTCGGCTTCGCCTTCGCCGCCTCGACGGACACACCGTCGAGGAAGTCGTAGCGGTCGATCTGCTCGACCAGCGGGCGGAGCTGTCCGCCGGGGGCGAGCCACTCGAAGATCGGCTGGCCGAACGACAGCTTCTGCCGATAGGCCAGGTCGGCGTGTCCGTGGCGAGCGAGGCTGCGCTTCAGCAGCGACTTCGGCCGGCGGAAGCGGAAGCGCTGCCGGGGCGCCAGGTTCATCACCACGCGCAGCACGCGCGAGTCGAGGAACGGACAGAAGAGGACCGCCCCTTCTTGGGCAAACAAGTTCACCGTCAGCGAGGCGGCGTTTGTCGACGAGCTGAGGAAGGCGGCCGCGTGCGTCCGCAGCAACGGCGTCTCGGGGACGCGGTACTCGTCGAGCAATTCACGGCGGTGGGCGGCGACCGCCTCGACGGCATCGCGGCCGAAGGTTGCCTCGACCGACGGCCAATCGGCCCATAGCGTCACCTGGTTGGCGGGATGAGCGGGCCACTCCATGTCGTACAGACGATCGGCGAGGTGGAAATATCCACGCAGCCGCTGCCACCCGAGCAGCCCGGCGACCGCGGCGCCGCCGCGGCGCAGGAAGCTCGCCGGACAGAGGGATCGCAGCAGGGCGGCGTTCTGCAACTTGTTCGCCGTCGCCAGGCCGAACAGGCTGTCGGCTGCCTCGCCGGACAGGGCTGCCGTCACGCCTTCGGCGACCATCGCCCGCGCGAGGTACTGGAAGTAGACGAGCTGAACGTGCCCCGGCACCTCGCCCGTCGAGGCGAGGACGTCGAGCAGGTAGCTGGCATACGGAGCGTCGACAGGGACGATGGTGTGTTCGGTGTCGAGGGCGCGGGCGGCCGAGCAGGCGTAGTCCATCTCGCAGCGCGTGCGCGGGTGATCGAGACCGACGCAGAAACTGCGGCGCGGGACGGACGGCCGCGGGCAGGCGCGGTTCCAGTGCAACTGGACGAATGAGCTATCAACGCCGCCGGAGAGCAGGTTCGCCGCCTCGGGCGCGAGGGCGGCGTAGTCGGCGCAGACGCGGATCGCTGTCTCCTCAGGCGGTCGAGAGCGTCATGGTCGAGTTCGCGGTCCTCGCGCAGGTCGGCGAACGTGCGCCGCTGCGACAGCGACGCACGGCCCCCCTCGAAGCGCAGCTGCTCGCCCGGCATCAGGCGATGGAAGCCGGCGAAGAGCGTGTTGCGGCCGGGGACACTGCGGTTGATGAAGAACGTCGCCAGGTCGTCCTCGTTGGGCTGCGGCGTCTCGCCCGTCGCCTCGACCAGGGCAGCCAGGTTGGCGCCGAACAGCAGTCCCCCGCGCCACTGATGGTAATAGGTGAAGCCGGCGCCGACGAGGTTGCGGTAGAGCAACAGTCGCCCGGCCTCGCCGTCGAGCAGGGCAACCGTGAAGCTGCCTTCGAGCCCTTCGAGGGCAAGCTTCCCCTGTGCGAGGTAGAGTTTGTGCAGCTTATCGGCGAGCAGATCCAGATCGCGCGGGTGACGCGACGTGGTGTCAACAATCGGACCGCGGAGTAGCAGGGCGCGGGCGTCGAACTCGAAGACCCGGCAACACCGCCCGGCGGTGTGCAGGAAGACCTCGGCATCCCTGCCGGTCCAGCCCCAGTCCGCTTCCGGCGGCCGCAGCCGTGCCGCGTCCCGATTGAGGATGCCTCCGAAGTAGCCGCTCTCCATCGCGTTCTCCTTCCACCCAGGGGGTCCAGTCCTATGCTGCCCGTTCGCCGGCCCGCAGCTCCGGGGCGCCAGTCGCGGGCTCGCGAAAAAAGCCGAGCTTCTCACCGACAGTCCGGGCGAAGGCACGGGCACACTGCTTCTCTTCCTCAGAGATGACTCCCGCATGCCAGAGGCCAACGGGCCAGGTCAACCACAGGACCGCCTTCGCCGGCAACAGCCACCACGACGCGGGCAGGCCCTGCCCAACGAACCAGAGCACGATGGCCCAGGCGACCGCGGCCGCCACGCGCCCCCACTGGTAGCGGACGGGAAAGACGCGCTGTGACACCACGCCGGTCAGCCCCGCGTGGGCCACGAAACCGAACAGCGTCGCCAGCGCTGCGCCGTGGATGCCGAGGGGCGGGATCAGCAGGGCGTAGAGCGCCAGCACCACGGCGGTCGAGCCGAGCATGATCGGCGTCTTCCACGCAGTGCGACGCTTGACATAGAAGGCGGCGTCCATCAGGTCCGCCGCGGTGAGGAAGAGGTAGCCGAACACCAAGGGCGCAATCACCGCCGCCGCCCCGTCGTAGCCGCCGCCAGCCAGGAAACGCACCGCCTCCTTCGCGACGAGGCAGAGCGCCAGGCCGACACCGACCTCGGCGGCGAGCATGCGCGTGAAGACCTTGCCGAAGACGGTCGGCGCGTCGGGCCGGCGCGCCGCCTCGTACATGCGCGCGCTCCACACCATGTAGAGAGGCCGGCGGCTGAACAGCTTTACCACCAGGGCCAGCTTGTAGCCCAGCGCGTAGGCGCCCAGGGCGGCCTTGTCGACGTGGTGCAGCAGGAAGAAGCGGTCGCCACTGTTGAGCAAGAAGAAGCCGAGACCGCCCGGAACGAACGGCAGCGCGAACCATGTCATCGCCTTGAGTTGCCGGCGGTCAATCCACAATCCGCCGCGAACGACCTCGCGTCCCAGCAGCACCAGCGCGAACAACGCCGACGTCACCGCCGAGGCGATCAGCACTCCCTGGACACCCAGGCCAAAGCCGGCGACCAGTGCGATGCTCAGGCCGACACGGAGGAGGAACTGTCCGAACGTGACGACGGCGAAGAACACCGACTCGACCCGCGCCTGCGCCAGCGCCAGTAGCATCAGCGCCAGCGACTCGAGGACGACCGACGCGACCGCAAGGCGTAGCAAGCCGGGGTTCTCGATCTGGAGCCAGCGGCTGAGCGGGCTCGCCACGACCATCACGAGCGCACCACCACCGCCCAAGAGCAGGAGCGTCAGCAGGATCGCGCTGCCGACCACGGCGCGGCGTTCCATCTCGTCCCTGGCCTGGTTGTGGAAGGCGAGGAGGGCCTGGCGCAGACCGTTATAGAGGAGGCAGAGGATGACCACTTCGCCGAGGCGGTTGAAGACGTCGAGGGTGCCATATTCGGACTCGCTGAGGCAGCGGACGTAGAGCGGCAGCAGCAGAAAGCCTGCCGCGTAGACGAGCAGGTTGCCGCCGCCATAGACGGCCGCGTGCCACAGGAAGGATGACTTCTTCGCCATGCGCCCAACATGCTCGTTCTGCCGCTTGCGGTTTTGCAAAGCCGCAAGCGGCTCAGAGTTTCCAGTTTACGTCGCGTAGACAGGCTGCCGCGGGGCCCACGGTTCGGGGCCCGCCAGGGCGGCGGCGGGCTCGGCGGCGCGACGTCGGGCGATCTGCAGCGCCAGAATCTGGAACGCACCGAACCAGAGCCAGTTGTAGCGGTAGAGGTTGTGTCCCCCGGCACCCATGAACAAGAGCAGCACGACCGCCAGCCAGGCCGAGCGCGCCACGTGGTAGACGAAGTCCTGCTCCCACCACGGATGCTGCCGGTACAGCCGGGCGATTTCGCGGCTGTTCAGCCAGAAGCAGAACACGATGAAGACCAGCGCACTGACGCCAAAGCTGCCCATCTCTGCCGCCGTCTGTGCGTAGAGGTTGTGCGATTGCAGGCCGGTGCCGGCCGCCAGGGCGAATGCCGCCGGCCCCACGCCCGTGAGCGGATGCTCGTTGAACAGCTGCATCCCGATCATGAAGAACTTCAGCCGCGAGTCGCGCGAAGCGATCGCGATCTGCGGGCCGTAGCTGGAGTCGACCAGCGTCAGGATGCGGTCCTGGATACTGTCCGGCAGGAAGCAGAAGGCCAGCGGCGAGAAGAGCATCGCCAACAGCAGCAGCGACCAGCGCCGCTTCGAGCGCAGGATCAGGAACAGCGTCATGAACAGGATGCCCAGGAACGCCCGCCGTGACCGCGACAGCAGGATGCACAGCAGGCCGAGCAGGACGTAGCAGACGATTGCCGGCCGCTCGTTTTTCTTCTTCGGCACGAACCAGAACGGCAACAGGAAGGGCATGGCGTGGAGGATGGTCGCGGTGAAGGTGTTCGGGTCGCCGAACGTCGTGTCGACGCCCTTCATGCGGACGGTCCCTTGACGGAATTCGTAGCGGCCGCAGATGAACTCCAACAGCGAGTGCGATTGGTACAGAAACAGGGCAACGAAATAGGCCAGCAGCATGCGCCGTAGCCCCGCCTCGTCGCGGATGGACGTCACCATCAGGACGTAGAAGACGGCGACCTTGCAGTGGTCCTCCCACATCTTCTCGCCGAGTTCCTGCGGATAGGGGCTGGTCACCCAGCAGGTAAACAGGGCGACGGTGAAGTAGACAAAGGCAAGGTGCAGCCGGTTCGAGGGCAACCTCTTGCCCGGCGTCACCATCCAGACGATGATCGTGAAGATCATGTACACGCGCTCGATCTGGAGCGTTCCGAGGAACGTCCAGTACTCGAACGGCCGGTGCAGGTAGAGCCACACGTAGCCAGCCAGCAACCAGGGCATCGTCGTCCCTCAGGGGTGAATGGTGTTCTTCCTCCCCTCTCCCCCGAAGCGGGGGAGAGGGGAGAAAAGGTCAAGCCGCGGCCCGCGTGGGGGAGGTTCCCGTTGCCGCGCCGCGGCGGGCGGCCGGGCCGAGCAGCAGACCATAACGCTCGGCGAAGTCCTCGTACCAGGGCATCATTTCGGCCTCGTCCTGGGCGGAGAGATACTCCGGCACCAGGCCCTTCGCGAACGGCAGGACGTCGCGCGTCCACGGAACCTCGTCGCGGCGGGCCGCCTGTTGCAGGACGCGGTTGAGCGCCCGGCGGCTGACGTGGCAGGAGATGTGGCCCAGCGCCCACTCCCGCGGCCGATACTCCTGGGCCGTCTCGACGAAGCGCTGCAGTTGCTCGGGCAGGCGACGCCGGCTCAGCAGGACGCCGGTGCGGCCATTGATAAAGGCCTTGGAGCCGAGGCGGGCGTTGCGGAACACTCCCACCGGCGTGTCGGCGAACAGCGACTCGGCGACCGCGATGCAAGCGCCCTCCTGCCGCGAAAAGACGAGGCTGGTGCGAGAGCGGGCGAGTCCCGCCATCACCTCATCGCGCGACGGCCTCAGCACCAGATCGAAGCGATCATGGACTCCGAAAGTGCGTGCCTCGGCCATGAGGTCCTTCTCGGTGCGCCCGCCGAGCGGGACGCCCATCAGCAGCACGCGGAAACGGCGCGGCAGTTTCCGAAGCGCCTCGAAGAAGAGCCAGTGCCGCTTGACCGGGTCGAAGTGGGCGAGCATGGCGAGGTCGTAGTCCTTCGGCTCGCCGAGGTGTGGCACGAAGGCGTCAGGGTCGACCCAGTGCGACGCCAGCAGCGGCACGGGCATCAGCTTCTGCGACAGCAGCCGCAGCAGGCTGGCGTCCTTGAAGTTGCTCAACAGCGAGAAGATCCGGCCCGGCCAGAGCCGCAGCAACAGCATGAGTTCAGGGCACGGGGGCGGCGACGTCGACGGGCCGAGCAGCAGGTCGTAGCGGCGGGCGATGGCCGGCACCTGACCGCTCTGCAGCAGGCGCAGCCAGTGATCCTCGAAGGTGAGATAGAGCAGCCCCTTTTCCGCCGAGGAGACGGGCGGCTTGAGGAGGAGGCCCTTGGGCAGGTCAGTGCGCGGGCCGCGGGCCGCGCCGACCTGCGCCAGCCCGGCCGGCGTGACGTCAATCCGGGCGACCTGCTTCTCCAGGCCGGGCCGCAGCCAGAGCAACCGCCGCCGGGTCGGGTAGAGGCGACCCGCCCGGCACAGCAGGGACAGGCGCGCGAACGGACGTCGGCGGAGGTGGGCCAGCCGAGCCAGCACCTTCGACACCTGCGAGCCGCAGAAGGCGTTGTAGCGCACGAAATCCCACAAGCATCGGCGCCAGTAGTAAAGCCGCGATCGCATACCTCTCTCCACGTTGGCGAGCAGGCACCTTTCTTCTCCCCTCTCCCCCCCAGCGAGGGAAGGGGGAGAAGAGGTGGATCACGCAGCCCGGCGTCGCGCCAGGCTCGCGTAGAAGTCCTCGAAGCGTTGCACCATCGCCTCGCGGCTGAACTGCTCCCGCGCACGCCGTCGGGCAGCGTCGCCAAGCCGGCAGGCGAGGTCACGGTCGTCGAGCAGGTGGCCAATCGCCGCCGCCAGTTCCGCAGGGTCGCCCGGAGAAACCAGCAGTCCGCAGGCGCCGCCGGCCAGGAGGCGGCGATTGGCGCCGACGTCCGTCGCGACGATGGCGCGGCCGGCCGCCATGTACTCCAGCACGGCATTCGACATCCCCTCGGCCCGCGACGGCAGTACCGCGACGTCGATCTCGCCCAGGAAGCCCGGCACATCCGCCACCGAGCCGCGCAGCTGGAAGCGGCCGTCCAGCCCGTGCCCAGCGATCTGCCGCTGCAACACGTCCCGCTCCGACCCCTCCCCGGCAACATCGAAGGTCACATCGGCATAGACACAGGCAAGATGGGCCGCTGCTTCGATCAAAACGTCCAGTCCCTTGACAGGACGCAGGTTTGCCACGACGCCGATGCGTCGCACCGGCCGCTGCATTTCGCCGAGTGAGGGGATGGCCTCGAAGCGCGTGAGGTCGACGCCGTTTTCCAGGACGACGACCCTCTCAGGGCTCGGGCGTTCGCTTTCGAGGAGGGCCTGCCGGGCGGCCTCGCAGTTGGCGACCGTTGCCGTCGTGAACCCGTTGAGCAGCCGGCCGAGGCGTCGGTGCAGCGGCGTCAGCCAGTGGCCGACGTTGTTGCGCGTTCGCACGATCGCCGGGACGCCGGCCAGCCAGGCGACCGGAACGCCGAAATAGGTGCTGTCCGGGAAGTACACCTGGAGCACGTCGATCCGCTCGCGGCGCAGGAAACGCGCCAGCCGCCACGCCCGCACCAGCGTCGCCGGGCTGCGGAGCGAACCGACGCCCAGGCGCAGGACAGGGCAATCCTCGGGCTCCAGCGCTCTTGACGCAGCGCTGTCACCGCGGAGCAGGCAGAGGGAGGGCTGCACGCGGCGGCGGTCGAGGCGGCGGACCAGGGCGAGCAGCTGCAGCTCCGTCCCCGCGGGCGCCAACTCGTCGATCAGGAAGCAGACCCGCACGGGGCGCGTGAGCGGGAGGATGGCTGGGCTCATGCCACCTCCCGCTGCACGGGGACTTCGGTTCGCTGGGGCACGAGGGCGGCAAACAACCGCTCGTAGGCCCGCGCCTGCGTTACGAAGCTGAACTCGTCGCGAACGCGTTTTCTACCGCGGTCTCCCATCGCCCGCCGCCGCTCCTCGCAGAACAGCACGTCGAGGACCGCGTCGGCGACGGCCTCCGCGTTGGCCGCAGGAACGAGGCGGCCATTGACGCCATCCTCGACGACCTCCGGCGTCCCGCCGACGGCCGTCGCCACCACCGGGACAGCGGCGGCAAACGCCTCCAGCACGATGTTCGGCAATCCTTCCGTGAACGACGGCAGCACCATCAGATCGAGGAAAGGCAGGAAACGGTCGAGATCGGGCCGCAGCCCGGCGAAGACGAAGACGCCCTCCAGACCTGCCGCCTCTGCCTCATGCTCCAGCGCCTTCCGCAGCGGGCCGTCCCCGAAGTGGACGAACCCGAGCGAAGGGTCGCGGGCAGCAAGGCGACGCGCAGCCTGGAGGAAGATGCCAAAGCCCTTCTCCGGACTGAGCCGGCCTGCCGACCCGATAATGCGGCGCCGTGGCCCCGCGAAGAATGATTGCAAACGCTGCCGGCAACGGCGATCGATGTCGGCGAAGCGCTTCGTGTCGATCGCGTTGCGGATCACCTCGACGCGCTCCGGCGAAACCGCCCGGCACACCTTCGCGGCCTGTCCCTGGGAGACACAGACGACGCGGTCCATCCAGCGCAGGTTGACACGGTCGAGCCACTCGTAGAGCCGCACCTTCAGGTTCTCGGCCGTCCAGCCGCGCGACACGGCGACGGCCGGGATACCGGCGCGCCGGGCGGCAATGCGACCCACGAGGTCAGCCTTGTAGCCGTGACAGCAGAGGACGCCGGCCCGCAGCCGGGTCAGCTCCGCGGTGATCTCGCGAGCGGCGCCGAGTAGCCGCGGCGTATCGTGGGCCAGCATCCGGGCCGGGTGTCCCTGGATGCGGGCCGCTTGCAGGAAGCCCGCGCAGCGTCCTCCCTCGGCGAACGAGAGGAAGGCCGAACGAATCCCGGCGTCCAGGTGCCGTGCCAGCCCGAGCATCTGCCTTTCCGGTCCCCCGAGGAAGGTGGAAGCTGTCAGGTGAACCACGATCATCCGCTTGCCGTTCTCCTTTCCTTAGCCCGACGCGCCAGCGAGGTTCGCTGGTTTCCTTGCTTGCGCGTCGGGCTAATGGGCGCAGTCGAGCCAGATTCGTTCGAGGCGGTCGGCGAGGATGTCCCAGTCGTAGCGCTCCAGCACACGACGGCGACCCTCCTCGGCGCGGGCCAGGGCCGGCGCCGGATGACCCAGGCACTCCAGCAGCGCGCCGGCCAACTCGGGGACCGTCTCGCGCACTGTCAGATGCCGGCCGTCCTCCAGCGCCAGTCCCTCGGCACCAACCCGCGTCGAGACGACCGGCAGTCCCGTCGCCAGTGCCTCGAGGATCTTCAGCCGCGATCCGCCGCCGATGCGGAGCGGCACGACCATCACGGCGCTGCCGGCGAGGAACGGGCGGACGTCGCCGACGTCGGCGTGCAGTTCCACACCGGGCAGCGATTCGGTGCGTCGGCGCAAGGCCGGGGGCGGGTTGCGGCCGACGATGCAGAACGTCGCCGAGGGTCGGTCGCGGCGGACTGCTGGGTGCAGATGCTCCAGCAGCTGGTTGACCGCGTCGAGGTTGGGTCGCCAGTCGAGGCTGCCGAGGAACAGAATGCGGTCGGGATCGCGCGGGCCGGGCGAGGGGCGGAAATACTCCGTGTCGACGCCATTGTCGACAACGTCGACCGTTTCGACGCCGAAGTCGCGGCGGAATAGGGAAGCGTCCTCCGGGCTGACCGCGATGGTGAGATCGGCCTCGCGCAGCGCCCGGGTCTCAAAGCGCCGGAACTTGCGCCACTGGCGGCGGATGTACCAGCGCTTCAGCGGCTGGGTCTCGTTCTCGAAGTAGCGTTGCCAGATGAGCGACTCGACGTTATGAGCCATCACCAAGCGACGACCGCCGGGCAGACAGCGGAGCGGTTCCGCATACGGCGTCCACTCGCAGTGCCAGAGGTCGACGTGGTGCGAGGCGGCATAGGTGCGGATTGCCCGGCGCAGGGCCCGGCTGTTGTGCGACGCCACCGAGTAGGGCAGCCGCGACAGCAGGTTGGCCGCCAGCCGCGCGTAGAACCGCGGCCCCGACTTCGGTGGCACCACTCGCTCGACGACTACCGTCTCGATGCCAAGTTCCGCGAAGTGTGTACGGGCCTCTTCCGCCTCACGGGGATCGGCGTTGCGGTGACAGAGGTATGTCAATCGATGCCGGTCCGCCAGGCGGCGCGTCAGGTTCAGCGTCCGAATGCGCTTGCCCGACGTCGGCGGGTAGGGCAGTTCCTCGTCCACGATCACAACGTGGAGAGGCCGGCGAGCGGAAAGAGGGGGGCGAGGATCGGCCAACGTCGCGGTGTTCATTCGATTCACCAGGGAGGTCGGACGGCAGTAGAACGTAGCCAACTCGCAGAGCGAGTTGATCTTCGTCTCAACTCGCAGAGCGAGTTGACTACACTCGAGCGTTTTGCAGTCGGCCGTAGCACAGGCGTCTCGTCTGTGCCGAACCGCGACAGCGCACAGGCGAGACGCCTGTGCTACGAGCAAATGCAAACCGCTCTAGGCGGCCCGGTTGCGCGGCAAGGACGGCTCGCTCCGTCTGGCGGCGGCCGGCGTCGTGCCCGGCTTCAGCCACTCGGCGAGGATGCCCACGCCCGCGCCAGCGTGGATCGCCAGGAAAACGACCGGCCCCCACGGCAGCATGCGCCAGTCGCGCCCCTCGACGGCGATGGCGATGCTGGCACACGCCACAGCCATCGCGTAGAGAGCCAGCGCCCCGTAGTACAGCAGCGCCAGCCACGACGAGAAGCAGGCCAGCAGCGGGCCGGCGAGCAGAGCGACCACGAACAGCGCCGGGACGAAGCCGAGCGGCGTGAACGTCTCGCGGTGCTTGCGCAGCAGGCGGACGCGGCCGCGGCCGTAGCGCACCATCTGCCGGACCAGGCCGCGCAGGCTCGTCCGCGGGTGGTAGCGGATCGCCACGCGCGGCGTGAAGAAGCACTTCAGACCAGCCCGGTCGACGCGGTGGTTGAACTCAACGTCCTCACAGGCGTCGAAGCGCTCGTCGAAGGTGCCGACGGCCTCGAAAACCTCGCGGCGGTAGGCGACCGCCACGCTCTGCGGTCGCACGAATCCCTCGTCGGACGAGTAGATGAACGATTCCGGGTGGTGTCCCAGGCGCGACGACCGCGCGGCAGCGATGGTCCGCTGGAGCGTCGTCGCCAGTGAAACGTCCAGCGGTTGCGGGCGGCCGACGCAGTCAGCGCCCGAGCGCTCGAATGCATCAACGAGGTCGCTGAGGTAGCGCCGGCCGTCCAGTTCGCAGTGCCCGTCGATGATGACGACGATTTCGCCGCGCGAAACCTCCAGGGCTGCGTTGCGACCGGCACTTGACCAGCGGCCGGGGTTGGAGACGAGGTGCAGGTTGGGGTAACGGCCTTGCAGGGCCCGGACCAGATTGGCGGTCGCGTCGGTCGACTTGCCATCGGCGACGATCACCTCGAAGCGCGACCGATCGTAGTCCTGTTCGAGGAGTTGGCAGAGCGTCTTCGTGATGAAGACGGTGGGGCGAGCGGGGGGTGTGAACCCCCCGGTGCGGTTTTACCGGGGGGTTCACACCCCCCGCTCGCCAGGATGCGGTCAAGCGCTGCGGCGGGTTGGGCGCGGCGAATCCTCGTGCATGTGCGAGTGCATCGCCTGCTCGACGTCGTCGAGCTTCGGGATGCGGAACCAGCGGCCGAGCCGTTCGTAGGGCATGCCGAGGGCGTAGAACAATGTGCAGATCATCAACCGCAGGTCGAGCCACGGGCTCAGCCGCTGGATGTAGAACAGGTCATACGCCAGCTTGCGGCGCACGCTGTGGACGTCCGAGTCGGCGGGCAACTGCACCTGGGCCAGGCCCGTCACGCCGGGCCGTACCGACAGCCGCTTGCGGTAGCCCGGCAGCGCCTTCTCCAACTCGGGCATGAACTCGGGACGCTCCGGGCGCGGACCGATCAGGCTCATGTCGCCGCGCAGCACGTTGAGCAGTTGCGGCAATTCGTCCAGGTGCGTCAGGCGGAGCAGGTTGCCGAAGCGCGTCACCCGCGGATCGCCGGGCAGCGACCAGCGCGGGCCCGTCAGCGACTCCGCCTTGTGGATCATCGTCCGTAGCTTGTAGATCGTGAACGGCCGGCCGCGCAGCCCGACCCGCGTCTGCGTGTAGAAGGCCGGCCCGCGCGAGGTCAGCTTGATCACGAGGGCGGACAGCAGGATCACCGGCGCCGCGGGGATCAGCAGCACCAGGGCGAGCAGGCGGTCGAAGGCCGCCTTGCATGGCAGATACCAGCGGTTACGCATCGGCTCGAGGAAACCCCGCCTGACTGCGGAGGAACGGTCCCGTCGATGACGCAGCGTGGGCGAGGGGACGTCAGACCTGGCGCCTTCGCTGGGCTCCGCCAAACGCAACTCGGTCCTGGTTGCCAAGGGATCGCCTCCATGCAAAGAAAAGAGGTCGTTGGCGAGCGGGGGCTGGGGCACCCGCGCCAGCGGGTCCGCCCCCGGTATCGGACCGGGGGGTTCACACCCCCCGCTCGCCAAATTCGAGAGCGACGCCCGGCTCCCCCCTTTGCTCTTCCCTCCCTGTGGAAAGGAAGATAAGAGACGGGAGGCGATTTCGGGTTGTCTGGTCGAGGGAGCTGTTCCGGCGTCGAACGGTGCTCCCCCGATATACCAGAAACCACCCCCCCGATACCAGTCAGACTGATCCGCCCTCCAGGACCTTCTGCGCCTCCGGCAGGAATTGGCGCAGGAAGTCCAGGCAGGGGTCCTGTTCGAGAGGGATCTCGCTTGTCACCTCACGGACGACGTAGAACTTGAACAGGGCCTTGCGGCTGGCAAAGCTCGCACGCGGATTGTCCGCAACCTCCCAGCGATTGCCGTCGTACCAGCACCAGAAGATGCGAAACTTCTTTTGCTCGGCGGCCTGGTCCTTGGTCGCGTCGGCAGTGAACAGGCGGGCCGAGACCTTGTCGTATTTCACTTCTTGAATGGAGATCTTGCCGACCTTGTGCCCGCTCCGAT
>JACOUH010000345.1 GCA_016177925.1 Planctomycetota bacterium | reverse complement strand
TGAGCGTGTGCAGCGCCTGCGCCAGGTTCGGCTCGGTGATGCGTTCGCACTCGCAGACACCCTCGCGGCGCGGTTTGCCGAAGACCGCCAGCAGGTAGTTCTCGTAGCGGGCATCGGGCAACTCGATGGCGCGCGTGCCCTGCGGGAGCTTCTCGAACTTGGTCGGCACTCCCGTCACCGCGTCGACCGCGTCCAGCAGTGCCTCGGCGCCGATGCGCTTGACGAGGTAGTGACTGTAGAAGCGGCGGTCGCCGGCGTTGGCCGGGGTCGGCTGCGCCTCGAGTTGGTACAGCCGCGACGTCATGATCGTCCGCATCAGCCGGCGCACGTCGTAGCCGCTCTTGATGAAGTCGTCAGCAAGGGCGTCGAGCAGTTGCGGATTGCTCGGCGGGTTGGTTTCGCGCAGGTCGTCGATCGGCTCGACGAGGCCGCGGCCGAGCAGATAGGCGACGTAACGGTTGACGACACTGCGCGCCAGGGCGCGGTTCTCCGGCGCCGCCAGCCAGTCGGCCAGCAGCTCGCGCCGGTCGAGCTTGCCGCCCTTGAGCCGCGCCGGGATCGGCAGGCTCAGGATGTTCTTCGGATAGGTCTGCGGCGTGTCGTCACTGCGGACGAAGATGACCGATGGCCCGCCCAGCTTGCCGTAGCCGGCGCTGGGCTTCGAGGCGACCTGGCGGAAGAAGCCGGACAGTTCCTGAAAGTCGACGCGGCTGATGCGCTCGAACGGATGGTGGTGGCACTTGGCGCACAGGACGCGCGTGCCGAGGAACACCTGCGCCGTTGCTTCGGCCTGCCCGTCGGAGCCGGAGAAGGCGACGAAGTAATTGGCCGGGCCGTTGTCGTAGGGATTGCCGCGGGCGGTGATCAACTCGCGCATGAACTTGTCGAACGGCTTGTTCTGCCGGAACGAGTCGCGCAGCCAGTTGTACATCGCCCACATGCCCTGCTCGCCCAGCGTTGCACTGTTCGACTTGAGCAGGTCGGACCATTTGAGGGCCCAGTACGCGGAATAAGCGTTGACGTGGACGTCCTGGGCCGGGTCGCCCGTCAGGCCGAGCAGGCGGTCGACAAGCTTGTTCCGCTTTTCGGGATCGGTCGAGGCGAGGAAGGTCCTCGTCTCCTCAACGGTCGGCAGAGTGCCGATGGCGTCGAGGTAGGCACGTCGCAGGAACGCGGCATCGTCGCAAAGCGGTGACGGAGCGATGCCGATCTCCTCGAACTTGGCGCGCGCGCGTCGATCGAGGAAGTTGTGATCCGACCAGCCGCGCAGATCGACGGACGTGGCGTAGGGGACCACGACCTGGCTGATGCGGGCGTGGCCCTCGAAGCGGACCATTGCGGCACCCTGTCCCCGGCCGACGGCCTGGAGCAGGCCCTGTGGCGAGACACGCACGGCGCCGTCGTCGGTGCTGTCGAACTTCGCCCAGGCGGTGACGTCGCGCTGCTTGCCATCACTGTAGCGGGCGAGGACCCGGAGTTGCTGAGTCAGCCCGACCGCGCCGACGCGGCGCGACGGCCAGACTTCCAGATCTTGGACGCTGGCCGAGCTGCCAGTCGTCAGCGGGGCGCCGGCGGCAATCCACCGTTCGAGGAGGCGAACATCGACCGAGTCCGGCTGGAGTCGACGCCCACCGCCGTGCGGGATGGAAGCAGTCGCCTTGAGGAGCAGCAGACTGCGGGGCGGGTCGGTGGGGTTGATGCGCCGCCTCATGTAGGCACGGGCGATGGCCTCATGGTCGTTGGACGGCTCAGAGGTGAAGACCGAAAGTTTGAAGCCACCCTTGCCGTACTGGGAAGCATGGCACGCCCCCGCGTTGCAGCCGGCGCGCGACAGGATCGGCAGCACCTGGTCGGTGAACCCGACTTGCGGTCGCGGGGAGACGCCGCGCACGGTGACGGACACCGTCCGTGACACCCCCTTGACATTGACGGTGACGCCAGCCTGTCCATTGCCGGCTGCCAGGAGCTGCCCGCTCGGGCTGACAGTAACGACCTCGGGACGCAGAGACTGGTAGGTCGCACGGTGCGTGAGGTCCGTGGACCGTTCGCTGATGGCTCCCTTGGAATCGCAGGCGGTCACAGCGAGCTGGGCACGGGCGAAGTTGCCTTCGAGCGTGACAGACGGCGGGGTGATCTGGAACTCGCCCGCCGGAGAACCTCCGGGTGTACCCCAGAGGTTCGCCGTCAGACTCAGCAGGACGAGCGCTGCGAGAGGAGAGCGGAGCATGGAGGGTCTCCGATTCGTTCAGGCGGGGGCACACGAGGCGCCCGGTCCAGGCGGGTGATAGAAGTGTACTGGACGGGGACAGGGGCCGTCAAACAGTTCACGGGTGCGGAGACCGGGAATCCCTTCCCCGTTGGCGAAACAGGCCCGCGAGCCGGTGCGCAAACTAAGACGGCCATCGATAAGAGGACGAACTGTCTGAGAAGGGTGCGATTCCTGTCATCAGAACCGACGCGAGGACATGTGCTTCCAACCGGCCTGACCACCGGGGCGGCTGACAACCGTTGCAGATGGCATGAACCAACGAGCAGATGGCTCAAAGCGCAGACCTCCCGCTTCGCCTGAGGGGGGCTTCCTCAGGCGGAGCGGGAGGTCTGTAGTGAGGAGCCGCTTACACGATGCCCTTGAGCGGCTTGCCCTCGGCGATCTGCAGCGGCCGGCCGAGGTTGTCGCGCACCTGCGTGCTCGGATCGATGCCGAGGCCCTTGTACACCGTGGCGAACAGGTCGCCGATGGTTGCCGGGTTCTCCTTGATGTCGGTGCCGTCGTCGGAAGTCGAGCCGTAAACCTGGCCGCCCTTGATGGCGCCGCCGCCGATGACGACCGACCAGCAGCGCGCCCAGTGGTCGCGGCCGGCATTCTGGTTGATGCGCGGCGTCCGGCCGAACTCCCCCATCCACAGCACGACCGTGTTCTGCCACAGGCCGCGCTCGCTCAGTTCCTTGACCAGCGTGCCCATGCCTTTGTCCAGGCGCGGGCCGTTGCCGTTGCGAATGGTCGGGAAGATGTTGCCGTGATTGTCCCAACCGCCCAGGTCGATCTCGACGGCGGTGACGCCCTTCTCGACCAGCCGGCGAGCCAGCAGAGCGCCCATGCCGAAGCCGTTGCGCTCCCCGCCGTAGGCCTCCTTGACCTTGGCCGACTCGTTGCGCACCTCGAAGATGGTCCGCAGCGGTGAGACGGTCAGGTCGAAGGCCTTCTTGTAGATCGTCTGGTGGGCCTGGGCAGCAGAGCCGGCGGCCTCTCGGTCCTTGGCGGTGCCGACGTGCGGAAGGACACTCTTGGAGAACTCCTCCTCGACGTTATAGAAGAGGCGCTGGCGGCGACGGATGCGCTCCATCTGCTCCTGCTCGCCGGAGCCAAGGCCCTGCGGCGCTTTGATGTTGGCGGGCGGCTGCCCGGCGTTCTGGACGGTGAAGGGGGCGTACATCATGCCGAGGAAGCCGGGGCCAATGCGCTGGGCGGTGCCGCCGATGCCGATGAAGCCGGGCAGCGGGAGGTCCTTGGGGGTCAGCTGGGCCGAGGCGACCGAACCCATCGCCGGGTACTGCACGACCGGGTTGGGCTGGCGACCGGTGTTCATCAGCACAGTCCCGCGGTCATGGCTGCCCTCGTTGGTGACGAGCGAGCGGACGATGGTGAGCTTGTCCATCTGCCGGGCGACGGTCGGCAGCACCTCGCTGATCTCGACGCCCGGGGCCTTGGTCTTGATCGGTTTGAAGTCGCCGCCGGTCGAGGCGCCGGGCTTGAGGTCCCACAGGTCCATGTGACTGGGCCCACCGCCCATCCAGAGGATGATGAGGCTCTTGTTGGCCTTTTTGAGCTTTTCCTCGGCGGCGCGGAGCCCCTGGAGGAACTGCATACTCGGGACTGCCAGGGCGGAGAAACCCGCCACGTGTTTCAGGAAATGCCGCCGATTCATGTGCTGTCCCCCCCGTTTTCGGCCGAATGCACCGATTCAGTTTCGCCGGAAGAAGTTGTGCTGTCAAGGATTTCGCTCTGCGCCCGGCAGTCTGGCAAGCTGCATTTGTGACGCCGCCTGTCGGAGCAAAGTTCCGGCAAATTCGATTTTCCCCGACAGCCCCTGTTCCAGGGCGCGGGGCTGTCCCGCTGCTTCTTGCTGCCGACCAAGTTCCCGACGCAGAGCCTCCAGGCACATTCGTCAATGAGCGGCACAGGCCAGGCAGAGCAAGTGTCTCGTGCGGCCTCGTGCCGCGTACCATGACAGGGGGCGGCAGAGGTCTCGTGGCAGGTATGGAGTGACCGATGAGCCAGGACGAAGGCTTTCTCCGCGCGATCATCGAGGAGCCGGACGATGTCGGTTTGCGCCTGATCTATGCGGATTGGCTGGAGGAGCGCGGCGACCCGCGCGGCGAGTTCATCCGCGTGCAGTGCCAGCTCGAAGACCTGGAGAGGGACGATCCACGGTTGCAGGATCTTATAACGCGTCAGCGCGAACTGCTCGCCGTCCACGAGCGCGAGTGGCTTGGCCTGCTGCACGGCCGTGTAACCGACTTTGAATTCCGCCGGGGCTTCGTTGAGCACGTCTCCATGCACGCCCCACTGTTCGTCGCGGAGGAGAAGTTATTCCGCCAAACACCCTTGCGAGACGTCCACCTGTTTGGCGTGGGGGAGGCAGCCGAAGAACTGGCCGACTGCCCGCTCCTGGAGCGGCTGAATGAGCTCAACCTGGGGAGCAATGACCTGACGTCAGCAGAGTTGGGGATGCTGCTTGCCTCGCCGCACCTGGGTGGATTGACCGTGTTATCGCTTGCCTCCAATCGGGTAGACACAGCCGGGGCTCAGCTACTCGCGGCATCCCCAGCTCTGGCCAACCTGACCAGCCTGAACCTGAACCACTGTTCGATCAATCCGTCGGGGATGGAGGCACTGGCCGCCTCGCCGCACCTGGCGGGGCTGGTCGAACTGCTTCTCGACGACAACGACCTGAGCGACACCGGGCTGCAGGCGCTGGCTTCTGCCCGTCACTGGGGCCGACTGCAGCGGCTGTTGCTCCCGAACAACCGCATCGGCGAGCCGGGGCTGCGCGCCCTTGCCTTATCGCCCCACTTGCCGAAGTTAACCGATCTTGATTTAGGGCACAACCGTTTCTGGAGCGCTGGCGTGGAAGTGCTGGCGCGGTCGGCGGCACGCGGAGGGCTACGGCACCTGAGACTGCGCGGCAACCGACTCGGTATCGGCGCAGCGCGGGCACTGGCCGAGTCGCCGCACCTGACCAACCTGACCTTCCTCGACCTGGCACACAACTCGATCGGGGCCGCCGGGGCGAAGGCCCTGGCGGGGTCGGCCAACTTCGCCCGCTTGGAGAACCTCAACCTGATGGGGAACGAGATCGGCGACGGAGGCGGGCAAGCGCTCGGTGCCTCGCCGCACCTGAGTAACCTGACGACCCTCTACCTGTGCGGCAATGGGCTGCGCGTGAGGGGCGTTAAGGGACTCGTCTCGTCGCCGACGCTCGGACGGCTGTGCTTCCTCGACCTGAGCGGCAACCGCTTGGAAGATATGGGAGCACAGGTCCTCGCCCGATCACCGCACCTGGCCAACCTCAAGATGCTTCTACTGGGGAACAATCGGATAGGCGAAGCCGGCGTCAAGGACCTGGCGGCATTCGGGAACCTGAAGCGCTTGCAGCTACTCGACCTGAACGGTAACGACATCAACGATGCCGCGGCCCAGGCCCTGCTTGCTTCGCCCCTTGCCGCGCAGCTGATAGACCTCAACCTCGACGGCAACGACCTCAGCCCCGCGGTGCTGGAAACTGCTCGCGCCAAAGTCGGAAGCACCCGGTAGACCTCGCGACGCCGCTGGTGTATTGTCGGCACAGGGCTGTGGGGCAGGTTGCTAACCTGCCTCCTCCTCCCAGGCAGGTTAGCAACCTGCCCCACGATCTACACCACCCGCGCGGAGACCATCATGAGCCACCACACCTCGGACAGACGTGCTTTTCTCCAACACAGCGCCGCCGGCCTGGCAGGCACCGCTCTCGTCGGGACGGCGCAAGCAACAGCCAAGCCCGACGATCCGCCGAAGCCCGCCGACAAGAAACCGACGCGGTTCCTCATCGCGTGCATGACATTGCCGTACTCGCAGTTCCCGCTCGAGCGCGCCCTGACCGGCCTCAAGGAAGCGGGCTATCGATACGTTGCCTGGGGCACCAGCCACCGCGAGGAGGGCGGGACGAAGGCGGTGATGCCCGCCGAGGCCGCGCCGGAGAAGGCCCGCGACCTGGGTAAACGCTGCCGCGATCTCAGCCTCGAGCCGGTGATGATGTTCTCGAACATCTACCCCGAGGCGAAGAACGCCCTGGAAGTGTTCCGCTCGCGCCTCAAGCAGGCGTCGGCCGCCGGCATGGGCCAGGTGCTAACGTTCGGCCATACCCGCGGCGGCAATCGCAAAGTCTGGGTCGAGCGCTTCAAGGAACTAGCCCCGATGGCACGCGACCACAACGTGATGATCGTCGTCAAGCAGCACGGCGGCGAGACGGGCACCGGTGCCGTCTGTGCCGAGATCATCCGCGAGGTCGATCATCCGAATATCAAGGTTAACTACGACGCCGGCAACGTCATGGACTATCTGCGCGTGCCGCCGGACAAGGTGCTGGCGGACTTCCGAACGTGCGCGGCGGAGGTGCGCAGCTTCTGCATCAAGGACCATCGCGACTTCCCGCCGCCGCACGGAGACTGCGGCCCCGGGCTGGGCGAGATCGATCACTACCGGCTGCTGGCCCCGGTCGCCTTCACCGGGCTGACGATCCCGCTCTGCTGCGAGAACATCTTCGCCCCGCGCGTGCCGCGGCCGACCAAGCCCGAGGGCGTTGACGCCCTGGCACGGCGGGCCCGCGAGTTCCTCGAACTCGTCCTCCAGGGATTGCAGGCGTGATTAGCCCGACGCGCGAGCGAGGAAAAACCCTCGCTGGCGCGTCGGGCTAGAGCGTTTTGCAGTCGGCCGTAGCACAGGCGTCTCGCCTGTGCCGAACCGCGACAGCGCACAGGCGAGACGCCTGTGCTACGAGCAAATGCAAACCGCTCTAAAAAGCAGAGCACTCATGAAACCTTCGCAACCCGTGCGCGTCCTTGTCCTCGGCGCTCACCCCGATGATGCCGATATCAAGGTCGGGGGCACCGCGGCGAAGTGGTGCGCGCTCGGCCACGTCGTCAAACTGGTCAGCCTCACCGACGGCGGCGCCGGCCACCAGACCCTTCGCCGTCCCGAACTGGTCGAGCGGCGACGGACCGAGGCGCGGGCCGCCGGTGCCGTCCTCGGTGCCAGCTACGATGTCCTCGACTTCCCCGACGGCGAGCTGACCCCAACCCTCGAGGCCCGCCGCCAGATCATCCGGCTGATCCGCACTTTCCGTCCCGACCTGCTCATCACGCACCGTCCGGCCGACTACCACCCCGACCACCGCTACGCCGCCCAACTCGTCCAGGATGCGGCCTACATGGTTACCGTGCCGGCGGTCTGCCCCGATGTCCCGCACCTGGAGCGCAACCCGGTCATCCTGTACGTCTCCGACACGTTCAAGAAGCCCTGTCCTTTTGAGGCACATGTCGTCGTCGACATCGGGCCGCAGGTCGACCGCGTCGTCGACATGCTGCACTGTCACGCATCGCAGTTTTACGAGTGGCTGCCCTTCAACGCGGGCTTTGCCGAACAGGTGCCGGCCGACGCGGCGGGCCGCAAGGAATGGCTGGGCGACCGGTTCCGCCAGCGCATCCGTCCGCTCGCCGACCGCTTCCGCGACCGCCTCGTCCGCACCTACGGCGAGGAGCAGGGCAACCGCGTCGAGTATGTCGAGGCGTTCGAGGTGTCCGAGTACGGCGCACCGCTGGACGCCGAGGCGCGCGTCCGGCTATTCCCGTTCCTGCCGCAGCTGGCGGCCGCCGTGTCCAGCCGGCTCGTTCAGGAGTGGGTCGACATCCGCGACGACGAGTGAGCCTCTCCCCGTGGCGGCGGTCGAGAGCAACTTTGCCAATGCCAAACCACGCCCCCCTTTTCCCGGTCGGTCCATTTTCTCTGTCAACGCCAAACCACGACGCCCCCTTTCTCGTCTTGAGGAAGGGTCCTTTGGCCATCAAGTAAGCCTGGCCCCCTCCCCGTTTTCGGGGAGGGGTTGGAGGACCGACTCTGAGCGTTCTTCCGGACGTGGCGGGCGGGAGAAACTTTTCTGCCCTGGCGGGGTTATCTCTTTTTACGCAGGAGCGAGTTTGCATGTGTTGATGGGTTTTGCTGAGCGCCGTTGACCACCTTCTCCCTTTTTTCTGTCCCACAGGAATCTGGCACGGGCGCCAACAACGAGGCGATTCCCCTCGTTCTCTCGCAGGGAAGGGACGACTTTTCGGCCCAGGTTGGCTTTGCATTCCAAAGAAGCGGGGCGAACTCGGCAAATTAAAGCAGATTTCGGTCCAACGGAGTCTTGCGTCGCGAACGTGCGGCTGTTACGATCAATCAATCACAGGCGTAAAGCGCCGGCAGGGATTCTCGACCTTCCACGTACTGCTCTACGTTCCAGAGGTGAGGTAATTCCTTTCTTGCAGGAATTCGCCACCCGGAGAAGGAGTCGACTCGTCGGTCCGTGTCCCGAAGTGATTCGCAGTTTTCCCCGGAACGGCTACGGCTTGCTGCGCCGGGCGGAAGGGCCCCCGTGATGTTTTTCTCGTTCTCGCTTGCTCCCCTGACCTCCCCTCCGCTGACCAACGTTGCGCTCGGGGGGGAGTTGTCGCGCGGGCGGACGCACCCTCTCCCCGGTGCCCTCCGCGAACCGGGAGTTTTTTCATCCCAATAGGAGTCCCCCTCCTCCCTTGCTCTGAGGTTGCATCCATGATTCCGTCCTGGCTTCGCCTGCTCTCCCACAACCGTTTCAAAGGCGCCGCGCGCCGTCCTCGGCGCTGGCCCACGCAGCTGGAGGTCGAGGTCCTCGAAGCTCGAACCATGCCCACGGTCGTGACCTGGACCGGCAACCTCGTCCCCCCCCCCAACATCAGCTTCAATGACCCGGAGTGGAGTTCTCCGGGCAACTGGGTCAACAGCGTCAAACCGAACAGCAGCCAGGCCGACGATGTCATCTTTCCCGATACTTCGATTGCGCCGGTGAACAACAAGAACTTCGGCACGAGCGATTCGACCGAAGTCCCGTCGGTGGACGCCTCCGGCCATATCGGCTTTGAGCCGTACAACTCCTGGCAAAACATCCCCAATCTCACCCTGAACACGCTCACGATCGAATCCAACGACTTTGTGATCGGCGGCCAGCCGATCACCCTCAAGAACGAACTCCAAACCTCCACGAAATTCGGCTCGGGCGTTAGCCTGATCGCTGGGAATGCGCAGCCGCTCCCGGGTGTCGTGCTCACCACGGGTGCGGACATCCTCGTCAAGCCGTCGATGGACATCTTGCTGTCGGGCAACCCGCAGAGCATCAACATCAAGGGCGCCGGTGCCACCCTGGTGATTGCCAGCGCCCTCAAGGAGGCCAGCGGCGTCTCCACCGCCGGCCTGATCAAGCAGGGGCCGGGCCGACTGGTCCTGGGCAATGACCTCATCGATCTCGTTGACTTCAATGCCGACCCCAACGAGGGCAATGACGCGCTCCAGTTCGAGACCGGCAACAACACGTTCCACGGTCTGGTCGAGGTCGCCGCCGGCACCCTGGAAATCAACAGCGCCTTCTCCCTGGGTACCCCCGACCAGGGGACTCTCGTCCGCGACGGCGCTACCCTGCGAGTGAGCGCCACCAATGTCGCCAACGAGGCCCTGGAGTTGATCGGCATGGGCAACGGCGGCGTCGGCGCCCTGCAAGGAGGCCCCGGCCGGTACCTCAATGGGGGGGCGGAGGAAGTCCCCCTCAGCCTCGTGGAGGATTTTCAGGGAGCGTTGTCTCCCCTCCCGGCGTCGACCTGGGGGGGGCATATCACGCTGTCGCCCAGCGCCGCCATCGGCGTCATCGACGGCGCCCATGGGCAGACGACGCCCCCCGTGCTGGTCACCTTGACGCTGACCGGGGGCATCAGCGGCGCCGGCGACCTTACCAAGGTGGGGGGCGGCGTTCTCATCCTGAAGGCCGAAGATACCTACAACGGGGTGACCGACATTCGGCAGGGCACGATCAGCGTGCTCCACAACCAGGCCCTCTCGGAGGGCTCCCACACCACGGTGGAAAACGGCGCCACCCTCGACTTCCAGGGGGACAACCGGGTCGTCGACGAGGACATCATTGTCAACGGCGACGGGGTCCTCGACTTCACCGGCAACGCGGTCGGGGCCTTGACCAGTACCGGCCCGACCACCAACGCCGAGTTGACGGGGTCAGTTACGCTGAACACGGCTTCCAGCATCGGCGGCGACCTCGGCTCGGTGCTGATCATCAGTGGCCCCCTTACCGGCACGGGCGACCTGAAAAAGATTGGCCTGTCGACGCTGATCTTCCCGAATTCCAACCTCGGCTTCACCGGCAACACCTTCGTCAACAACGGCACCCTGATCATCAAGGACCCCCTGGCGCTGGGGCCCGTTGTCAAGGGCGGGACCATCACGGCCCAGGACCGGGGCTCGCTGGAATTGCAGGGCACCTTCACCATCGGCAAGACGCTCACCCTCAAGGACCTCGGTTTCAACAGTAGCGGCGCCCTCCGACTGGTCGGCGGCTCCAACACCATCGTCACCTGGGCCGGCCCCATCACGGTCGGCTCCTCCACCTCCATCTTCACCGACCCCAACAGCCAGCTAACCGTCACCGGCGTCATCAGCGGCGGCAGCGGGGCCACGCTGGAGAAGGATGGCAATGGCACGCTGGTGCTGGCCGCGAGTAATCTCTACACGGGCCCTACCACGCTGCGCGAGGGCACGACCATCATCAAGAACAACCGGGCGCTGGGCGGCGCCGACGGCTTCGGCACCACGGTCGCGGCCGGTGCCACCCTGCAAATGGGCGGCGGGCTCAACATTCCTAATGACGAAATCCTCACCCTGACCGGCAGCGGCGTCAACAACGCCGGCGCCCTCCACGTGACCGACGGCAACAATACGTGGGCCGGCATCGTCAACCTGTCGAAAACCGACCCCGCCCTGGTCAACACCGATGGCACTTCGCAGATAACCTTCAGCAACGTCGTCAGCGGCTCGGCGCCCCTGGAGAAGGCGGGCACTGGGACGCTGATCCTTACCGGTACCACTGCCAACTCCGCCAACGGCGGGGCGCTCGTCGACGCCGGCACCCTGCTCCTCAACAAGAGCGCGGGGATCCAAGCATTGGGCGGGACCAAGGTGGTCGTCGGCGACGGTCTCGGTGGCCAGGACGCCGATGTGCTGCGGTTGCTGGCCCGCGACCAGATCGCCGACGCGACCAACATCACCGTCAACAAGTCGGGCCTGTTCGACCTGGGCGGCAAGAACGAGACGATTCATGCCCTGACGCTGACCGCCGGCCACGTGACCACCGGCAGCGGCGGCACGCTCACGCTGGGCGACGACGTCACCACCAACAACACCAGCGGCCTGTCCTCCGTCATCAGCGGCAACCTGTCGTTGGGCGGGGCCACCCGCATCTTCAACGTCGCCCAGGATCCGGCCGGCATCGACGACCTCGTCGTCAATGCCACCATCAGCAGCGGCATCAACGCCAGTGCCGGCCTGATCAAGGATGGCCCCGGCACCATGCGTCTCAATGCCGTCAACACCTACACCGGGCCGACCACCGTCAGCGCCGGCACCCTCAAGCTCGGGATCACCAACGCCCTCGTCACCAACAGCATCCTGACTTTGAACGGCACCTTCGACCTGAACAATTTCAACCAGACCGTTGCCGAGCTGTCCGGCGCCGGCACGCTGAAGCTGGGCACGGGCACCTTCACCG
>JACOUH010000071.1 GCA_016177925.1 Planctomycetota bacterium | reverse complement strand
GGACTGCTTCTACCTGCGGGGTGCGCTGCTTGGCTCGCGCCATCCCTGGCTCCGTTCGGAACTTGGGTCAAAAGAGTGAACGGATTTCCCTCAGCCAGGGTAAGACCTCGCCCTGCCAGCTGCAAACCGTGTCGTGCGCCCGGGAGCCGCTCGAAACTGCAGACGACGTTGACAGACAGGCGGCGAAATGCCATACGGCCTCGCGTTCCGTGCGCCGAGTCGCCGCATGTCCTGGGTCCGCGCGGAGGGGCTCAGATGCTTCCCGCCGTGTTTCATCGGCGGACGGGAAGCGATTCGCTGAGGGGGTTCCAAATGGATCGCCGCGAGCTGCAAGTTCGGATTGATGCCCAGACGTGGTATCACGAGTTCGACTTCGGCGGGGGCCTCCGGTCGACCTCGAGGAGCCGGGGGATCGGCGCCCATCGCAAGCTCTGGCGTTTCGTCGAAGGGCAGCTCGATGCGATCGACTTCCGCGGCAAGACGGTCCTCGACATCGGCTGCTGGGACGGCTACTGGAGTTTCTACGCCGAGCGGCGCGGCGCTCACCACGTACTAGCCACCGACGACGTGTCGCAGAACTGGTGCGGCGACACGGGCATCTTCCTCGCCCGCGAGCTACTGGGCTCGCAGGTGGAAGTGGACCGGCACGTCTCCGTTTACGAACTGGCCGGGCTCGGCCGGACCTTCGACGTCATCCTCTGCCTGGGCGTCTATTACCACCTCTACGACCCGTTTCATGCGTTCGCCCAGGTCCGGCACTGCTGCCATCCGGGGACCGTGGTCCTTTTCGAGGGGGACGCAGCCTTGAGCGTCCGGCCCCGGGAGGTCCTCTACGATTTTGCCGACGCCGCTCGCCCGGCCTTCCTCCCTTCGCGGTCCGCCCTGAACCAGATGTTGCAGGCGGCCTACTTCCGCGTGCAGTCGCAGACATGGATGAGGCCCCCCTGGTCACTTCGCTCCGTACTCGCCCGGCTCTACCGGGGACGACGGGCCAGCTGCCGGCTGTTCACTGCGTGCCTCCCGTTCGAGGGAGCCAACGAGCTGCACCCGTACCGGCCGCCGTTCGGACTCGACCGCTACGACAGTCGGTTCGCGTCCCGCGCGGCCTGATGACTCAGGACTTCTCGAGCGCTTCCAGGACGAGTTGCTGGACCAGTTCCATGCGAGCCATGCCCTTCGTCTCGCGCATGACGGCGCCCTTGATGGCGTCGGCGGCCTTGGTCTTGCCCTTCTTGAAGTCGGCAACCGCCTTCGGATTGGCAGCGACCGCGCGGGCGACGATCTCGCGCAGGGCGTCGGCATCGCCGACCACCTTGATGCCCAGCGCCTCCATTGCCTCCTTGGCACTTTCCCCGGTTTCGATCATGCGAGCATAGACCTCGCGCGAGCGCTGGGCCGGCATACCGCTGTTGCGCACTTCGACGAGCAACCCCGTTAGCCGGGTGGCCGACAGCGGGAACGAGCCGATGTCGATTTTCTGCTCGTTGAGGGTGGCGAGCACCTGGTTGGTTACCCAGTTGCAGGCAGCCTTGGAGTCGCCGGACAGTCGGGCGACCTCCTCGAAGTAGGCGACCAGCGCTCGCCCCTGTCGCGTCAGCACGCCGGCATCATACTCGGACAGGGCATACTGCTGCACCAGGCGGGCGCGCTGCTGGGCGGGCAATTCACCCAGCGCGGCACGGGCCTGTGCCAGCCAGGCGTCGTCGACCACAACGGGCACGAGGTCGGGCTCGGGGAAGTAGCGATAATCGGCCGCCTCCTCCTTGCGCCGCTGTGGCAGCGTCACGCCGCGAGCCTCGTCCCAGCCGCGCGTCTCCTTGGGCTCCTCGCCGAGTTTCCTGCCGTCCTCCTGGAACTTGCGATACTGGCGGTCGGCTTCATACTCCATGGCACGGCCGACGGCGCGGATACTGTTGAGGTTCTTGACCTCGACGATGGGCGTCGCTGGCCACCCCCAAACCTGCGAAGGGGGGAGGGGAGGAAACGCTCCCCTCTCCCCGTGGGGGAGAGGGGTCGGGGGTGAGGGGTTTAGAATGTGGAGGTTGATGTTGGCGTCGCAGCGGAGGGAGCCCTCCTGCATCTCGCAATCGGAGACGCCGATCTCGCGCAGCAGCAGGCGAATCTCTTCGAGGTACGCCTTGGCCTCGTCGGGGCTGTTGATCTCGGGGTAGCTGACGATCTCCAGCAGCGGGGTGCCGGTACGATTGAGGTCGACGAGGCTGTCGCGGCCACCGCCCTTCTCGTCGTGCAGCATCTTGCCGGCGTCCTCTTCAAGATGAGCGCGGATGATGCCGACGCGTTTGGGCCCTGCGAGCGTGTCAATTTCGAGCCAGCCGTCCTTGCTGAAGGGGAGGTCGTACTGGCTGATCTGGTAGTTCTTGGGCAGGTCGGGGTAGTAGTAGTTCTTGCGGTCCCACTTGGTGAAGCGGGCGATCTCGCAGTTGAGGGCCAGTGCGGCGCGGAGGGCCAGTTCAAAGGCGCGGCGGTTCATGACTGGCAGCGTGCCGGGCAAGCCGGTGCAGACGGGACAGGTCGCCGAATTGGGGGGCAGTCCGAATTGCGTGCTGCAACCGCAGAAGAGCTTGGTGCGCGTCAGCAGCTGGACGTGTACCTCCAGACCGATGACAATGCGGTAGGGAAGGTCCGACATGGAGTCCCCCAGCCTGATGTGGTGCTCGCCCTCGTCGGGGCTGACTTCGTCGGAAGGGTTGCTGTGCCCATTCAGTCCCCGGTAGCCGAAAGGCCTGGGAACAACTCCTCCGCTTCCTCGTAGCTGTCCCCGATCGCATAGAGCCCGCCCTCGGCGACCTGGTCAAACGTCCGTAAGTTGAGAGAGAGTGCCTCGAAAAGGGGACGGTCATCTTTCAGTTCTTTTTCCAGAAAGTCGATCACGGACTCCCACTGCTCGAACTCATCTTTCCCGGGAAACGCCTTGGCGACCAAAATGATAACGATATACCCCCACTCCTCGTTCGCGCGGATGAAAATGCGATACTCTCCGGGCTGCCAGCCGTGAACGGTGGCATACCGCTGGAGGAGTTGGACCACCCGACGGATGGCACGCTTCATCGGAGCTTTGTAATCCATGGCAATACCCCGTCCGGTGGATCTTTCAGTTGCTTCAAGAAGGTGGCGGCCTCGGCGTGCGTCCAGTTTTTGTCCGCGGTATACCGCAACTCGTTGAGTTCCTCCGACCGGCTCACGATCGCGTCCCAGTTCAATTTCACCTTGCGGGCGCTCTTCCGATCGATGCGGCGACTCCACCCCGCCAGGAGGAGGAGAGCTTTCAGGTCGTGGATCTCGAAGTTTTTCGGCAGTTGCTCCAGGTCGAGCCGCTTACAGATCGCGACTTTCAATCGGATCTCCAGGGCATACAGACCCGTGACAATGGCCCCGGCATTGCGCCCGGCCGCGAGCAGCGCGTCCGCGTCCGCCAGCCGATCTTGCCAGGCGGTTTCGAGGTCAGCAAGAGCGTTCCCCAGTTTGGTAAACGTCTTGTCCATGGCGATTATACCAGCTTCGGGCGGCGTGTGTGCCAGTCGGTTTCGCGCTCGTACAGGCGGGCGATCCGCAGCAACTTCTCCTCCTCGAACGGCGGGGCCTGCAACTGCAACCCGATCGGCAGACCCGTGCCCGTGAAGCCACACGGGATGCTGATACCCGCAATGCCCGCCAGGTTGGCGCCGATCGTGTAGACGTCCGACAGGTACATCGTCAGCGGGTCGTCGGTGCGTTCGCCAATCTTGAACGCCGGCGTGGGGGACGTCGGCCCGGCGATCACCTCGCACTCCTGGAAGGCCCGGTCGAAGTCAGTGCGGATCAGGCGGCGCACCTTCAGGGCTTTCAGATAATACGCATCCTTGTAACCCGCGGAAAGGACGAAGGTGCCGAGCATGATGCGACGCTTCACCTCGGCGCCGAAGCCCTCGCCGCGCGAGCGCTCGACCATGTGAATCAGGTCGTCGTAGACAGCGGCCCGATGGCCGTAGTGGACGCCGTCGTAGCGGGCCAGGTTGCTCGACGCCTCCGCGGTCGCCACCAGGTAATAGGCCGCGATCGCGTGCGGGCTGTTCGGCAACGACACCTCCTTTACCTCTGCACCGAGACGCTGGTACAGCGCCAGCGCTGCCCGCACCGCCTGCTCGACCGCCGCGTCCAGGCCGGCGCCGAAGTGCTCGCGGGGCACGCCGATCGCCAGCGGTTTCACCGGACGTTCCAGTGACTGGCTGTACGGCGGCACCGGACGGTCGACGCTGGTGCTGTCGCGCGGGTCGTGGCCAGCGATCACTTCCAGCAACCGAGCGACGCCGGCGACATCGTGGGCGAACGGCCCGACCTGGTCGAGTGAGCTGGCGAAGGCAACCAGGCCGAGGCGCGACACGCGGCCGTAGGTCGGTTTCAACCCGACGACGCCGCACAGGCTGGCCGGCTGGCGGATCGAGCCTCCCGTGTCGGTGCCCAGCGCCAGCGGCGCCTCGCCTGCCGCCACCGCCGCCGCCGACCCCCCGCTTGAGCCGCCGGGTGTCCGCTCGAGGTCCCACGGGTTGCGTGTCACCTGGTAGGCGCTGTTTTCCGTCGACGAGCCCATCGCGAACTCGTCCAGGTTGGTCTTGCCGATCAGGATGGCGCCGGCCTGCTTCAGTCGCGTCACGACATGGGCATCGTAGGGCGGGACAAAGTCCTCGAGGACCTTGCTGGCGCAGGTGGTGCGCTGGCCGCGGGTACAAAGGAGGTCCTTGACGGCCACCGGCAGCCCGGCGAGCGGCCCGAGCGGCTCGCCGCGCTGGCGGCGCAGGTCGACGGCGCGCGCCTGCTCAAGGGCGCCCGCCTCATCGACGTGCAGGAACGCCCGTACCTTCGGTTCGCGCTGGCGGATGGCCGCGAGGAACGCAGCGGTCAGCGCTTCGGCGGACATCTCGCCGCGGGACAGTGAATCGAGCAGCGCGGCGGCGGATCGTTCGATCATGGTCGTTCAGTCCAGGACGGCGGGAACGCTGTAGAAATCGCCGGAGCGCTTGGGGGCATTGGCCAGCGCCAGGTCGACGGGCAGAGACGGTGCCGGC
>JACOUH010000344.1 GCA_016177925.1 Planctomycetota bacterium | reverse complement strand
ACGGAGAAGCCCGGGAAATTGACAAGGCGATTACTCACTTTAATGTCCCACCGTGCGGATCGTATGGAAGCATGGTCGTCTCTTCTTCCCAAAGCAGCCTCTGGTCTGACTCAAACTTTTTGTGGCCACTTGGGGTATCAGGCTTGAAGTCTCCGTAATTGATCCCGTTGGGCCACTTGGACCCTGCGTACTCAGACGGATGCTTTCCTCCAACCACTTTCACATCCTGTCCAGGCTGGCCTGGGGCCTTGAACTCGAATTGGGTGTCTGGATACCGCTGGCGTAGCTGATCGGGCAGCATTCCTTCCTTGTCGAGATGCAACAGGGTACCCCGAGTTTTTGCAGACCGGAACTCCAGAGGCACGCTGCCCGGAGGCTCATCGGCGGGCATCTCACGGATGTCCTCCAGGAGCTTTCGGGCATTCGCCTCTCGCACGAGATCCGCTGCGTCGGTGGGTGTTCGAGCCCGTGGCGTGCGCTCAGGAGGCCGTGGAACCCACCCACTCGTCTCCGCGGCTTCTTCTCTAATCTGCTGGATGCCTTTCAATGCCCTGGCACCACCAAAAGTCAACACTCCGCCGACCCCTCCGAAGACACCCCCACGCCAGGCCCCGGAAAGGGCTCCCGCAACAGGATCACGGTCGTTCGCCAGTGCCGTCAAGGCTCCCCCCGTTGCTCCCCCTGCAATTCCCCCACCCAGTCCACTGCCAACCAGCCGCGCAAAAGAGGCGCTGGCCAGGTTACGTGTCGCCGTGGGGCCGAGGAGTCCCGCGGTCACGGCGCCGCCCACCGCGCCTGCTACCAGCCCCACCCCTGTGCTGATGCCGACCTGCTTCCAACTGAAATCCCACTGGGGGGGATTCCAGTTCCCTTTCTTCACGTTAGCCACGCCCTGGTCCACGACACTGCCGACGAAGCCAGCGGTCGCTCCCCCCGCCGCTCCTGCCGCCGCCCCGATGCCGACCAGTCCCAGTGCGGACGTTGCGTCTCCCGTCAACGCTCCCACGACCAGACCGGCGACCGCGCCCCCCGCTGCCGCTCCCGCAAGGCCGCCCCAACTGAACTCATTCTGCCCCGAGATGACGCTCGTGACCGCCGTGCCTATGAGATAGGTTCCGGCCCCGAGGACAGCCCCGATCCCCGCCGCCGCCCATCCCCAGATCAAGCCGCTGGGGTCGGTGTGATTGGGGGGGCTGTTGCCCACGTAGCGGTAGAGGTTCGTGTCGCCCGCCACAAAACCGAGCGGGTCGTCGCTCACGACCTGAGTCGCAATCCACAACGCCTGAGTGGTCGGCTCGCCGCAGAGCGTAGATGCCAGCGTCATTTCCATTCTCCCCAGTCGATGCCGATGTCCTGACCGGAGGGCCAGGCAACGCGCGAAGCAGGCTTACTGGTCCGGACATACTCGCGCAGCCACTCGGCTAATTCCGTCGGGTGTCCCGTCTCGTGTGGCTCGAAGCGGTCGGGTGCCACTTGCACGCTGATCTACATCTGGGCGTTGTAGAGGCGGCGGCTGGGCGGGAACAGGGCCCGGGCCCACAGGTAGTCACGTTCCGCCTCCTCCAGCCGGACGACGTTCTCCAGGTGCCGCGCACGGAACCCGTAGAACAGTCCCAGCATTTCCCTCGGCGTCACGGCACGCAAGTCAGAGCCACACTGGATCGCCCGCTCCGGCAAGGAGAATTCCACCCGGTAGAAGCTGTCCGGATGGGAATGGAAGCCGCCACTCCCGTTGTTCGTAGCCTCGATATTGTGGGTGACCTTGCCGTCATCGTAGCGGCAGATGAGGTGCGACCCCACGCAGGCCAGCGACACGGGCCACCCCAGGCGCCAGCCCAGCGCTACATGGAGGGCCGCCATGTTGGCGCAGGTGCCTCGCCGGGTGTCCATGACCCCGTTGAGGAAGAGGTCGCTCGGGTCGGTGTACAGGACGTGTCGCAGGTCTCTCTGGTCCTCGCGGTAGCGGATGCCGAGAACCTCGTCAACGTACCAGCACAACTGCCCCAGCCGGAAAAAATCAATGTCGTGTTTCCAGTCACCGGGGCGCCGGGAAAAGGCGACCTCCATCCCGGGGAGGCGACTCTGGAAATCCGCCGCCCAGTTATCCGCCTGCTTCTGGTAGGTCCCGATCTCGAGAGTGGCTAACAGAGGAAGTTCCGCACCGACAAGCAGGTTCATCTCCAGCGGGTCAACTCGCGCCAGTTCCGCGTTGGCGAGCCCGAGCAACGACTCCGCCGTGCGTCGCCGGGTAGGTGAACGTCGGGTAGACGCGGCAGTCTGGACTTGTCCAGGGGGAGCGACACTTTGCACCGATTTGGTTGAGGTTGTACGGTCGAGTTCAAAACTCCTCGTGAGGGTACTCTGTCACCAAAGGCAGTGCAACCAATTTTTCCGAAAAAGTCAGAACCGCGGGAGGTGTGTGAGAGGCAGATCGTGGAGACGGATCGTCGGGCTCCCAAGCCGCGCAACCCGTTCCGTTGGTACAGCGCGCTATGCCCGCATCGGGTCGAGCTTGTCCGGATCGATGCCCAGTTTCGTGATCGCCTGCTTGACGTCAGCGGGCTTCAGCGCCCCCTTGCTCGCCAGCTGGTGCAGAGCCGCCAGCGTGATGAACTCTGCGTCCACCTCGAAGTGACGGCGCAGCGCCGGCCGCGTCTCGCTCCGGCCGAAACCGTCGGTTCCCAGCGGGTAGAGGCCGCCCGGCACCCAGCGCTGGATCATCTCCGGCACCGATTTCATGTAGTCGCTCACCGCGATGAAGATTCCCTCTTCCTTCGCCAGCACGCGCTGCAGGTAGCTCTCGCGCGGCTTCTCGCCGGGATGCAGCAGGTTCCAGCGCTCGGCCTCCAGCGCCTTGCGACGCAACTCCTTGTAGCTCGTCACGCTCCAGACGTCCGCCGCGACGCCGAACTCCGCCAGCTTCTCCTGCGCCTTCAGGGCATACGGCAGCAGTGGGCCGCTGCCCAGCAAGTGGACTTTCAACCGGGGGGTTGACACCCCCCGCTCGCCCTTGATTGTCGCGGGCCGCAGCTTGTACAGGCCCTCCAAGATGCCCTCCTCGACGCCCTCCGGCATCGGCAGCATCGGGTAATTGTCGTTATACAGAGTGATGTAGTAGAAAACGTCATCCTCGTAGTCGGGGTCGCCGTACATGCGGCGGATGCCCTCGCGCAGGATGACTGCCAGCTCGAATGCGTAAGCCGGGTCGTAGCAGAGCAGGTTCGGCACCGTCGACGCCAGGACATGACTGTGACCGTCCTCGTGCTGCAAGCCCTCGCCGTTCAGCGTGGTGCGGCCGGCGGTGGCGCCGAGCAGGAAACCGCGCACGCGCATGTCGGCCGCCGCCCAGATCAGGTCGCCGATGCGCTGAAAACCGAACATCGAATAGTAGACGAAGAAGGGAATCGTCGGCACGCCGTGCGTCGCGTAGGCGGTGCCGGCGGCGATGAACGACGACATCGAGCCGGCCTCGGTGATGCCCTCCTCCAGGATCTGCCCGTTGAGCGCCTCGCGATACGCCACCGCCATCTTGTCGTCGACCGGCGTGTAGCGCTGGCCGACGCTGGAGTAGATCTTGAATGTCGAAAACCAAGGGTCCATGCCGAACGTCCGCGCCTCGTCGGGGATGATCGGCACGAACCATTTGCCCAGCTCCTTGTCGCGCATCAGCCGCGTCATCATGTCGACCAGCACCATCGTCGTCGATGGCGCCTTCTCGCCGGAGCCCTTGACGTAGTTGTTGACAAAGTCCGAGCCGGGCGGCTTCAGCGCCGGACACTTGACGACGCGCGCCGGCAGGGTGCCGCCCAGCGCCTGGCGCCGCTCACGCAGGTACTCGATCTCGTGCGAGTTGTCGGCGGGGCGATAGAAGTGAGCGCGCTCGACATCCTCGTCCGACAGCGGCAGGCCGAAGCGGTTGCGGAACTCCAGCAGGTGCTTCGTCTTCAGCTTCTTCTGCTGGTGCGTGACGTTCATGCCCTCACCGGCCTCGCCCAGGCCGTAGCCCTTGACCGTCGCTGCCAGGATGACCGTCGGCGCGCCCCGGTACTCGACGGCTGCCTTGTACGCTGCATAGACTTTCTCCGGGTCGTGCCCGCCCCGCTTCAGCTTCGCCAGCTGTTCGTCGCTCATCCTCTCGACCAGCTTCAGCAGCTCGGGGTACTTGCCGAAGAAGTGCTCGCGGACGTAGGCGCCCGACTCGACGGAGTATTTCTGCATTTCGCCATCAACAACCTCGTCCATGCGGCGGACAAGTAGGCCGGTCCTGTCGCGGGCCAAGAGTGGGTCCCAGTCGCTGCCCCAGATGACCTTGAGGCAATTCCAGCCGGCGCCGCGGAAGACCGCCTCCAATTCCTGGATGATCTTGCCGTTGCCGCGCACCGGACCGTCGAGCCGCTGCAGGTTACAGTTGATGACGAAGATCAGGTTGTCGAGCCCCTCGCGGGCGGCGAGGTGCAGGGCGCCAAGCGACTCCGGCTCGTCGCACTCGCCGTCGCCGAGGAAGGCCCAGACGTGGGCGTCGCCGGTGTCCTTGAGGCCACGGTGCTCGAGGTAGCGGTTGAAGCGGGCCTGGTAGATCGCCATGATCGGCCCAAGGCCCATCGACACGGTCGGAAACTGCCAGAAGTGCGGCATCAGCCAGGGATGCGGGTAGGAAGACAGCCCGCCGCCCTTGGCCAGTTCCTGGCGGAAGTTCTCCAGCAACTGCTCTGACAGGCGGCCCTCGAGGAAGGCGCGCGCGTACATGCCGGGCGAGGCGTGACCCTGGAAGTAGACCTGATCGCCGCCGCCGGGCGCGTCGGGGCCCTTGAAGAAATGGTTCTGCCCGACCTCGTAGAGGGTCGCCGACGAGGCGAACGTCGAGATGTGCCCGCCGAGGGTGCCGTCCTTGTGGTTCGCCTTGACGACCATGGCCATGGCGTTCCAGCGCATCAGCCCCTTGATGCGCCGCTCGAGGTCGCGATTGCCGGGAAAGGCAGGCTGATCGCTTGGAGAGATGGTGTTGATATAGGACGTGTTGGCGGTGAAGGGCAGGTGAATGCCCTGGCGGAGGGCCTGGTTGGTCAGCTGCGACAGCAGGTAGCGGGCCCGGTCGGTCCCTTCGCTCTGGAGCACCGAGTCGAGCGAGTCGAGCCACTCGCGCGTCTCGGTGGCGTCGACGTCGCCGTTCGCCCTGACATGAGGATTCGCCTGCACAGCCATGTTCCGCCCTCCCTCTGAACCGGAAAAAAGCCCGGCTCGCCTCTTCCATCCCTCTTATTGTAGTGGTATCGTTTTGACCCAGACAGGCGAGCGGGGGGCGTGAGCCCCCTGATAAAGTCATCAGGGGGCTCACGCCCCCCGCTCGCCAGCGCTGGCGGAGGATTGCACCGATGTGGCAAGCGTTGGCGGAGGGGGGCGTCACCTTCCTGGTCGCGTTCGTGCTCGGGACGCTAGTGGAGTACCTCATCCACCGGCTGATGCATGGACGAAGGCTGCTTGCCAAGAAGCACGCGGAGCACCATCGCGATGGCTGGGGACAGGGCTGGCTCGGCGAGTTCGGCGACTATTTCCTCCCGACCTTGCTGGTGATCTGGCTCGGTTTCCTTTACTCGCTTGGGGCGGGCGTCGGCTGGGCGCTGGGCGGCTTCCTGTACGCGGCGCTGGCGGCGTACGCGCACCAGTTGCAGCACGAGTACCCCGATCTCGTCTTCTGGATGCCGCGGCCGGTCCACACGCTCCACCACAAGCATCACATGTGGAAGAACAACTTCGGCATCCTCGTCGACTGGTGGGACCGTGTTTTCGGCACCTATCAGTATGTCGAATGGAAGCGCGAAAAACCGATCCGGTCGTATGGCCTGCGCGGCTTCTTCCGCATCAGCTGGTACGGCCCCGTGCTGCCGCCGGCCCAGCAAGCCACCCCGGACGGCCGTTCCCTTCCCGTCACCCAGGAGCATCAGAGCGCAACGACAGAGCGATGACTCTGACCGCGACGGCCATCAGGTTTTTTCCTATTCCGCTCCGCTCTCCCTTTTCCCGCGTGGGCGGATTCGTAGATTCTCTCAAGCGGTGTCCGACGAACAGTGTCCCCTCCCTGGGCGATCCGGAGTTCCCGGCGGCGAGGGAGAGGGCGGTCCCGAACGGCCCCTAGAAAGCACGGATGAAAAAGTTGCGGGTGGGGATCATCGACCTCGTCGCCCGAGGTCCGGCACGGTCGCTGTTCATGCGGATCATGGGGGCCAACCTGGCCTCCGTCATGCCCCAGGCAATCGCCACCTGGTGCATCCAGGAGGGGCATGATGTCGCCTATCTTTGTTACACCGGCGGCAAAGACCTGTTGCAGGCCCCGCCCGTGGACGCCGACCTGGTCTTCATCTCCGCCTTCACCGAGTCCGCCCAGACCGCCTACGCCCTGAGCAACTTCTGCCGCTGTCGGGGGGTCGTCACGGTCCTCGGCGGGCCCCACGCCCGCTGCTACCCCTCGGACGCCCTCCGCTATTTCGACTACGTCCTGGGCTTCACGGACCGGACCGTTCTCCGCGATGTCCTGCGCGACTGTGCTCCCTCGCGTCCCACCGGCGTCTATCTCTCTCCGCTCCGGGGCAACCGGTCACGCTGCCCGGGGTCCGGGAGCGCTGGCCGTTCCTGGAGGCGACCCTGCGAACGGCTCCGCTGATCAAGGTCGTGCCGACGGTGGCCAGCCTGGGCTGCCCCTACACCTGCGAGTTCTGCATCGACGCGGCGGTCCCGTACCAACCCCTGGACACTGGCCCGATCAAGGAGGACCTCCGCTTCCTGCTGAAGAAGTTCCGGCGGCCGATCGTGGCCTGGCACGACCCCAACTTCGGCGTCCGCTTCGACGCCACGCTCAGCGCCATCGAGGAAGCCGTGCCCCCGGGCAGCATCCACTTCATCGCCGAGAGCAGCCTGTCCGTGCTGTCGGAGCCGCACCTGCGCCGACTCGAGCGGAACGGCTTCCGGGCGATGGTGCCGGGTATCGAGTCGTGGTACGACCTCGGCAACAAGTCGCACACCGGGAACCTCCGCGGGATGGACAAGGTCAAGCGAGTGGCCGAGCACGTCAACTTGATCCTGCGACACATCCCCTACGTCCAGGCCAACTTCGTCCTCGGCCTCGACTCGGACTCCGGGGAAGAGCCGTTCGAGCTGACCAAGCGCTTCCTGGACCGGACGCCGGGTGCATTCCCCGGCTACTCGCTGCTGACCGCGTTCGGACAGGCAGCGCCGCTCAACCGGGAGTATCAGCGCGACGGCCGCGTGCTGCCGTTCCCGTTCCACTTCCTCAATAACAACCAGGCGATGAATGTGCGGCCGCGGCACTACGGATGGCGCGAGTTCTACGACCACGTCATCGATTTGACCCGTTATTCCTTCTCGTGGCGGTCGCTGCTGCGACGCTTCCGGGTCAACCGGGGTGTCGTGCCGCGCTGGATGAACCTGCTGCGGTCGGTTTCCTCCGAGGGCTTCGGCAGGCTGCGCTACTACCGCGGCATTCGCCGGCGGCTGGACACCGACCGGCACTTCGCCGCCTACTTCGAGCAGGAGACGACGCAACTCCACCCGTTCTACGTTGACCTGGTACGCAAGGACCTGGGGCCGCTGTGGGCGTGGCTCCCGCCGGGCGCGTTGGACCACGATCCGACCGCCTGGCTCGAATCGCCGCGGTCTGCTCTGCCCGCTCCGGCAAGCAGGACAGGGCCGGCCGCGAGGCGCCCGGGCCTTGCCCCCGGCACGCTCCGTCCGTCGACCCAACCTGTCCTGCAATGACCAGCAGACAGGACACCGCCACCGGGACGTGCATCAGACCTTGAAGAGAGGAAGTCTCTCAAAAGTCCCGCCGAGGGCGGTCTTCGTGGGCAGGCCGAGCCAGTCCTCCAGCACCGACGCGTAGATTTGGCGGAAATCGAGGCCAATGCGCAGGTCGCCGTGCCTGGGGTCGAGGTCGAGCAGGTTCGGCGTGGGGCCGACGAGTCCCGTCTGGACCGGCGCCCCGGCGAGGAAGACCGGCGCGGCGGTGCCGTGATCGGTACCCGCCGAGCCATTCTCCTTCACCGTCCGCCCAAACTCGCTGAACAGCAGCATGGCCACGCGGTCGGCCAACCTCGATGCCGTCAGGTCGTCGAGGAACGCCTTCACGGCACCGCCCAGTTCGGCGAGCAGCCGGTCGTGTGTGGCCAGCTGGGCATAGTGCGTGTCGTAGCCGGTCTGGATCGCGTAGAAGACGCGCGTGCCGAAGCCCGCCTTCAGCAGCCGCGACACCAGGCGCAGCGACTGGCCCAGCCCACTGTCCGGATAGGACGCCGTGTCCTTGACACGCGACGCTTGCTTGAGCCGGTCGGCCGTCGCGTAGCCGTCAAGCAGGGCACGGCGGACGAAGTCCTTCAGATGGTCCGCATTCCCTGGCTTGGGCAGCGTCTTCTTGGGGTCACCCTCCCCATCGAGAACCAGGTCGTCGAGGTGGGCCAGCGCCGAGGT
>JACOUH010000343.1 GCA_016177925.1 Planctomycetota bacterium | reverse complement strand
GCACCCTCTTCGACCCCGAGCGCATGGAAGTCCTGGAAGCCGTCGCGAACACCGGGCGTCCGCCCGCCGAGGTGATCGAGGAAGTTCGCCGCGGCTATCTCTGGCGCGGCCGCGTCTTTCGTTTCGCGCAAGTGCGCGTCGCCCGCTCGTAACCGCACGCCGCAAGCGGCGATAATGGAGATAAGCGATGGACATCATCGTCGGCATCGACCTGGGCACGACCAACAGCGAAGTAGCGATCCTGCGCGACGGCCAGCCGCACGTCTGCACCGACGAGGACGGCGACCCAATCCTGCCATCGTTCGTCGGGTTGTCCGAAGACGGCCGGCTGCTGGTCGGCAAGGCGGCGCGCAACCAGTGGGTGCTGGCTCCGGAGCGCACCGTCAAGTCGATCAAGCGCAAGATGGGCCAGGACGTCAAGGTGAACCTCGGCGACCAGGAGTATCGGCCGCAGGAGATCTCCGCGATGATCCTCAAGGTCCTCAAGGACCGGGCCTCGCGCGAACTGGGCGCCGAAGTCAAGAAGGCCGTCATCACGGTGCCCGCCTACTTCAACGACGCCCAGCGCCAGGCGACGCGCGAGGCGGGTGAGCTGGCCGGCCTCGAAGTCGTGCGCATCCTCAACGAACCGACCGCCGCGTCCCTGACGTATGACCCCAGCCAGACCGCCCTGCGCCGCATGCTCGTCTACGACCTTGGCGGCGGAACCTTCGACGTATCCATCGTGCAGGCCCAGGAGGGCGTCGTCGAAGTGCTGTCCAGCCACGGCGACACGCAACTGGGCGGCGACGATTTTGACGAGTTGCTCTTCAACCACGTCTGCGACCGTTTTCAGCAGGAACATGGCGTCGACCTCAAGGCGAACCTCGTGACGCGCGCCCGGGTGCTGATGGCCGCCGAGGCGGCCAAGCGGCACCTGTCCTATCACCCGTTCGCGCGCATCGAGGAAGAGTTCATCGCCGAGAAGGAAGGCCAACCGCTGCACCTGAACCTGGAGGTCAGCCGCAGCGAGTACGAGGCGATGATCCAGTCGCAACTCGATCGCACGATGGATTGTGTCCAGCGCTCCCTCGACGACGCCAACCTGATCGCCTCGTCGATCGACAAGATGGTGCTGGTCGGCGGTAGTACCCGGACGCCGCGCATCAGCCAGCTGCTCGAGGAGCGGCTCGGCCAGCCTGCCCACCAGGAGGTCAATCCCGACCTGTGCGTCGCGATGGGGGCCGGGATTCAGGCCGGCATCATCGCAGGCGAGAACGTCGGCGCCGTGCTGGTCGACATCACGCCGCATTCGCTGGGCATCAAGTGCCTGGACGACTCGGCCGGCTTCATGAACGAGAACAAGTTCGCGCGCATCATCCATCGCAATACTCCGTTGCCGACCTCGCGCAGCGATGTCTTCCACACCTACCGCGACCGGCAGACCGAGGTGGAGATCAATGTCTACCAGGGGGAGAGCGAGGACGTCCGCCGCAACCATCGCGTCGGGCGGTTCATGGTCGAGGGACTGGCGCCGGTGCCGGCGGGCAACCAGATCGTCGTGCAGTTCGACCTGAACCTGGACGGCATCCTGAAGGTGACGGCGCGCGAGCGGGCGACGGGTTTGCAGAAGCAAGTGACGATCGAGAACGCCCTGGCCCGCTTCGAGCGCGAGGAGCGCGATGCCGCCCGCGAGCGGCTGCAGCGGCTGTGGCTGCCCGAGGAGCCTTTTCCCGGCGCGGAAGAGGACTTCGAGGAAGATTACGAAGAAGACATCGAAGAGCCGGCCGAGGGGGAGGTGCCGGAACTGTCGCCGGGGCCGCGCGAGGGCCAGCGCGAGGCCGTCCAGGCGCGGGCGCTCTTGGAAAAGGCCGAGCGCCTGATCGAGCGCGTCTCGCCGGAAGATCGCGGCGAGGTCGAGCGACTCTGTGCCAATGTCCGCACTGCCCTGACCGACCGGCAGTGGGACAAGGTGGCGAAGGCTTGCGATGAACTCGCAGACGTCCTGTTCTACCTGGAAGATGCGTGATGCCGCTTCGCTGTCCCGTCTGCAAGGCCGACAACGCCCCCCCCACCCTTCCCTCCTCCCCAGGAGGGGAGGGGAAGGGTGGGGGGGCGCAGTGCCGGCGCTGCAAGGCCGACCTGTCGCTGCTGTTCGCGCTGGAGGAGCAGCGTCGCGTCGTCCTCGATGCCGCCCAGCACGCCGCTTCGCGCGGAGAATGGCGCGACTTCCTGTCGGCGACGGAGCAGGCCGACGCGCTGCGGAGCGATGACGAGTCGCGCCGTCTGCTGGCCACGGCACGTCTACTGCAGGGCGACTTTGCGGGGGCCCTGGACACAGCACAACGCGTTGGCGAGCGGATGGAGCAGAGGCATGAGTGACGTTCCTCTTCTTGACGGTCCGCAGCCCAGCGAGGAGCGACCTCGTCCGCGCGGCCGACCCGTGCTCGCCTGGTGCGTGATCCTTGGCGTTGCTGCGCTGGTCATCTGGTCCCAGCAGCAGCGACCCGTGGCCGAGCCGGTCAAGGAGAGCGTCGACCGCCTGAAACAGAAGTCGCCGGAACAGCACATCCGCTGGACGGTCGGGCTGAAGGAAGTGGGCCTGCCCTTCTCGGAGGAGCAGTCCCGCCAGCAGATCAACACCATTGACCACGGCCCGTACCGGCAGCGACTCGCAGCGGCCATCCTGGCCGGCGAGTTGCTTGGTCCAGAGGAAGCACTCGAACGTCTCGCCCAACTGAAGAAAGCAGAGAAGAACACCGAGCCGGCCCCCTCCGCTCAGGAGCACCGTCTGTGGGAGTCCCTGTGGCGTCTCTCCACCTCGTACCGTGAGGGCAACTACACAGGGAACGTATTGTCGGACGAAGAGAAAGAAAATCTCCGCGAGGAGCTGGGCTGGCCGGGAGAACTGGCGCTGGCGCCTGCGCAAGGGCCCGACGAACAGGCTCGCGCGGAAGTCGTCGCCCCGGCTCGCCGGTTCGTGATCGCGGTAGTCATCGGCGTCGTGACCTTTCTCGGTCTGATCCTGCTCGGCTTGGTCGCTCTGGTAGTCCTGCTCGTCTTGCTGTTCAACGGCAAGCTGCGGCACGGCTTCGTCGCTGGCTGTCCCCACGGTGGCATCTATGCGGAGACATTTACCGTCTGGCTTGTCCTCTTCATGGGACTCACCGTGATGGGGGCGCTGCTCCCGCCCAGTCGATCCCATCTCTTGCAGATCATTCTCCTGCAACTTCTGAGTTTGGCGGCGCTGGTGTGGCCGGTGTGGCGCGGCGTCCCGTGGGAACAGGTGCGTCTGGACGCCGGCCTGTCCGGCGGCCGCGGCCCGGTGCGCGAAGCGGCCAGCGGTATCGCCTGCTACGTCGCGGCCCTGCCACTGCTCGCAGGCGGCTTGATCGTCGTGCTCGTGCTGATGCAGCTGCAAAAGCGCCTCGGCGGCGAGGGCGGAATTCCCACGCACCCTGTCGTCGGCCTCGACGCCGGCGACTGGTGGAGCCGCCTGCAGATCCTGTTTGCGGCGAGCGTGATGGCGCCCCTCGTCGAGGAGACGATGTTCCGTGGCATCCTCTACCGGCACCTGCGCGAGGCGACCCGCGGCTGGGGCTTCGCGGCAAGCTTTCTGCTGAGCGGATTGGTGAACAGTTTCCTCTTCGCGGCGGTCCACCCGCAGGGGCTGGTCGCGGTGCCGGTGCTGATGGCGTTGGCGCTGGGCTTCACGTTGGCTCGCGAGTGGCGCGGCACGCTGGTCCCGGGCATGATCGCGCACGGGCTGCACAACGGGCTGCTGATGCTGTTGTTGTTCACTGCGTTCAGCTGAGCGGTGACTTTTTCCCTTAGCCCGACGCGCCAGCGAGGTTCGCTGCTTTCCTCGCTTGCGCGTCGGGCTAAGGCGGCCGTTCGTGGGCCGACGTGCGGCGGTCGCGAATCGCGTCGACCAGGTCGCGCATATCGCGAATGGTCCCCTCGAACTCGGTGTAGCAAACGCCGAGGACGTCTTCGTGGTGGGCGTCGCTGGAGCCCAGTCCGGCGAGCGTTCGCTCGGCGAAGACCTCCGCAGCGCGACGGCGACAATCGGCATCCATGTTGCTCGTCATCAGTTCCAGGCCGTCGAGATCGGGCTGCTCCTGCCGGAGGATGTCGCGGAAGCGCTGCCCCCAGCGGAAGGGATGGGCCGCCACCACCACGCCGCCCTGCTTGTGCATCTCGTAACAGAGGTCCGCCACCCCGATGTTGCGCGGGATCGAGAAAGGGTTGCGCACCCCGTAGGCGAGGAAGTGCCCCTGCCGTGTCGACACCTCGACGCCGGCCAGCACCACCAGCCCCGGTGCCGCCGCCCGCAACTCGTCCAGTTCGTCTTCCGTCCAGAGCCAGTCGTGCTCGGTGATGACCACGCCGTGCAGGCCGACCTCACGAGCGCGTCGGAGCATCACATGCGGGCCCATGAAGCTGTCGGGCGAGTGACGCGTCGTGTGCATGTGCAGATCGAACTTCATCAACCGTTCCTCTGATGTGGGGCCGGTTTCCAACCGGCCAGGGCGAAGAAGGCAAGTTGAAAACTTGCCCCACGAAGGGATCACTTCGCCGTGGCGTAGCGGTGCGTCGGCTGCGGGCGACCGGGACGGAAGCTCTGCAGCGTGCGGAACTCCGCTCGCGCCCCCACTGCCTCGCACGCCGCGGTGACGTGGCGGCGCACTTGCTCCTCGACCACCTCGGGCGCTGCCGCCACCCGGGCGTTGACGATCAGGTCAAACTCCTTCACCGTCCCTGTCGCCGCCAGCGACAGTTCCGGCGTGGTGTCGCTGCTGACCAGGTTCGCGACGCCGAACGACACGTCCGACAGGCCGATCACCTTGAGGTGTGCCACCTCGACCCCGGCGGCAGACAGGGCGCCGCGCAGCCGCGCCGCCACGTCGAGCAGCAGGCCGTTCAGATCGAGCGGCGCCGGCGCCGTCACGCGGATGCTGCTGTTGAGCCAGCCCATCTCCGCCTCGCCCTCGGCATAGGTGTCGTAGTCGATGTCGAGGATCTTGCGGCCGAAGTTGCCGTCCTGGTCGAGCAGGGCGGTCAGGGCGTCGAAACCCTGGCCGGTCTTTGCCGACACACGGAGGACTGGCGTGCCGGGGAAGTCGCGGTCGATCCGGTCCGTCAACTCGGCCAGCGTCGCCGCGTCCAGCTCATCAAGGCGATTGATGACGATGGCGTCGGCCTCCTCGAGTTGCTTGCGAAAGATGTACGCTGCCTTGGGGGAGAACCCCGCGCCGCTCTCGTTGCGGAGGATGCGCAGGCCGTGCGACGGCTTGAAGAAGACGGGATACGGGGCCACCACAAAGCGCTGGCCGTAGAGGTCCTTCAGGGGCTGGATGACGGTTGCTACCAGGTCGGTGCAGCTGCCGACCGGCTCGGCCAGGAGGACGTCGGGACGCTCGCTCGTCTGGAGCCGGGCGACCCGGTCGACGAGGTCGTCGAAGCGGCAGCAGAAGCAGGCGCCGGCGACCTCCTCGACGGCGAAGCCCTGCGAGCGCAGGCTGGTAGTATCGACGAGGTCGGCCGCCTGGTCGTTGGTGACCAGTCCGACGCGCTGGCCACGGCCCGAGTAGAAGCGAGCCAGCCGCGCCAGTGCCGTCGTCTTGCCGGCCCCCAGGAACCCACCCACCATCACGAAGCGCAGTCGTTTGTTCATCGCAGATCTCGTAAAACTCGCGTTTCTCCTGCTATTCCCGCGACGCTGCGGGAGGGATCGCCAACGAAGTGGTAGTATAAGGGAGGCGAGGCCGATTCACCAGCATCGCCCGAGCCGCCGTCCTCCACCAGCCCGACGCGCCAGCGAGGGAGAAGCGTCAATCCTCGCTGGCGCGTCGGGCTAATTGATTCCAGTGCTCGCGAAACGAGCGGGGGGCCGGCGCCGGGAAGTCGCGGGCTTCCGTCCAGCCGGCGGCTGCCCCCGGCATCCGTCGCAGCCAGCCGTCCTTCGCTCCGAACCGCAGAAAGAACCTTGCGAAGCGCAGCACCAACCGATACAGCCACGGCCGGCTGAGCACCTCGCGCGCCAGACGATAGGCCAGCCGCTCCGTCCACTTCGACCGCCGGCCTCCATCCCCTTCGTGCTGCAACTCGCGCAGGCCGATCAGCATGTGTGGGATGTTGATCTTCACCGGACAGGCGGCCTGGCAAGCACCGCACAACGATGACGCATGAGGCAGATCGGGATTGTCGGCAACGCTGTCGTAGAGCGGCGTGAGGATGCTGCCGATGGGGCCGGAGTAGACGCCGCCGTAAGCATGGCCGCCGATACGCCGGTAGACCGGGCAGGCGTTCAGGCACGCCCCGCAGCGGATGCACTGCAGGCTCTCGCGAAAGGGCGTCGCCAGGATGCGCGTGCGGCCGTTGTCCAGTAGTACCAGGTGGAACTCCTCCGGTCCGTCCAGTTCGCCCGGCTGGCGCGGGCCGGTCAGTAGCGTCGTGTAGACCGACAGCGTCTGTCCCGTCGCGGCCCGGGCCAGCAATTTCAAGAACACGGGCAGGTCGGCCAGGCGCGGAATCACCTTTTCGATGCCGACCAGAGCGACATGGACGCGCGGGCACGTGGTCGTCAGCCGGCCGTTGCCCTCGTTGGTCACCAGCACGATGGTCCCCGTCTCGGCGATGGCGAAGTTGGCGCCGGTGATGCCAAGATCGGCGCCATAGAACTTTTCGCGCAGCAGGCGGCGGCCGACCTGCGCCAAAGGCTTTGGCTCGTCGGGCAGTGCCTCGCCGGTGTACCGCGACAGGATGCGAGCGATGCTCTCGCGGGTGTGATGCACCGCCGGAGCGACCAGGTGCGATGGCCGCTCGCCCGCCAACTGAATGATGAACTCACCGAAGTCCGTCTCCACCACCTCGACGCCCGCTTGCTGCAACGCCGGGTTGAGGTGGACCTCCTCGGTCGTCATCGACTTCGATTTGACCGCCCGTTTGCAGCCCGCCTTGCGGGCAATATCGACGACGAGGCGGCGAGCGTCCTCGGCGGTCACGGCCCAGTACACGTGACCGCCGAGCCGCGTCACCGAGGCCTCGAGTTGTTCGAGGTAACGGTCGAGGTGGGCGAGAGTATGTTCCTTGATGTGCTTGGCGTGGTCGCGCAACTCGCTGCTGTCAGCGAGGGCCGCGAAACTGCGGCGGTTGCCGGCCATGAGCGTGCCCGTTAGCCGGATCAGGGCCGCTTGCAGCGGCGCGTCGCCAAGAGCCTGCCTCGCGGCGCCGGGAAAGTCGTGGTGTTCGTGCCGTGCGTACTCGATCATGATGACTCATTTTAGCCCGACGCGCCAGCGAGGTTTCAGATTAGCCCGACGCGCCAGCGAGGGATGACTGTTTCCTCGCTCGCGCGTCGGGCTAAGGGCGCGGCGGCCTGGTGGGCGGCTTCACCGACCACGCCGGTTGATGCGCGCCCGCAGGTCGTCGGTCGCCTTGTCGTAGACGGCAAGGAGCTTCGCACGAGCTGGCGGGGTGCTGAAGCGCCCCTTCGCGGTGATGTCGGCCCTCGCCTCCTCCAGGCGTCGCAGCAACGCCCGGCCCGTTTCGAGGTCGAACGGCCGCTGCCCCTGGAAATCGACGTAGCAGGGCGAACTATGGGCGAAGAGGACGTGCCCCAATTCGTTGCGGACCTGGCCATCGATGCGAACAGCGAACCAACCCGGCTCCGTCACCCGGACGTCGCGCACCAGCCGGGCCGAGAAACCGCCGTCCTTCTTGCGGGACCGGACCTCCTGCACGACCTTCCCATTGTGGACCAGCTGCAGCCGCTCAAACGCATGGCGGCCGATACCTTCCGCCTCGATGTGTATCGTCTTGGGCGCGTCGAACTTCAGGACCTCACCAACCGGCCGGCCGTCCACGGTCAGGCGCAGCAGCGGGCCGTTGGTCGCCACGCTGCGGCCCGCTCGCAGCGATTGCAACCAGCTCTTGACCGTCAGTCTTCCCTCCACCCGGGCATAGACGCGGGCAAAGTCGTAAAGGAACCAGTCGGTCCCGGTACTGATCGGCAAGCGCAGGCCGATGTTCAAGTAGCGATAATAACTATCCTCGTAGCGGCCTGTGCGGGAGCCGTCGAAGACGTTGAGGGCGTCGAAGCGGCCGGCCAGGACGCTGGGCAGGCTCTCGTAGCCGCTGGTGTTGTGGCACCACAGGACCGTACCGCCCTGGCGCCGTGCTTCCTCGAGGCCGGGCTGCAGCGGGCGGTCATCGTCCCCGCCGCCGGTGATGCCGGGGCCGAGGCTGACGGGGCGGACGAGTTCCTTGATGTCGAGGAACATGACATGGCCGTAGCCCTGCCCGTAGGCCTCGAAATTGTGCCGGTGCTCCTCACCGTTGTTGAACAGGACGCCGGTGCCGCGGAACTGCTTCAGTTCGCCGACAGGATAGCGGTTGGAGACGTAGGCCTTGTCATCGCTCTTGCGCTCCAGGTACGAGAGGAACATCACCTTGAGCCCGTCGGCACTCGGGATTTGCCGCAGATACTCATCGGTATCCTTTGGGCTCAGGTCGCGCAGGTGGAGATGCGTGTTGCCCGCAGCAAGTCCCTCTTTCTCCGGGCGGAAGAGGAAGGGAACCTTGACCACGACCTCCGCCGGTCCCTTCTCGCGCAGGTCGACCTCCTGGCGGGCGAGGGTAGACTCCAACCCGCAGACGACCTCGAAACGAAGGCGTACACGCGGCAGCGTGATTTCCGCCCCTTGCGCAGGAACGATGTACCAGCCCCGAGTGTCCTGCGTCCGCGTCACTCCGCGCAGCCGGTCGAACAGCCCCGGCAGCACGAGCGGCTCGTCCTTGCCTTCCATGAAGACACGGACCATGCCTCCAACATCCTTGCCCGTCGCTGCATCGACCAGCTTCAGCCGGACCTTGACGGGCTCCGCATCGGGTTTGCTACCCAGGTAGGCGCACACACCCAGGACGAGGACACAAGCGGGAGCAAGAAAGACAGAGCGCATGGCCACCTCCGGATGGAGCAGGGATCGTGGTCATCTGCGATCATGTCTCGACGAGTGGCCAGGTTCTTTCCTGCTCGGGTATTTCGATCGGTGAGAGGATGACCTCTTTTTTCAGGCGGCGAATCTGGAGATGATGAAATCGGATCTCCATCTCGCGGCCGTCAGTGAGCAGAAGGGAATGGGTGAAGAACGCCCGCTCCTCGTTTAGGTCAAACTCGTCGTAGAGAATCCATGCCGCACCTGGGACGTCCTTTTTGCTCAATTGGTGGTGCTTTCTGAAGGCTATCCCGCCATGCTCTCCTGCCACAATGAGGTAATCGAGTTCCAGCACATCGCCGGGCTGCGACGGAGTACCCTCCAGTCGCACGAGAAGGGTGAACCGGGGACTCCGTTTCCCAGATAGGATGGCGAGCAGCTTCGCATCGTGCAGAGAAAAGTTCGCGAACAGGCGACGAGCGCCGGTCGGGAGCCTCAGACGAATGGCTTTGATCCGTGCTCGGTAGTCGGTGATCGCCTGCTCCCACTCCGCAGCCGCTGCCTCGGCCACGTCATCATCGAGCGAGCGGCAGCGGGCAAGCAGGTCCGGCTTGAAGTATTTCATTTCTTTTTCTTCCTTGCGTGCCTGGGCGGGGCCTCGAAGAAAGCGTGAGTGTCGTCTGGAACACGGTCGGGCGGGTGAAAGTGCGGCAGAGCCATCCGTCCCTGGTGCGGCTCGTCCTCCTCGAACCCCCCGAACGCCGCCTCCGTCAATTCGCGGGCCTTGTTCCGGTTGGCTCGTCTTTGTTCTCCGCAGACGACGATGTCTTCCCCGCCTTGCAAGCGCGCGATGGCGTCAGCCTCAGAGATGGGAGCATCCCCCCTCTGGACTGCTCCGTCAGGTCCAGGTATTCGCTCCGCTTCATAAATCGCCACAACGGCGGGTTCTTCAGTAGATGCCACGGGTGGAGGCTCCCGGACTTCCGTTCAGAACCCCTCGTTATCATAGCGCAGGGGCCCCGTCAAGCAAGCGCCTCGCAGCACAGGAGTCAGGAGTCATTGCACCAGTCCGAAGCGCCAGCGAAGGCTTCTTGTCCCTTGCTGGCGCTTCGGGCTGGTTGGATAACTTCTGACAGGGACATTGCACCCCCTCGCAGTCGCGCAGATAGCGTTGCCGTCCCGCCCATCCCGTTCCTGCCGCCCACACCTGTTCGAGGTCGTCGGTCAGCAGATTGCCCAGGCGATACTCCGGGCGGTGCTGGTGCGAACAGGGGTAAACATCTCCCTCGGGAGTGACGGCCACGTGTCGCTGACCACCCCCGCAGCCCAGGACTTCCGGCTCAGGGTCGGTGAGCAATCCACAGCGGGCCCATTCGCCGCGCAGGGCCGTGTCCACGTACAGCCGCAGAGGCGGTCTTGTCCCCAGAAAGGACCTCAAATCGTCAGCCAGGTGCGTCAGGTCGTCGTCAGTAGGAAAGTCCGGCCAGTGTTCTGCTGCCCAGCTCCCCTTGGGACGGAGGAATGTGACGGCCTGGACGCCGAGTTCGAGGATCGCTTCCAGGGAACGGCGGATGTCGCGGACGTTGTCCGGCGTCAGCAGCAAGTTGACGCCCAGCCGCACCCCGGCCGTGCGAAGGACGCGAGCCGTCTCACCCAGCCGGACGGAGATGCCCTCACCGCGCGCGGCGTCGAGCAGGTCGGGACGGTCCGCCGAAAGGTGAACGACGCCGGCATGCTCCGCGAGGGCGCACACCACCGTGTCGCTGCGCACGGTGCCGTTGGTGGTGACGTTGGGCACCATGCCCTCGGCCCGGATGGCGGCGAGCAACCCGGGGAAGTCCGGTAGGACCGTCGGCTCCCCGCCGCCGAGAGCCAGTTCCAGCACGCCCCAGGCCGCTAACCGCTCGACCAACCGCCGCCGCGTCTGGGGCCCCGGACCGAGGGGACGCTGGGGTCCACTTTCGGAGTAGCAGAAGGGACAATGAAGGTTGCAGCGATACGTCACCGCCCAGTGCGCCACCAGGGGGGCACGGAGCCCGTCCCCGTTCCCGGCATGGTCAGCCTCTTGCCAACGATCCGCCGGCAGAGGGGAGGCATCGGGGGCCACACGGTGAGCAACGCGTTGCCCCTCGGGGCTGACGGCGCCGTCCACGGCGTAGAACAGATACGAGGACGAACTGTGATCGGCCTGGAAGCCGGTCCGGACACGGAGGATGCGCATGGGAACTCCTCAGATTGGCGCTGGCGGTCAACGCGCAAATCCTCAAGCGAACGGGATGACCAGGATTTACTCCTGCGCGAGGCGCTTCAGCTGTTGCCGCTGCTCCGGGGTCAATTCCCCCCAGAGTTGTTTCACCCCACCCAACTCGTCAATGACCCGCTTGACGCCCAGATGCTCGATGACCTGCTTGGCGCCCAGATACTCGATGAGCTTCTTGGCGCCCACATGCTCGATGAGCCACTCGATTCCCATCGACTTGACGACCGGCGTCCATTCGGGGGGCCATGCTTTCTTTGTCTGTCGAGCCATGCCTCGAACCTCCTCGAACACGACGGGATGCAGCGACGCCAACCACCCTTGGCTTCCACCTCGTAGTGGCTCTCCACCAGGGGCCGCAGCAACTCGGCGAACACCGGGTGCCACTGCTTCTTTGTGGCCACGCCTGCCTCCAGGGGAGCGGGGACCGCCCTGTCTGCCAGGATACCGCCGAGTTGGCGCATGTCCAAGGGCAAGGGCGCGAACGACTTCAACGGGGACGATTCCAGCGATTGTGCAAGCGGAGCACGGCGCGAATCGTTGTCGTGGGACGAATGGAGTTGCCCTGCCGCCGTGGACCGGGCAAAATGAACAACTGGCGTCGACCTCTCCGTGGGACAGGTTTGTAACCTGTCCGGGGCGAAGGTAGGTCAGGCTTTCTAGCCTGACGTTGAGGCCACGTCAGGCTGGAAAGCCTGACCTACTTCCGGAGCAGCTGATCCCGACGTTCCTCTCCTTTCCAATCCCCGCCATCGTGCAGGGGGCAGGTTGAAACCATGACGAACCACCCCGACCCGCACAAGACCGACAAACCCGAAGGCGAGCGGACCGTTCCAAACGTCCCGAAGCCCTTGCCGCGCGACGAGGCGGAGGACAAGGAGGACCTCGTCGTCACGCAAGACAGCGGACCGTTCGAGGGCGAGGCGCCGGCAGAGCCGCCGCCGCCGTCCTCCTCGGCGGTCAACCTCGGCCGGCCCGGCGATCCCGCCCAGCCCGGGCAAACGTCCTCCGGCGAGGTCCCGTCCGAGCCGTGGACGGACCTCCTGCGGGAGTCCCCCGACTCCGGCCCCGGCGAGCCGGCCCGCTTCGACGACCCCGCGGACGCCGACATGCTACGGCACGCGCAGAAACAAGAAGCCGCCGAAGCCCAGGCGGCCAAGGGTGATTCCGCCGGCATGCCGCCCCCGGACATCCGCGATTCCTCGCGCGTCGACCTGGGAGAGAGCGCGTCCGAGGAGGACGAACTGGCGTCGGCGCCCCACGACCCGAACCTCGCGGGGGACGACTCGGCCATCTTCGTCGCCGAGGCCGTCGCGGAACCGGGGGAGGAACCGGTCCCGTCCCAGGCCGAGGTGTTCAGCTCGGACAGCGACGTCGAGCTTGCTGGCGGTGTCCACGAGGTGGCAGCGGAGCCCTCCTCCGTCGACCTCGGCGCACCGCCGGTCCCGTCGGTCGAGGACTCCTCGGGCGTCAACCTCGGCGGCTCGGGCACGAGCGAGGCCTCCCTGCTCGACAGCTCCGGGCTCGACCTGGAGGGGGCGGTCATCCTCGACGATGAGGAACCGATCCCCGCCTCAGCGGTTGACCTCGGCAACGCTGCCGAGGCAGTCGTCGTCGACAGCTCTGCGGTGCTGCCGCCGGCGGCGGCCGAGGCGCTGCCCCAGGAGTCGTCGCAGTCGGATGTGTTCGTCGGCGCTGACGTCGGGCCGGCGGCGGAGGCGCCCCCGTCGAGCATCTCCGGCCTCGACCTCGGTCAGCCCCCTGCCCCGGTTGTCCAGGTCGACAGTGGTTCCGGCACGAACCTGGGCGCCGGGGCGGAAGAACTCGACGAGGACGAGGTCGGGACGATCTCGCTGTCGCCAGACGAGGCCTTCGTGGAGGGTTCGGAAGGGGCGTCGAGCGTGGTGAACCTTGGCATGCCCCTGGAGGAAAAGGGTTCCGACCGCGACCTGATCGCGGAGGCCGTCGAGTCCGGCGTCGACCTGGATCACGGTCCGGAGCAGCGCCCCGAGACAGGCTCCTACGCGGAGGTGGTCATCGGCAAGCAGCCGGCCGCTGGACCGAGCGATTCGGCCGTCGACCTCGGCGCTCCCGCCGTTGCCGACGACGAAGAGGCCGCCGCCCTGCCTCAGCAGGAG
>JACOUH010000070.1 GCA_016177925.1 Planctomycetota bacterium | reverse complement strand
TCAGAAATGATGAATGATGAATGATGAATGATGAATGGAAGAGAAACCGGATCAGGCGCCAAATTGTTCATGTCTTTTGTTCATCATTCCTCGTTCCTCATTCATCATTTCGATTTACTCCCTCGATTTCAGCACCGCCACGAGGTCCAGGTGATCGAGCTTGCGGCGCACCAGCAGCCCGGACAGCAGCGTCGCGATCAGGATCACCGACGCGGCGAATGCGTAGGTCGAGCGGTGGACGATCAGCGGGATGCGGAACAGGTCCGTCGCCAGGGCGGTCGTCGCCAGGGCGGCGAACAGGTAGCCCAGCACCAGCCCCAGCGGGATCGCCACCAACGTCAGCACTCCCAGTTCGCCGAGCAGAATGGCGGAGATCTCCGCTCGGGTAAAGCCCATGACACGCAAGGTCGCCAGTTCGCGGCTGCGCTCCGACAGCGAGATGCGCGCCGTGTTGTAGACCACGCCGGCGGCGATGATGCTGGCGAAGATCACGTTGAACAGCCGCATCACCATCAGGTTCTCCGCAATCGTGTCCTGAAAGCTTCTCTCGGCCGCTTCCTGCACCGTCACGCCCGCCACCTTCGGAGTCTGCTTCAACGTCAAGTACAGCTGCTTGGTTCGGTCGGAGTCGACCGACAGGAATGCCCCGGAGTAACTGCGGCCCTCGCCGGTCAGGTCCTGCAGCGACTTCAGGTGCATGTAGGCGTTGATGCCCGTAAAGTCCTCGATCAGTCCGACCACCGGCACCTCGCGCACCGGCCGACGGCCCTCCATTACCTCGACCGTGACGAGGTCGCCAACGTTCGCGCGCAGCAGCTCCGCCAGCTTCGCCGACAGCACCAGCCCCTGCTCCGGCAGTTCGATGGACCGTTCGTTCTTGTCCAGGACCCGATTGAGATGCCGCTCGGACGGCAATCCCATGATGCCCATCCGCTTGGAGCGGGGGCCGAAGCGCAGCCGTGCCGGCACCGAGCGAAACGGCTCGCAGTCGTGGACGCCCGGCAAGTGCTTGACCGCGTAGAGCGACCGGACCGACGACGGCTCGACGAAGGTGACGGTCACGTCCTGGCGCTGACTCAGGCGGAACTGGAACTCCATCAGGTAGAAGACGGCGTCCTCGCTGAATGCGCCCAGCACCAGGATCGACGTGGCCAATGCGATGCCGACGACCGACAACCCGGCCTGCCACGGCTTGCGTTCGAGGTGGCGCAGGACCATGCGCGCTGCCGGCGAGAACAAACGCTGCAGGCCAAGGCGCTCCAGGAGCGTCGGCCGATAGTGCGCCGGCGGCTCCGGCCGCATCGCCTCGGCCGGCGGCAGCTTGACCGCCTTGCGGACCGCTCCGAGCGTCCCCAGCACCGCCGCCGCGCTCGCCACGGCCAGGGCTGCCAGCACGATACCCGGGTGGAAATCGTAGGTGAAGACGGGGAAGCGGTAGAACTTGGTGTACAGCTCCGTCAGGCCCTTGCCCAGCCAGGCACCGACGCTCGCGCCGAGGCCGACGCCGACAACGACGATCACCAGGACCAGCTTCAGGTAGTGCAGGCCGACTTCCCAGTGCGTGTAGCCGAAGGCCTTCAGTGCCGCGATCTGCTCGCGCTGCGTTGAGATCAGCCGCGACAGCACGACGTTGAGCAGGAAGGCCGCCACGGATAGGAAGAGGACCGGGGCGATCACCCCCTGGGCCTGGAGTTGCTTGATCTCGTCGGAAAGGTAGCGGTTGGACACCTGCTCGTACCGGCCGTATGCGCCGTCGCCGCCGTAGGGGGCCGTCAGCCGATTGAGACGCAGCAACACCTCCTCCTCCGAGGCACCGGGCATCAGCGACAGGCTGATGTCATTGAACGCCCCCTGCATGTTGAAGGCAGCGGACAGGTCCAGCTCGCCCATCCAGAACACGCCGAAGCGTTTGGTGTCGGGCAGCAGGTCGCCGGCCTTGATCTGAAAGACGTATTCCGGCGACAGGACAACGCCGACGATAATCAGCTCCTGCTTGTGTCCGTTGATGACCGCTTGCAGGCGAGCGCCGGGCTCCATCTGGTGGGCGAGTACGAAGGCCTCGCTGGCGACGACCTCCCCCTTGCGGCCGGGCTCGGGAAACCGTCCGCTGCGGAGATACAGTCGGTTCAGCACGGGCTCGCCGCGATCGGGCAGCGAGATGAGCCGTCCCACCGCCGGCTCGGCCAGTCCCGGCACGTCGAGGGTGACGTCAGCGACGACGCGCGTTTGCAGGCGCGCCACGCCAGGGATGTCGGCGATGCGGGCCTCCAACGTCTTGGGGGCCCGCTTGACCTGGCTGAAGACGTCGGCGAAGTGGTAGCGCTCGTAATAGGTCGATTGCGTGATCGACAGCGAGCGAATGGTGGTCAGCGACATGACGAAGGTGGCCACGCCGCAGGCGATCACCAGGCAGATGGCGATCGTCTGGCCCTTCATCTCCCAGACATCGCGGAGCAGTTTTCGGTCGAGTGCGCGGATCATAGTCCGTTGTTCGCCCCTGCTGCAACTCACCAGATCAGTTCGCTCGCCGCCACCTTGTGCGTGTTACTCTGGACGCTGGCAATTCGGCCGTCGGAGAGCGCGATGACGCGGTCGGCCATCGACGAGATGACCGCGTTGTGCGTGATGACCGCTGTCGTCGTGCCCAGCTCGCGGTTGACGCGCTCGATCACTTCGAGCACGACGATGCCCGTGTGTACGTCCAGCGCCCCCGTCGGCTCGTCGCACAGGAGGACCTGGGGCCGCTTGGCGACCGCTCGGGCAATGGCGACGCGCTGCTGCTCGCCGCCGGATAACTGTGCCGGGAAGTGGTCCATGCGATCGGTCAGCCCGACCAGGCGCAGGGCTTCGTCCGGCTTCATCGGGTCCTCGGCAATTTCCGTGATCAGGGCCACGTTCTCGCGTGCCGTCAGGCTCGGAATCAGGTTGTAGAACTGGAAGACGAAGCCGACGTGCTGCCGCCGATAGCGCGTCAGGGCCGCGTCGTCGAACGCCGTCAGCTCGCGGTCGCGGTAGCGGATCACCCCGCTCGTCGGCACATCGAGTCCGCCCAGAATGTTCAGCAGCGTCGACTTGCCGCTGCCCGACGGCCCCAAGAGGACGACGAACTCCTCGTCGAACAGGTCGAGGTCGACGCCGCGCAGGGCGTGGACGTCGACCTCCCCCATGTGATAGACCTTCGTCACGCCGCGAGCCTCGAAGACGCTCTTTTTTGTCTCCTTCGACAGCACGACCGACACGGCTGGTTCAAGCATGGCATCCCGTCTCGCGGACAGTCCTTCGTATATACTCGGTATATATCTTTCGAGAAGGGAAGGGGAAAGTCAAGGAGTGCAGGGAGAAGAGGAGAAGAGATTTTCCGTTGGCGGGGATTGGGAGGGCGATGCCGCGGGCGGGACTCGAACCCGCACTCTCTGTCAAGAGAAGGGCCTTTTAAGGGCCCTGTGTCTACCGGTTCCACCACCGCGGCCAGCGCTAGATTTGTTCACTCTAGCGGGCGTCGCCGCGGTGAACAAGAGCATGGGCGACCTACCGGGTCGGCTGCCCGACGGCGGCGAGGTACTTGCGGACCGTCTCGGGCAGACCGAACTCGAGGGCGTCGCCAATCAGTGCATGACCGATGGACACCTCGTCGAGGAACGGAATGGCGGCGAGGAGCGTTGGCAGGTTGTCAAGGTTGAGGTCGTGCCCGGCGTTGACGCCGAGGCCGAGGTCGTGTGCTCGCCGGGCCGCCTCGACATAGCGCGGCAATTCCCCTTCCGTTTCGCCGCGGGCGAAGGCCTTGGCATACGGCTCCGTGTACAGTTCGACGCGGTCGGCGCCGATCTGCGAGGCCAGTTCGACCTGTTCGAGTACGGGGTCCATGAACAGGCTGACACGGCAACCGAACCTGTGCAGGACATCGATCACGGGACGAAGCCGCTCGCCCTGGGCGCGAAGGTCCCAGCCGTGGTTACTCGTGAACGCGTCGGGGCTGTCGGGCACGAGCGTACACTGCATGGGACAGACTTTCTCCACAAACTCCAGGTAGTGATGGAAGGGGTTCCCCTCGATGTTGAACTCGGCATGGGGGTAGCCTTCGAGCAGTTGAGCGATCTCGAAGACATCGTTTGGGCGAATATGACGCTGGTCGGGCCGAGGGTGGACCGTGATGCCGTGAGCGCCGGCGTCGAGGGTGAGGCGAGCGGCCTTGACGACGCTGGGGATGCCATTAGTGCGCGTGTTGCGCAGGGTCGCCACCTTGTTGACGTTGACACTGAGGCGGGTCATCGGGCCCTCGGAAGAAACGTGCTCTGTGCCATCAGCGGGCGACGAATGGGAAGTACAGTTCAGGTTAGCTCTCCGCGGGGACGTTGCCAACTTCAGGTCGCAGAAGCCCCAGGGGCGGCGCACCAACACCCGGAGTCGAGGACTGTTTTCGTCTCCTGGATGACGTCGCCTGCGAACCCTGTGGTCTGCAACGTGTCCACACGGAGGATAGCGCTGCGGGCCGCGTCGTAGAGTTGGCGGTGCAGCGGGGCAGAGCAGCGCGGGTCAAGCGGCATGCTGCGGAACAACGTTCCTGTCTTGTTCTTGGCCATGAACCGGCCGCGGCTCTCGGGCGGCTGCCCCAGCGGAGAAAGTGGCACCCTCACGATAGGCAAGAGTGGCTCTTGTGCCCAGGCCACCTGAGAATACCATTCAAAGAAGCGGTGCCTGGTCCTGCGCGAGCGGATGCACGGTCCACCAGGCCCCCCACCGCTTCCCTTGTTGAGGGTTTCTTGCGTGAACCATTTTCCCCTGAGTGATCGTGTGACCGTCAAACGTCTGCCGCATCGCGCGGCCTACGACCTTGCCACGATCCACGCGATCCTGGACGAAGGGCTGGTCTGCCATGTGGCCTTCCTGGTCGATGGGCAGCCCTGCGTGATCCCGACCCTGTACGTGCGCCTGGGTGATCACGTCTACCTGCATGGCTCGCCGGCCAGCCGGATGCTGCAGGCTTTACAGCAGGGCGGCACTGTCTGCATCGCGGTCACGTTGGTCGATGGCCTGGTACTGGCACGGTCCGCGTTCCACCATTCGATGAACTACCGCTCCGTGGTCCTCTACGGTGCTCCCGCCGTGGTCGAAGACCCGGTCCGCAAAGCCGAAGTCTTGCGGGGGCTTACCGACCACGTGATCCCCGGGCGCTGGCAGGACATCCGCGAACCGAGCGACCAGGAACTCCGGCGGACACTCGTCGTGTCGATCCCGATCACGGAGGCATCCGCCAAGGTCCGAACCGGCCCCCCGCTCGACGACGAACCGGATTACGCGCTCCCCGTGTGGGCGGGGGTCGTCCCGTTGCGGCTCGCCGCCGCCGAACCAATCCCGGACCCTCGGCTCGACCCCGGAATCGCACCGCCCCTGTACGCCGCGGCTTACGCGAAACCGGGGCCCGCGCGATGATCTACGGAGAATGCCTCTGCATCCGAGGCGAGGGCTTGAGGTGCGATTCCGGGGCTCGAGGGATACGCAGACGCATGGACCGGAAGCAAGTCCAACCTGGTTCAACTTCTTCGACCTCGGGAGAGGAAAGGCTCTCCCTGCGGGCAGTAGGACAGACCGGAGCAGAGGCGCATCACGACATCTATTCGGTTGGTTACGAGAGCGTTACGGCGGATTTCTTCCGCGCCCGCCGTGCGGCTACCCACGCCGCCTTCTTCCTGCCGCACCTGCGAGCGGGGATGAGACTGCTGGATGGTGGCTGCGGGCCAGGCACAATTTCCATCGACCTCGCCGCGGTCGTTTCGCCCGCCGAGGTGGTCGGTATCGACCTCGAGCCGAGCCAGGTCGACCTCGCTCGGGCGCAGGTAGCGGAACGGGGGGCGTCAAACGTCCGTTTCGAGGTAGCGGACCTCTACGCGCTCCCGTTCCCAGACGAGTCGTTCGATGCCGTCTTCCTGCACGGCGTGCTGGAGCACATGGGCGAGCCGGTCCGCGGCCTGCGTGAAGTGCATCGAGTGCTCAAGCGCGGCGGAGTTCTAGGCGCACGCCACGCCGATTTCGGCGCGTTCCTGCTCGAACCGGCCCCAGCCCCGCTCGACCGATTCGCCGGGCTTTTTCAGCTGCTGATGGTGTGCAATGGTGCAGACCCCAAGGCTGGCCGGCATCAGTTGCGCTGGCTGAGGGAGTCAGGCTTTACACGGATCGAGGCAGCCGCGTCTTTCGATTGCTGGACGAGGACTCCGGCTGAGGCGCACCAGAACGCGCGTTTCCTCGCCCAGCTGGTCAGTGATTCCGCGTTCGCGGCGCAGTTAGTGGCGGCGGGCTTGGCGGATCGAACCGTGCTCGAAAGGATGCGCCAGGGCTTCCTGGAGTGGGGAGCCAATCCGGACGCCTTCGCTGCGGAGGCCTGGGGTGAGGCAGTCGCATGGAAGGCGTAGCCTGCCACGGGGCACGGACCGATCAGCGAGTCTGCTCACGGCGGATCCGGACGGGTGGGATGGTCCGCATTCCCTCGCCCCAAGCACCACCAACGGGAAGGGTTCATCAGGCGGTGTCCACTCGAGGCGGCTGGCCGCTGACCGACAAGATGAGTAGAGCCAGGATGTCATGAGTTTCGCCGGTCAGGGAACCACGAAAAGCAAAGTTTTCAAATGCCGCAGGCGGGGCATACACTAAGTGTCAGACAGTGGCCGGTCTTGATGTGGCTCGACAGTGAGGGGGAGACGATGAGCGAGGATGCCAAGTGGAACTGGTCGGAAGACGAAATCAAGCGGGTAGGCTACCGAGTCGTGGACATGATCTCCGACTACCTGACCCGCTTGCCGAGTCGTCCGGTGTTCCAGCCTTGCCCACCGGACCTGATTGACGGTTTCGTGGACGGCCCTCTCCCGCAGGCGGGTGAAAACGTGGATGCCTTGCTCGATGAGTTTACGTCCAAGGTGGCGTCCTTCCCGTTTGGCAACGGCCATCCCCGGTTCTTCGGTTGGGTAAACTCGCCCCCGGCAGTCATCGGCGTGTTTGCAGAAGCACTCGCCGCCGCCATGAACCCAAGCTGTGCGGGAGGCAACCACGCCGCCATCTACGTCGAGCGACAGGTCATCCAGTGGTTCAAGAAACTGCTCGATTTCCCCATGAGCGGTAGCATGGGCTTACTGGTTAGCGGCGGGTCGATGGCGAACTTGACCGGGCTGACGGTGGCTCGGCACGTCAAAAGCCCCAACGTCCGCAAAGAGGGGATGCAGAGCCTTCCGAAGCGAGCCATCGCCTATATGTCCTCTGAGGGACATAGCTGCGTCCGAAAGGCACTCGAACTGCTGGGGTTCGGGAGCGACAACATCCGTACCATCCCCGTTGATGATTCGCTCAAAATGCGGGTTGCTGATCTCGAACTCACGATCCGTCGTGATCTGGAGGAGGGCCATCTGCCGGTGGTCGCTACGGTCAGTGCCGGGACCGCAAGCACGGGGGCCATCGACCCGCTCAACGGCATTCACGAAGTCTGTCGTCGCCACGGAGTCTGGTTCCACGTTGATGCGGCGTATGGCGGTCCCGCAATTTTGACAGATCGCCACCGTGCCGATCTCTCGCCGTTGAAAGACGCCGACAGTCTCGCCCTCGACCCGCACAAGTGGATGTATGTTCCTGTTGAGGCGGGGTTGGCCCTCGTGCGGGATGGTGCTGCCATGAGGGATGCGTTCAGCCTCGTGCCGCCCTACATCCGAACAGACGGGAACTCTGCCGGGGTTCTCGGTTTGCCGTGGTTCAGTGAGTATGGGTTTCAGCAGACGAGAGGGTTCAGGGCGTTGAAGGTCTGGATGGCCTTGAAGCTCCACGGTGTAGATGGTTACACCCATGCCATCGACCATGACCTTGTTCTTGCGGATCGGCTCGCAGAACGAGTGAGGCAAAGCGGCGACCTTGAACTTCTTACCCAACCGAGCCTGAGTATCGTGTGCTTCCGCTACGCCCCGCCACGGCTACGGCACGACGAAGAGATGCTGAACCAACTCAACAAGCGACTGCTGGAGAGCGTGCAGTTGGGTGGTCAAGCCTTCTTGTCGAGTACCACGATCAGAGGGGCGTTCAGCCTCCGGGCGTGCATCATCAATCACCGCAGTACAGAGGAAGACATCGACCTCCTCGTGAACCACGTTAGGCTGATCGGTGAAAGCCTTGAGTGAAAACGCCCGGCTGTGTCGGATGGACCAGCAAGCCATCGGGCGGCTCGCCGAGGAGGGAAACGCCTGACATGTCGGTCGAAGAAAACGTCGCGCTGGTCGAGCGCTTCTACTATGAGATGTGGAATCGCTTCGACAAGAGCCTGGTCCCCGAGTTGCTGACCGAAGACATTCAGTTCCGTGGTTCACTGGGACAGTACAAGACCGGGCACGGGCAGTTCTGCGAGTACATGGATTTCATCCGGCAGGCGTTCCCGGATTTCACCAACGTCGTCGAGGAAATCGTCTCGGAGGGAGAGCGTTCCTTCGCCCAGTTGACCTACCGCGGGACGCATCGGGGCGAACTCTTCGGGATCGCTCCCACGAACCGGCGGATCGCGTATGCCGGGGCCGCGCTGTTCCATTTCCGCGGCGCTCGGATTAGGGAGGTTTGGGTGCTCGGGGACGTGCATGGGCTGGTGCAGCAGTTGACGCCCCCACCGCCTGACGTCCCCGCAACCGCCATGACAAGCGAGCAGGGTCGTTCTCAGGGCGCATCATCATGCTAATCGCGGAAACGGTGTCCCGGCCGGGCTAAAGCGGTTCAGGGCGTCGGTGCCTGCTGCTGCGGCCGGGGAGCCTGAGCCCGGGCTTGGGGCGCTTTCCCCGTCCAGCGCGCGGGGGCGAGCCGCCCGCTGCGCCCCAGGATGAGGAAGGCGGGCACCAGGATCGGCCGGACCACGAACGTGTCCAGCAGCACGCCGAAGGCCAGCGCGAAGCCGAGCTGCTTCATCTCGGTCAGCGAGCCGGCCAGCAGCGACGCGAACGTGCCCGCCATGATAATGCCGCAGCTGGAGATGATCGGCCCAGTCCGGTCCAGCGCCTGCGTGACGCCGCGCACCGGCCCGTACACGTGCTCCTCCTCGTGGACCCGCGCCATCAGGAAGATGTTGTAGTCCTCGCCGACCGCGATCAGGATCGTGAACAGGAAAATCGCCACCTTCCAGTCGATGCCCGCGAAGCCGTGCGGGTCGAGCATCCAGAACACCGCGAACGACACCCCCAGCGTCGCGTAGTAGCTGAACAGGACGCTCAAGAGCAGATACAGGGGGACGACGAAGCGGTGCAGCAGGAGGATCAGGATCACGAACACGCTCGCCAGCACCAGCAGTTCGATCCGCGTACGGTCGCGCTGCATTACCGCCGCCAGGTCGCGCACACTTGCCGTCGTCCCGGCGCAATAGAGGGCCGAATCCTCGCGCAGCTCGGCGGGCAACGCCTCACGAACTGCTCGTTCGATCCGGTCGAGATCGTCGACGCTGAAGTGCGAAAACGGGCTCTGCTCCAGGATCAGGTCGAGGCGCGTCCCCACCTTGGCCCGCCCGCCCAGGTCGGTGACATAGCGCTCCAGGGCGGCGCGTTTCGTCCCCTCCTTGCGGGCTTCTTCGGGCACGTCGAGGTGGGCGAGGGAACGCTCCGCCGCTTTGGTAATCCCCAGCGGCGCGGTCAGCGTGCGGATGTCGGCAAGGCCCAGCTCCTCTCGCTGCTCGCGGAGCTGATCGGTCACTCGCCGGACCAGCGCTTGTCCCTCGGGACTCCTGAAGTCGACGTGTGGGTTGACAAGCAGGACGGTGACGGGGCCCACCATCCCGGCGGGGAAATGCTCCTGTAGCACGCGAGTACCGGCGACGCTCGGGGCGTCCGCCGGCAGGCTGCCGATTAGATCGTAACTCAGGCGGTTGTGGAAGACCCCGCCGACGACCACGAACGGCGCCATCAGCGCGGCGGTGATCAGCCAGACCGCCCCCGGCCGGCGAAGCAACAGTTCGCCCACCCGTTCCCAGGCCCAGGGTAGCCCTCTCGCTCCGCGAGAGGAATCTTCCTCTGGCGGAGCGAGAGGTCTACGCTGCGGCCAAAAGGCCCAGCGGCCCACCAGCCGCAGCAGCGACGGGCTGAACGTCAGGGTGGCGAGCAGCACCAGCCCGAGGCTGAGGGGAATGGCGATGCCGGCCTCGCGGAACTTGCCGAACTCCGCGAACACCATCATGCCGATGCCGCACATCACCGTGGCGGCGCTGGCCGCCAGGGCGCTGCCGACCCCGCCGACCGCGCGGGCGACGGCGTCCGCCGGCGTGACGCCGCGGTCCAGTTCTTCCTTGTAACGGGCCGTCAGGAAGAGCGAGTAATCGACGCCGGCGCCGTAGGCCAGGATGGTGATGTAAATCTGGATGCCCTGGAAGAGCGTCAGGTGCCCCGCCCGGGCCAGGATCGCCAGGATGCTGACCGATACCTGCACCGCAAGGTACACCGTGGCCAGTGGGATCAGGGCCGGCAGGGGAGCCCGGTAGATGAGGACCAAGAGCACGACCACGAGCACCACGGTCAACACTTCCGTGGCATGGGCGCTCTGGAGCTGCGCCTGCGTGTGGTCCCGGCCGATGACGGCGCTGCCGGTCACCGAGATGTCGACGCCGGGCGGGAGCTTGCCCTGCTCGCGGAGGTCGCGTACCAGGTTCTCGATTCGGCTGATGGTCGACCAGTTGCGGTTGGCGAGGAACTCCGTCGTCAGCTCGACCACGATCAGCAGCGCCTGGCGGTCTGGGCTGACCAGCAACGCCCCCCTGCCCGGGGCGTTCGGCGTCCGAATCCGCACGATGATCGAGCGCTGTTCCGGTTTCTGCGACTCGTGGCGAGGGTTATCCTCGCCGGGGAAGAGTGGCTCGTCCAAGGGCGCCGGCTGCGACGCCAGCCCGCCCTCGTCCTCGGCGATCTTCCGCAGAGCGGGCTCGAGGACGTCCTCGATGAACTTCCGCTCACGGTCAAGGGCCCCGCGCTGATTCTCCGAGCGGCGCAGGACGAGGACGATGTTGCTGGCGAGCCGGTCGTCGGGGAACGCCTTCTCGAGGACCTCGTCGGCGCGCCGGCTCGGAGCGTCCTGGGGGAGGAAGGCGAATTCCCTATCTTGAGCAACCTCGTCCCAGGGCGGCGCGGCCAGCCGGGTGGCGACCACCAGGAGGGCCCACCCCGCCAGCAAGAGGGGCCACGCCCGGCGAACGACATGGCCGAGGAGTCGATACAACATGGCAGCCTCAGGAGCGAACTACTCCGTCCGGGATGCCGCGGGCGGGTAATTCTTCCGCGTCTCGGCCAGGACTTTCGCGAAGTCGTCCGGGACCGTCTCGAAACCGGTGAGTCGGAAGAGCGTCAGCATCATCTGCCCGCGCTCCTTCTTCTCGGCGCCGAGGAGCCCGTCGCGGAAGCGGCGCAGGGTGGCGTCGTCGAGTTTCTTGTCGTAGTAGACGACCACCGCCGGGGGAAATGGCTTCGACTCGGCGACCGGCTTTAGCTGGTTGAAGCGACCGGGCTTGCGCCGCTTGTAGGCCTCGAGGGCGGCCCGATCGACCACGGTAGCCTGGATCACGCCGTCGACAACGTCATCGAGGGCGTCCTCGGCGTTCTCCTTGGTGACGACCTTGGCGAAGAAGGCATCGAGCTTCTTGCCGGCGGCCTGGCTCTGCCGCTCGACGAACAGGTTCAGGTATCGCCCGCCTCCGGACGCCAGGCCGAGCGTCTTTCCCCGCAGACCGCCGAAGTCCTTGGCAGGATCGGCGCGACGCACGATCACGTAGGCGATCGGATAGCGGTGGACGTTGACCGCCACGGCCAGTGGTTTGAGGTCGGCGTATTTCTTCTGTGCCCAGGCGAACTCATAGCCCTGGAAGACGCCAAGCTGGAATTGTCCCTTCGCCATCTTGTCCGCCAGTTCGCTCCAGCTCTTCTCGCGGACGATGTCGTTGTTCAGCCCGGTCTCGTCCTTGATGAAGCTCTGCAGCGTCTCCAGTGCCCCCTTCTCCTTCTCGCCGGACGTGTCCGAAGCCAGGCTGCCGCTCGTGCCAATGTGCAGGACATCGATTTTGGCCGGCTGCCGGTCGGCAGCTCCGCCCGGGACGGCGAGAAACGCTGTCAGGGCGCAGGCCAGCAGGACAGACGCTCGACGGAGTCGTCGGGGTGGGGTATCGAGGGAAACCATCGGCGGATCTCCTTGCGCTTGCCCTTGGTTCAACGGGGTGTCTCTGCGCGGATTCATCGCGACAGGCCAGGATGGCTTCGGAAAGTGTTCCTCTCGAAAGGAACCCAAACCCGAAGCGTCTCACTATGTTGAGTGAGCAAATGCAAAGCCAATGGAACAGATATGTGGAGAAGGGGACGTTGTCCTTGCGCAGCGTCTGGAATGGGGGAATCCTCTCCAAGGAGGTGGCGAGGGGAGAAGGGGCCAGGACCGATCGGTGGAGTTCGCCACTGTTGGGGCGAAGGTGGCAGGGACGGTTCCAACGAGGGTAACCGTCGTGGCAGAATCACAGGCAACGAACCGCGGTCGTACGTCTCGTTGGCTCAACGCCAGAATGGATTGCATTGCGCTGCCGACACACACACAACTTCCCGGAGACCATCCCGCTGACCATACCGAGACAGTAGTCGTCTTGTCGTGTGTCTTCGAGTGGCGGGAAGCTGTGCGGAGTCCTGTATTGACTGGTGCCGCCTGGCGCGGCCGGTCAAGCCATTTGAAGGCTCGTGCCGGCTTCAGGGAGGGGCCGGGGGAGCGGCGCGGCGTCAGCCCGCCGGTCGCCCTGCCAGCCAGCCTACCAACTTTGCGGTGGTTCTGGCAGGCTGCCTCCGGCGACACAACTACTTGATAAACAAGGTACTTGTGGCGTGTCACTTGGGGTAGCCTGCCAGCCTACCAGGGGTCTCAGGACAAGCCTGCCACGGCGGCGCAGCGCGTGCCGAGGCACGGCACATTTCCCCGACCGATCTCGGAACTCGCTTGCGTCATCCCGACCGCACAAGGAGGCACGGCCCAACACACGCCGGCAATAGACTCGCGCTACCAGTCATTTCGAGCCCAAGTGTTGTCTCGGGGAGGGCGGAGGCAAGGAGTTGGCGCGCCGTGGCGGGTCCCCGCGGCTTGCCGCGGTCTTCTTCCTGATAGCCATTGTCAGCCTTCCCTGCCGGTGCCGGTCCGTTCCTCGATGGGGCCCGCATCACTGAATCCGAAGGAGCTGAACTCCGTAGTACCTGTGCTTCCTCGGCCGGGAAGAGCCCGGCGCGACAGCATTTCATGCTGGCACTAATGCTTACACATTGCAAGTCGTCCGAGCGGTCGACCCCCCTGTTCCAGCTCGTTCAGGGCGAGAGCAGACAGCTCAACGGCCGCATCTCCTGAGGAAACCCTTCGGCGTCTCGGGGCTCCGCCGCTCCGAAGCTTGACAGGCCTCCGATTTGCGTTGCAGCCAGGGACGGCTTTTGAGAAAATCACCTTTTGCTGGTCGAACCGTCCGGCGCTCCAGAACGCCACAAGCTCGCGAACCGACCTGGCCACGATCGTGTCCGTACTGGTAAAATGATCACTAGAAAACTGGATTCGCTGGTGATCAGGGACGAAAACCGATGCCACTGGCAGACCCTCAGATTCTGGCCTGCATCACGGCGATCCTGGCTGATTGGTACGTCACCGATATTACCTCGGCATGGAAGTTCCGCACACTAACCCGAAGCGTTAGCGAGGTCGATCCTCGCTAACGCTTCGGGTTAGTGAGCAGCTTACCTGCCGAGGTAATATGGTGACGATCAAGGACACGGCTGACGATTGGGCAGGAAAAAACCTATCCAACTTCTCCCTGAAGGCACTTGCCAAATTGATGCACGACCACGTCCAGAATGGCGGCGTGATCAACCAGCAACCCGAGACGCGGCCCGAGTGGAACGATCGGGATTTCCACTACGACTTCCACCTGTCCTGGGCGGGCCATGTCCTCTACGTCGAAAGGGTCCTTGTGGATGACAATCCCAGGAATCCGTACATTGACATTGTGAGTATCCACGATGCCTAACCCCGCACCCCTCGGGCTCGAGCAGCCCGCCGGCCGACCGTTCCCCTGGCACTGCCCGAGGTGCCGCAGGTCCGAGGTGCGGCCGGTGACGATTCCTTACCACACGGAAAGGCTGCACGAGGGCCAGCTTGTCACGGTGGACATCCCCGAGTTGGTGGTTCCGAAGTGCGGCCACTGCGGCGAGCTGGTCTTCAACTACGCGGTCGATGAGCAAATCCGGAATGCGGTCGAGGCCCAAGCCCAGGTGTCGCCCGACAACGGTTCCACGGTCGGCGGCAACGGCTTGTGCCCCATCACCCCCTACCACGCTGCCTACTACGCCCACGAGTTGACCCGGCGCAGCGCCTCGGACAGCATCGCCAAGATCGGCTCTTCTATGTTCAACGCCACGGTGGACCTGAACCCCCACCAGCTCGACGCCGCCCTCTTCGCCTTCGCCGCCCCCCTGTCGCGCGGCGCCATCCTCGCCGACGAGGTCGGCCTGGGGAAGACCATCGAGGCGGCCCTGGTCATCAGCCAGCTCTGGGCCGAGCACAAGCGCCGCGTCCTCGTCATCGCCCCCGCGCTAATCCGCAAGCAGTGGCAGCAGGAGCTGCAAGAGAAGTTCTTCCTCGACTCGCGCGTCATCGACAGCCGCGAGTTCAAGGCCGCCCTCAAGGCCGGCGTGCGCCCCCTGGAGCCGGCCGGCCGCGTGGTGATCGTCTCCCACCACTTCGCCGCCGCCCGCGCCGAGGAGGTCGCCACCGTGCCCTGGAACCTCGTCGTCATTGACGAGGCCCACCGCCTGCGCAACGTCTACAAGCCCGGCGCCAAGATCGCCAACGCCATCCGCAGCGCTGTCCGCGGCAGGCCCCTGTTGCTCCTCACCGCTACCCCGCTGCAGAACGACCTCCTGGAGCTGTACGGCCTCGTCAGCTTCCTCGACGAACACGTCTTCGGCGACATCGACTCGTTCCGTGCGCGCTACAAGCGCAACGCCGGGGAGGGGCCCCAACTCGGTGACCTGCGCGAGCGACTGCAAACCATCTGCAAGCGCACCCTGCGCCGCCAGGTCACCGAATATGTCCGCTTCACCCAGCGCATCCCCATCACGCAGGAATTCACTCCCACGCAGAAAGAGCAGGAGCTGTACGACCTGGTCTCCGCCTACCTCCAGCGCGACAAGCTGTTCGCCCTGCCCGCCGCCCAGCGGAAGCTGATGACGCTTGTCCTGCGCAAGGTCCTCGCCTCCTCCTCCCACGCCATCACTGGCACACTGCGGGGGCTGGCCCAACGCCTCCGCAAGGGCCTGTCGCACCCCGCTCTCGACGAGGAGACGAGCGCCGAGGGAGTTGAGGAGATCCTGGAGGCCAAGGCGCTCGCCGTCCCGGAACAGGAGTTGTTGCTGGTAGGCGCCGCTGGCGGGCCCGGTGCGGGGCTGCTCAGCGATTACGAGGCGGCGGACGATTTGGCCGAAGAGTGGGAGCCGGAACCCGACGGCGACGTGCCCCCCCCTCCCGACCACGACGCCGACGTCCTTGCGGAGATCCGTGACCTGGAAGCATACGGCTGCCTGGCCGCCTCGATCCTCGAGAACGCCAAGGGCCGCGCCCTGCTGGCCGCCCTCAAGCAGGGCTTCGCCAAACTCGAGGAGTTGGGCGCCCGCCGCAAGGCCGTCGTCTTCACGGAGTCCCGCCGCACCCAGGAGTACCTCTACGGTCTCCTGCAGGACGACTACCCCGGCCGTGCCCTGACCATCAACGGCACCAACGCTGACGACCGCTCCGCCGCGATTTACCGCGCCTGGCTCCAGCGGCACCAGGGCGACGACGCCGTCACCGGCAACAAGGCCGTGGACCTGCGCGCGGCCCTCGTCGAGCACTTCCGCGACCACGCCGACATCCTCGTCGCCACCGAGGCCGCCGCCGAGGGCGTTAACTTCCAGTTTTGCTCCCTGGTCGTCAACTACGACCTGCCCTGGAACCCGCAGCGCATCGAGCAGCGCATCGGCCGCTGCCACCGCTACGGCCAGAAGCACGACGTTGTCGTCATCAACTTCCTCAACCGTGGCAACGCCGCTGACGAGCGTGTTTTCGAGCTGCTCTCGGAGCAATTCCGCCTCTTCGACGGCGTCTTCGGCTCCTCCGACGAGGTGCTTGGCGCCCTCGAATCGGGGGTGGACTTCGAGCGCCGCGTCGCTGAGATCTACCAGGCGTGCCGCAGCCGCGAGGAGATCAACGCCGCCTTTGCCCAGCTGCGCGCCGAGTTGGAAGAACAGGTCGCCGCGCGTATGGCCAGCACTCGCGAGCTGCTCCTGGAGCATTTCGACGAGGAGGTCCACCAGCGGCTCAAGTTCAGGAAGGAGGAGAGCAACAACTACCTGGCGCGGGCCGAGCGATGGCTCTGGAACCTCACGCGGCACGAACTCGGGGGGCAAGCTACTTTCCTCCCGCGCTCCTACGCCTTCCGCCTGCACGGCCTCGGCCCCGGCTGGCCTGTTGTCCCGGAGGGGACCTATTCCTTCGTGACGAAGGCCCGAGCAGCCGAGAGCCAGCACGCCTACCGCCTGGGCCACCCACTCGCCCAGGCCGTCCTCGACCGCGCCCGGGACCGCGCCCTCCGCACCGCCCACGTCCGCTTTGACTACTCCTCCCACGTCGGCAAGGTCGGCGCGGTGGCGGACCTCGTCGGCCGGTCCGGCTGGCTAACCGTGGCGAAACTGGCCGTCGAGTCACTGGAGGACGAGGATCGGCTGCTCTTCGCCGCGATCCCGGACGAGGGTCCCGCCCCGGCCCCCGAGGTGTGCGCCAAGCTCTTCGAGGTCGGCGGCGAGGTCATGGCCCGGGCGGAACTGCCCGCGGAGGACCGGGCCCGACTCCAGGCTCAGCTTGGCCACCAGGAGGAGCGCGCGCTGAAGGACATCGCGGACCGCAACCGGGAGTTCTTCGAGCGCGAGATCGACAAGCTGAACCGCTGGGCCGACGACCGCAAGGCCGGCCTGGACTTTCAGTTGAAGAACCTCGATACGGAGATTAAACAGACAGACCGTGAGGCCCGACTGGCGCCGACGCTCGAAGAGAAACTGGCACTCCAGAAGAAGAAAAAGGAGTTGGAAGCCCAGCGCAAGGAGAAGCGCCGCGATCTCTTCGAGGCAGAGGACGAGATCGAGGCTCGCAAGGGCGAGCTGATCGCTGAGGTCGAGAAGCGGTTGCAGAGCACGGCCCGTGTCGTCGAGTTGTTCACCATCCGCTGGGAGGTGGTATGAGCAAGCAGACCAAGCTCGAACTGACGTGGATCGGCAAGGAGAACCGGCCGCGCCTGGAGCCGCGCATCCTGGTGGGAGATCCAGCGAGGTCCTATCACGCCGCGCATCGGGTTGGCGAAAAGGATCTCTTCGACAACCGGCTGATCTTCGGCGACAACCTGCTTGCGCTGAAGGCGCTGGAGCAAGAATTCATGGGGAAGATCAAGTGCGTATTCATCGATCCTCCTTACAATACTGGCGCTGCCTGGGAACAGTATGACGACGGTTTGGAGCACTCCCTATGGCTTTCGCTGATGCGCGATCGCGTCGAACTCATCCAAAGGCTTCTTGCCATGGATGGGTCGTTCTGGGTTGCCCTCGACGACAATGAAGTGCATTACTTCAAGGTACTTTGTGACGAGATATTCGGTCGCGCGCACTTCCTCGGCTCTGTGGTGTGGCAGCACAGTATCCAGGGAAAAGGGTACTCGGGAAAGCTGTCCGTTCATCACAATTACCTGCTAGCCTACTGCCGCTCCGATGCGTTCGCTCTGCAAGATCTGCCGCGTGAAGAAAAGCATAACGTGAATTACAGTAACCCTGATAATGATCCCAAGGGCCCTTGGCGTGCCGGCGATGTTCGTAACTCGTTGTACCGACCCAATCTCATTTATGATCTTGCCACGCCTTCAGGGAACGTGATTCCCCCGCCTCCGAAGGGCTGGAGGTGGAGCAAAGAGACCATGGCGGAGAAAATCCGCTCCGGGGCAATTGTTTTCCGGGATCACGAAACACGAATTGTCCGGAAGATCTACCTTTCCGATCAGGAAGGGCGAGTCCCCGAAACCCTATGGTTCGGGGAAGATGTTGGCACCACGCGGGAGGCTTCGGGCGAGTCGAAGGAACTGTTCGGCGAAGGGAACGCCTTCGCAACCCCGAAGCCGGAGCGACTGGTGCAAAGAATCCTCACAATTGCAACCTCTCCTGGGGATTGGGTTCTCGATTCATTCGCCGGGTCGGGTACGACCGGAGCGGTGGCGCACAAGATGGGTCGCCGCTGGATCATGGTAGAACTCGGCGAACACTGCCACACACACATTATTCCCCGCCTGAAGAAGGTCATCGACGGTGCCGACCCCGGCGGCATCACCGAGGCCGTCGGCTGGAAGGGCGGCGGTGGCTTCCGCTACTACCGCCTCGCCCCGTCCATGCTCGTGAGGGACACCCACGGCAACTGGGTCATCAGCAAGCAGTACAACGCCGCCATGCTGGCCGAGGCCATGTGCAAGCACATGGGCTTCAGCTACGCCCCCAGCGATACCGTCTACTGGCAGCAGGGCCACTCCAGCGAGCGCGACTTCATCTACACCACTACCCAGACCTTGACCAGGACTCAGCTCACCCGGCTGAGCGACGAGGTCGGGCCGGACCGCTCCCTGCTCGTCTGCTGCAAGGCGTTTCAGGCCGACGCGGCTGACTTCGCCAACCTGACGTTGAAGAAGATCCCCAAGGCCGTGCTCACCCGCTGTGAGTTTGGCAAGGACGATTACAGTCTCCAGATCGCCAGCCTGCCCAGCCGGCCGGCCGACGAAGGGGCGCAGGAGCCCCCGCCGCTCAGGGCCCGGCGCAGGACCAAGGACGATACACCGTTGTTCGACTCCGTCGCCGACCAGGGCTGACCTTTCCGCCGGCCGGGGCGAGTCCGTTTGAGCCTGCGCTCCATGAACCGTCACATCAACGCCATCAGCGGCCGCCTCAGCCTCCGCCCGCCGCAGCGTCGCTCCCTCGAAATCCTCGCCCGGCTTGCCGAGCTGGTACATTTCAGCAAGGACACCGACCCGGCCCAGGCCCTCGCCACCATCCAGGCCGAGTTCCCGGAGGTCACCGACTTCGAGCGTGACTTCCCCTCCCTCTGCTTCGCTCTGGCCACCGGCGTCGGCAAGACCCGGTTGATGGGCGCCTTCATCGCCTA
>JACOUH010000342.1 GCA_016177925.1 Planctomycetota bacterium | reverse complement strand
CTCCCAAGGAACTCCCCGGCGTGACGGGGTGTTGGGGTGTGGAGGATGGCGGAGGGGGTGAGGCGGGGGAGTTGGTTGAAGGCTGGGTCGGGTGTTCAGCGGTCGTGATCTCTCCGTTGAGTCGGGCAAAACACGGACGGCAGCGGCCGCCGCGCGCAGTTTCTTCGTCGTGTCCGGCCGGACACGTTTGCGACTTGTTTCCAGCCCGCGTCCCGGCGCAGGGCTGCGACCGCGTTAGTTCGCAGCCGCCGCCGCCACCGCCACCAATTCAAAGCCCAGTTCCGCCGCGCGACGCTTCAGGTTCTTCAGCACGCGCTGGCGGTACTTCTGCTCGTAGTACTCCATGCCTTGGTCCACGTACGGCTTGCCGTACTTCAGCATGCGGTACAAGATCCGTGCCAGCTTGTGCGCCGTCGCTGTGATTGCCTTGGGCGATCCCAGCCGCGCTTTGAGGCGGCGGAAGAACGCGCCCAGGGCACACTTCGCGCGCGACAGCGCATACGCCGCCAGTCGGAAGATGCGCGCGGCACGACAGGCGTTCTTAGGCCGCGCGCCGGAGAGCCACCGCCCACCGGTCTTTTTGATCCCCGGACACAATCCCAGCCAGCTTGCAAAATGCTTCTCGTCCGGCCAGGCGCTCATGTCCGTGCCGATCTCCGACAGCAGGTCCAGCATGTTGTAGCCGCACCGGAAGCCATCCAGCGTGGTCAGATCGACCCCACTCAACTGCAGCACGTACTGCGGCACGTTGAACGCCGGCTCGTTGCGCGACCGGCTGCGCGGCCGCGAGCGCTCGATGATCTCCCCGCCGCTCTTGTCCGGCAGCCTCTGCAGGTACGTCTCGATCTGCCGGTCCAACTCACTGATCTTCTGGTGGTAGAAGCGGTACAATTCCACGGCCTGCCGCAGCGCGAACAGGTGTTCCTCGCGCCAGTTGCCCTCTAGCGCCAGCGCGATCGTGGCCTCGTCGTTCTGGCACTTCTCGTGACGCAGTGCCGCCAGCGTCTCCGGGTCGCGCTCGCCGGCCAGGATGGCGTCAATGATGCGCAGGCCGGTCACGCCAGTGATGTCGGAGATCACCTCGGTGAGCTTCAGGTTCATCTGCTCCAACGCCTTCTGCATGTGCTGGATGTGCTGAGCCGCGTAGCGCACCAGCGTGTCGCGCTGCCGCATGTAGGAACGCAGCACGCAGATCTCGTCATCGGGGCGAAACGAGCCACGCAGCAGACCGAAGGTGTGTAACTTCTGAATCCACTGGCAGTCCAGCCAGTCGGTCTTGCGGCCGGGCACATTCTTCAAGCGACGCGGGTCCACCACCAGGCACTCGATGCCGTGGGTCACCAGCAGTTCGTACAGCGGAATCCAGTACACGCCGGTCGATTCCAGCGCCACCGTGGTGATGCCGCACTGCAGCAGCCACTGCACCAGGGCCAGCAGGTCGGCGGTGAAGGTGCCGAACTTGCGCACCGGCTGTGGGTCGCGATCGTCGGACACCGCGACGTAGTGTTCCGTGGCGCCGCAGTCGATGCCGGCCGCGTGAAGGTTGACCTGCTCCAGCGACTGGGGCAATGCCGGAGCCGGCACCGCCTGATTGCGAGACTTCTTACGCCGTGCCATAATGACCTCCTGGAGTGGGTCGGGAAGACCCGCCCGCTCCGCCAGGAGACGTGGGGCTACAAGAGGTACGGTAGCGGGCGCGGGGGTTGGGGACTGATTAATCTCCCGAACGGGGTCAACAGCCAGCCCGCCGCGCAGGGCATGCAGCGGCGCTGGTCCGGAGAGGTCGCGTGGGCGACAACTCCCGGGGCATCGCGCGGTTGTTAGCCACCGCGCGGCGCGGCTGGATGAGCCACCACAGACAAGGCCAAGAACCCCCGAGGCCAGGCTAACGTTCGGGCACAAGGCCTGTCACGGGACAGGTCGGCACCAGTGACAAGACGGCCTTCGCGACCCGCATGCCGTGCCTCACCCCGCCGCGCGGCGGGGCACCTCATAGCAGACATGCGGCGTCGGCGAAACGCAAGTTCCTTGCCGTCAAGGGCCCCGCGCAGCGGGATGGGAGGCTCCCAAGGAACTCCCCGGCGTGACGGGGTGTTGGGGTGTGGAGGATGGCGGAGGGGGTGAGGCGGGGGAGTTGG
>JACOUH010000341.1 GCA_016177925.1 Planctomycetota bacterium | reverse complement strand
TGATCCTTGTCCTCGACACTTCCGGGAGCATGGCTGGCGAGAAGATGGAGCAGGCCCGCAAGGCGCTCAAATCCTGCCTCAACAACCTCGCCGAGAAGGACCGCTTCGGGCTGATCAACTTCGCCACCGTCGTCAACAAGTACAAGGACGGCCTGACCGAGGCCGGCAAAGACCAGGTCGCGCAGGCGAAGAAGTGGGTCGATGAACTGGAGGCGACCGGCGGCACCGCCATCTACGACGCCCTCGAGGCCGCCCTGGAGTTTCGGCCCAAGGACGAGAGCAGGACCTTTACCATCGTCTTCTTCACGGATGGCCTGCCGACCGTCGGCGAGGGTGACAAGACCAGCCCCGAGGCCATCCTCAAGAACACCATCGCCAAGAACACGGCGAACACGCGCATCTTCACCTTCGGCGTCGGCGATGACGTCAACGCCACGCTGCTCGACCAGCTCGCCTACAAGACGCGGGCTCGGCCGACCTACGTGCGGCCGGCCGAGGACATCGAGATCAAGGTCAGCGGGATGTACACGAAGATCAGCCATCCCGTACTGACCAATCTGAAGCTGGCTAACACGGGCGACGTGCAGATCAAGGAGGTGTATCCGCCACAGCTGCCGGACCTGTTCCACGGCAGCCAGCTCGTCGTTCTCGGCCGCTACACCGGCAAGGGGCCGGCGGCGATCAAGCTGACCGGGACCGTCGGCAAGGAGAAGAAGGAGTTGGTCTACGAGCTGACCTTCCCCGAGAAGACGAGCGACGGCAAGGAGTTCGTGGAGCACCTGTGGGCGCGGCGCAAGGTCGGCTATCTCCTGGATCAGATCCGCGCCACTGGCGAGAACAAGGAACTCGTCAGTGAGGTCGTCGCTCTCGCCAAGAAGTACGGCATCACCACGCCTTACACCAGCTATCTTGTCGTCCCGGATGAGGCCGTCCTCCAGCAGACCGCCCCCCTGAAAGCGACGCCCGGGGACCGCCCCGCCGTCGGCTTCGGCGGACAATTCGGTGGGCAAACCGGGTTCGGCGGCATGGTCGGGCAGTTCGGCGGACAGTTCGGCTTCGGCAAGGGCGGCATCGGCGGCTTCCAAGGCTTCCAGGGCTTCCAAGGCGGTGGCTTCAGCGGCGGCGGTGGTGGCGGCGGCTTCGGCGGCGGCGGCCAGGGCGGCTTCGGCGGCGGCAACTTCGGCGGTGGCTTCGGCGGACAGTTCGGCTTTCAGGGCGGGTTCCAGGGCGGATTCCCGGGCGGCCTGCTTCCGCCCGCGCTCGCCGCGAAGACGACGCCGGCCACTACCGCGGCGCCGGTGAAAGTCCTTGCGTTCGCGCAGGCCATCCGGCGGGCTGGTCTTGACGGGAACTCCCTCGTCGCCCCGCCGACTGGCTCGGGGAAGGAAGATCAGGAGGAGACCGCTCGCCTGACCAAGCTCTACCAGGAGGCCGCGCAAGCACTGGCACGCGGGCAGAATGATGCCGTGAAGACCGGAAAACTCGGCGTCGATCTGTCCATCGAGCTGGGCAAGCTGCGCGAGCAGAAGCGCCTCGGCCTGCTCGCGCAGCGGCACGTCGGCGAGTGCGTCTTCCAGTTTGTCGGCGGCGTATGGATCGACACGGCGTTCAAGGAGAAGTCACCGGCGCTGGTCGTCAAGGCCCAGGGCGAGGCCTACTTCCGCATCCTCGAGCGGCACGAGCAGGCCAAGGACGTCTTCCGCCTGGGCAACCGCCTCGTCTGGCTGACACCGAGTGGGACGGCCCTGGTCGTCGACGCCAACGACGGCAAGGAGAAACTCACCGATACGGAGATCGACAAACTCTTCCTGAAGAAGCAATAAACTGTCTGCCGCTTGCGGCTTTGCACGAGGTGCAAAGCCGCAAGCGGCGCATACGCAACCGTCCCGCCCGCCGGGACAGAACCTCATGGCACTTCCCGAAGTCTCCGTCTCCGCTCCGCTGCCCCAGGTCCGCCTGAAAATCGTTCGTCGCTCCGCCCATCCGTGGATCTTTCAGAAGATGGTGGAGAAGCCCGAGACGAAGCTGCCCGCCGGCAGCGTCGTCGACATCGTCGACCGCGACGGGCAGTGGGTCGGCCGCGGCTTCTACAACGGCCACTCGCGCATCGCCCTGCGCGTGCTCACCTCCGACGCCAACGAACCCATCGACGCCGCCTTCTTCGCCCGCCGCCTGGAGGGCTGTGTCGGCCTGCGTCGCGACTGGCTGAAGCTCGACGCCGTGAGCAACGCCTATCGCCTGGTCCACTCGGAGGGCGATGGGCTGAGCGGGCTAGTGGTCGATCGCTTTGGCGGCGTGCTGGTGATGGAGTTCTTTTCGGCGGGGATGTACCGCTTCCGTCAGACGATCCAGGACGCCCTGTCGGCGTTGATCCCGGACAGTCGCTTCTACTGGTTCGCCGAGGAACACGTTCAGAAGCAGGAGTCGTTCGATTGCCGCGAGCCGGAACCGCCGCCGCCGGAGGTCATCACCGAGAACGGCGTGCGCTTTCGCGTGGCGCCGGGGACGAAACACAAGACGGGCTTCTTCCTCGATCAGCGCGACAACCGGCGGCTGCTGGCGTCATTCTGCGGCGGCAAGCGCGTACTCGACCTGTGCTGCAACACGGGCGGCTTCGCCGTTTACGCCAAGGTCCTCGGCAGCGCTGACGAGGTGGTGGGCGTGGACCTCGACGAACTTGCGCTGGGCTTGGCGAAACAGAACGCCAACCTGAACCAGGCGCGGGTTCGGTTCGTCCAGGCGGACCTGTTCCCGTGGCTGCGCGAGACGATAGCGAACGGCCAGCGCTTCGACGTGGTGGTGCTCGACCCGGCGAAGCAGACGCGCGATCGCGAGGAAGTCGACTACGCCCTGCGTCGCTACCTGGACATGAACCGGCTGGCGCTGCAGGCGGTGGTGCCGGGCGGGATCTTCCTGACGTGCTCGTGTACGGGACTGGTGAGCGAGGCGGACTTCCTGGAGACACTGCGGCGGGCGTCGTGGCAAGCGGGGCGGCAGGTCCAGGTGTTGCATGTCGGCGGCGCCGGCCCCGACCACCCGTTCCTCATCCATGTACCCGAAGGACGATACCTGAAGACGGTCTTCTGCCGCGTGGCTGGTGTCTCGTGACGAATCAGTGGCGGGGTCGTGCCGGCGTTGGAAGAAACTCGATCAGCGGCATTGCTCGGTCCAGAGTGCCTTGTAGTAACGCAGCAGCTCCGTGCCCGAGTCGACGTCCGGCATCGCCTTGCCCAGCTCGATCAGGGTGAAGCGCTCGTAGCCGTTCTCGCGCAGCAGCCGGAACAGCTCGCGGTACGGGTACTCGCCGGTGGTGTCCTTGTAGAGCTGATTGATATGACAGTTGCGCACCCACGGCCACAGCATGCGGAACGACGCCGCGACGCTGCCGTCCTTGACGTCCTCAGGGTTGGAGTTCCAGGTGACGCCGACGGCGGGATGGCCGCACTGCTCCATGATCGTCTTCATGCGTGACGGCTCGGCGGTGCCGCGGCCGTGGACCTCGACCTGGATCTCGACGCCGGCATCGGCCGCCGCCTTGCCGCACAGCACCAGCGCCTTGCCGATCTGCGCCAGTGTCTTCTCCTCCGGCACGCCCGGCGGCAGCCCGTTGGGCCGTACCTTGACGCCGCGGCCGCCAATGTCGGCGACCAGTTCGACGAACTCCTTGCACGTCTCGACGTTCTTCTTGACGATGCTCTTCAAGGGCGAGTGGAACTCGCACACGCTGCCGCAGCCCGAGATGAGCACGCCAGCATCGGCGCAGCGTTTGCGGACGTCGCGGCGCTGCTCCTTGTTCAGTGATGGTTCGACGCCGTGCTTGTGCGTGGTGCGGAACTCGACTGCGGCCAGGCCGACCTTCCTGCAGACGTCCAGGAGAGTCGGCAGGTCCCAGGCGGCGGCGATGTTGTAGGTGACCATTCCGAGTTTGAACTTCAGCGCGGCCGGCTTCGGCGAGGGAGCGGCAGAGGCGGGGAGGCCGGCGAGGGCGCCGGCGGCGAGGCCGGCGCCGGCAAGGAAGTCACGGCGGTTCAGGGTAGACATGGTGATACTCCGGGGTGGGGGAAGGACCGGGCGACGACGGAGTCTTATCATCCCCGATCCAGACGCGATTGCAAGGGTTTCCCAGGACCTCGCGGGCGCGGAGGGGTCTGCGTCGGCCTGCTCGACCGACTCCGTCTTGATCCAAAGTCATGCACCAAACCCTCAGCCGGCGATTTCTCAGAAGGCGTCTTTCGGGCAAAGACAACAGCCCCGACCCCCCCTCCCCGAAGCGGAGAGGGGCTCGGGAAACAGTCTTCTGATCACCAGCGACTGAGGGCCTCCTCGCCGCCGGCGAACTGGATGTCGCCGTGCAGCACACCGCGCGTGGCGAGCAGCTCCTCGCCCAGGTGGCGCACCTCCTTCGCCGGGCCGCGCAGGACCGACACCTCCAGACAATGGCGCTCGCCGAGGTGAACGTGCAGGGTCGACACGACCAGGCCGTGATGGTGGTGCTGCTTGTCGATCAGTTTCGCCGCCAGTTCGCGGGCGTGATGGTCGTAGACGAGCGTGACGACGACGACCTGCTCGCCCTCGGGCTGTTCGGCTCCTTCGTGGATCAGCCGCGCCCGGATCAGGTCGCGGATGGCCTCGCTGCGGTTGTCGTAGCCCTGGGCCGTGATGAGCCGGTCGAACGCGTCGAGCAGGGTGTTCTCCAGCGAGATGCTGACCCGCGTCAGCGCCTTGTTCTCTTCGGTCATGGTGGTTCTCGGTTTCACTTCGCCGGCCGGCGCAATCGCAGCGCGAGGATGCGGGCCAGTTCGGTCACGGGCTCCTTGTGGTCGTCGACGCGGAAGTCGAGATAGCGGTCGCCCCTGCGGTTGGGCCCGGCGCCCTCGCGCACCACCAGGATCGCCGCCGACTGCTTGCCGCGTTTATCGCCGCCGGCTTTCTCGCCCGCCTCCAGCGCCGCCATCAGCCGCCAGGCCAGGGGGCCCTCCGCCGCCTCGAAAGCCTTCGCCATCTCCTCGATCACCTTCTCGCCGGTCAGCAGGTTGCCCTGGCAGCTATAGTGCTTGCCTGACTTCGCCCCGGCCCAGGCGTTGCAGCTCTTGCCGGTGAAGTTCGCCACGTTGCCCTTGGCGTCGACGACGCCGAGCTGGCGGTACTCCTTGCCCTCGTCGGCCTCGGTCAGTGTCTTGACGACCTCCTCCGGCGACTTGCCCTGCGCCAGCAACTCCAGTCCCTTGGGACCATAGGTGATGTTGACGGCGCTCTGCGTTGCAATGGCCCCGACGCCCGCCTTGCCGAACGGCACCACCGCGCCGACGGCCAGGTACTTCGACGCCACGGCGACGCCCCACTCCTGAGTCTTGGGATCGTAGGCGACGATGGAAAACGTGTTCGCCCAGTCCGCCGGGCGAGCGACGGGGCGCTTTGCCGCATCGGCAGGAGCCGGCACGCTGCCTGGCAGCAGCGACAGGCCGAGGACGGTCAGTAGGATGGACAGTGCGAGGACCACTCGGTGCATGGCGACTTCTCCTCCTTTGCTGTGGTAGAAAGGATGACAGCATCATTGTCGGAGGATGAGGGCGGAATTGCCAGCGCCTTTCCCTCGCCCTTTCCCCTTCACCCCCAACCCCTCTCCCCCGAAGCAGGGGCGAGGGGAGAAGAAGAGCCCTCTCCCCTCGGGGCAGAGGCAAGAAGAACCATCGCAACGAGGAGGCCCCACATGGACGAGTATGTCTGCATCACGGTACTGTCGCGACCCGGCGAGGCTCAGGCCGACTTCGCGTCGCGCCTGAGCCAGTTCTGGACCCGCCTGTTGCGCAATCGCAAACCCGACTTCGAGAAGGTCTACGCCGAGACGACGTCCTTCGAGGAGGCCGGCGATCGATGGTCGCGGCAGTACCTCGCCCGGCTAGATGTCGTCGACGTCGTGGAAGCCGAACTACGGACCGCCGGCCTCGACTTCGATCCGGTTGATCGTGACGAGATGTACTCGAAGTATGAGGCCGTCCCTCCGGAGTGGATGCAGATCGAGCACTGACCTGTCCGCGCGCTCCTGGACCACTGCAGCCACTGCAGCGTCCCAGCGCTTTTTTGTTGTCGCATGCTCACACGGGGTGTACGATCGGACAGACGTCGATCCTTGAGCAACAATCATCCGTGGAAGAAATCCTTGTCGAGCGGTTCGGCACCCGCCAGCCAACGCCCCGGGGCTGTCCTACCCTGCACACCAACCGAGCAATAACGATGCCCGCGAACGCTCAGACCGAGTACCGCTACAACCGTCTCACCTGACCCGAGATGAACGAAGCGATTGCCGCCCAGAAGCTGGTCATCCTGCCCACGGCTTCGACCGAGCAACACGGCAAGCACCTGCCGCTGGATGTCGACCTGTTCCTGTGCGAATCGGTCTGTCTGGAGGTCGGCCGCCGGGCCGCGGACCAGGTGCTCGTGCTTCCCCCCGTCGCCTACGGGCTGAATCTGCATCACATCGACTTTCCCGGCACCATCCACATCGAACCGGAAACCTTCCTCGCCTTCTGCCTGAACATTACCAAGAGCGTTGCCTACCACGGCTTCCAGAAAATCTTGATTGTCAACGGTCATGGCTCGAACACCCCGCTGATCGATCTCGTGGCCCGCAAGACGGTGCTCGAAACCAGTTCCCTCTGCTTCGCAACCGGCTATGCGGCGTTCCTACTCAAGGCGTTCGAGCCGATCCGCGAGTCCCCGGTGATGGCCCACGCCGACGAGTTCGAGACCTCGCTCTACTTGCACCTTGCCCCCGAACGCGTGCGCATGGAGCTGGCCGTCGAAGAGAACGACCGCATGGGCCAGTATGTCAGCAGCGACAGCACGCGGAACTACCCGGTACGCTTCAACGATTTCTGGGGCCGCTGGACGCAGACGGGCGTCCATGGCGATCCTACCAAGGCCACCGCCGAGAAAGGGAGAATCCTGTTTGAGGCCGCCGTGTCCGGTCTGGTTGAACTGGTCGGCGAACTGCGAGCCTGGCCCATTGCCAAGCGACAAGACATGCACCGTCAGCCGGTTCAGGCGGACATTCGCTGGTAGCCGAGAAGCACGAACGAGAGAAACAAGCGGTAGCCGCTCACACCCTTGGCGGTCTGGTTGTCTCGCTCGCACCCATGGCGGCGGCTTG
>JACOUH010000340.1 GCA_016177925.1 Planctomycetota bacterium | reverse complement strand
GGGCGTGAGGCCTCACGCCCGCCCCGGCGCGTTCTCTCCGGCGTTGGTCGCTTACTTGGTCCGGTTGAACTTCTGGGACTTGTCCTCCTTATCGATCAGCTCCAGCGTGTCCTTGGAAACCTTGAACTTCTGTTTCTCGGTCCTCGTCTTGTCCATGACGGTGACCGTCAGTTCGAGGGTCTTCTCGTCAAGGAGCTTGTAACTGCCGGTCAGGGTCAGGTCGAGATCCTGCGCGGTCAATTTCATGTTCAGCTTGCCGTCCTTGGTGAACTCGAGGATGGCCGTGGCCTCCTTGTCCCGGATCTTTTGCTTGGTTTCCCACTTGCCGATGAGCAGTTTCGCGGCATCGTCCTTGGTGGGGTCGCCGTACACCTGTCCGGCCAGGAGAAGAACAGCGCAACTAACCACCAGCCCACGCAGTGCCTGCATGACGTTGATCCCTTCGTGCTGTGGGCGACCGAACCGAGACGCGCGTGCGTCTCTCCTTGTTGCTTTTCCTACGAATAGAAGAGACAGGAAGGAAGGGCAAATCCCCCCGCTTGCCAGCGCCGCTCACTTCACCCGGTTGAACTTGTCGACCTTGCCGTTGCTGTCCTTGAGCTCCAGCGTGTCGGGAGTCGCCTTGACCTCGTAGGTGCCCTTGGAGGTCCGGTCCTTCAGGTTCAGCTCCACCTCGACCTTGCCGCCCTCCTTGACCTGGTACGTGCCGGAGAGGCTGACGTCGCGGACCGTCACCACGACCGTTCTGCCATCCTTGGCGAAGTCGACCACCACCTTGATGTCCTTGTCGCCGACCTTCTGGGACGTTTCCCACTTGCCGACGATCAGCTTGGTGCTGTCCTGGTTCTGGGCAAGCGCCGGGCCGGCGAGGAGGAGCCCGCAACCCAGCACCATCGATCGCAACACGCGCATCAGATCCCCTTGGTTGTTGGAAGGAAGTACACGTTCGCCCCGCGCAGGGCGGGGCCACACCGGTCGGCCAGTTTATTGTCTGGCCGCCGGGAAGAAAAGACGACCCGCACGGTCACGGCCCCGGAAACGGGGTTGATCTCGGCCCGCCGCCCAGTATGATGATTGAAAGGATTGCTTGTCCGCGCGTGTCGCGCCCTTGGCACTGCTCTTGCGAGAATCCTCTCCTGCCGTTACATCGTGTGCGCCAGTGCTACGTTGACGGATCGACAATACATGGGAGCCCGATTGCATTGCGGACGACCCGGAGTTACACTCTCTTTGGCTCAGCGCGGTCGCCCACGCCCCTCTGGCTTCTGTAAAGCTCGTCGACGGACTGGCGAATAAGTTCAAAGGATGAGCCCGATCGGACGCTCGGCCGCAAGAGGCCCCAGCAGGCGGCGCGCAGCGTCCTCCCCAACGCGACGGAAACGACGATCTTCTGGACGGCCAACGCGCGGGCGCTGTGGCATTTCTTCGAGATGCACGCTAGTCGCCACGCTGAGGTCGAAATCCGCCTGCTGGGGCGCGTGCTCCAGATTATGCAGAAAGAGGCCCTGCATCTCTTCAATGATTCGGAATTGACGCCCTTGCTGGACGGCACCCTCGAAGGCCACGACCAGGCACCGCAAAGTCTGACCAGTGAACGGCGACCGGATTGACGGCTCCTGCCCGTCCCGTACGTACGTGGGGCAGGCATCTTGCCTGCCTGAAGCTCGGCAGGCAAGATGCCTGCCTGAAGCTCGGCAGGCAAGATGCCTGCCCCACCACGAGGCGGTCCCTCTCTTTTTCGCCGGGTCCTGCGTCACGAAGGAATCTCATGGCTCGCGATAACAACCTGACTCGCGGGGTGCTCGAAATGCACCCTAAGGGCTTCGGCTTCTTGCGCAGCCCCGCGCGCAACTACTCTCCGCAGCCGGGTGACGCCTACGTGCCCGCGCCGCTGATTCAGAAACACCGCCTGCGCGAGGGCCTGCTCCTGGCTGGCCCCGCCGAGGGAGGCGGTCCGAACAAGGGCCCACGCCTGGCTCGCCTCGAAGCCATCGAGGAGCAGGCCCCCGACCGCTTCGTTCGTCGCAACTTCGACGATCTCACCCCCATCGATCCGCACGAGCAGATCACCCTCGAAACCGACAAGGAGCCGCTGACGACGCGCGTCATGGACCTGCTGACGCCCATCGGCAAGGGACAGCGCGGCCTGATCGTGGCCGCCCCACGCACCGGCAAGACGATCCTCTTGCAGCACATCGCCCAGGCCGTGGCGCAGAACCATCCCGAGATGCGTCTCATCATGCTGCTGATCGACGAGCGGCCCGAGGAGGTGACGGAGATCCGCCGTGTCATCGCCGCGACGGGCCGCGGCGAGGTGGTTGCCAGCAGCTTCGACGGCGACTCGGCCAGCCACGTCCGCACCGCCGAGATCGTCGTCGAGCGAGCCAAGCGCCTTGCCGAGCAGGGGCGGCAGGTGTTCGTCCTGCTGGACAGCCTGACGCGGTTGGCGCGGGCTTACAACAAGAACGTCGGCAACAGTGGCCGGACGATGTCGGGCGGCGTCGACTCACGGGCGCTGGAGGTGCCCAAGCGGCTGTTCGGCTCGGCGCGCGTCTTCGAGGAAGGCGGTTCGCTGACGGTGATGGGCACTGCCCTGATCGACACGGGCTCGCGCATGGACGAGGTGATCTTCCAGGAGTTCAAGGGCACCGGCAACATGGAACTGGTGCTGGACCGTCGCCTGGCCGACCGCCGCATCTTCCCGGCAATGGACATCCAGCAGTCGGGCACGCGCAAGGAGGAGCGGCTGCTGCCGCCGGAGGTGCTCCAGCGCGTCACCCTGCTGCGGCGGGCGCTGGCCAAGCTGCATCCCGTCATGGCGATGGAGCAACTGATCAAGCAGCTATCGCGGGTGGATTCCAACGCGGAGTTTCTGGAGCGCGTGGGGGCGTTCGCCTGACTCTCGTAAAGCAAGGTTCCCACGAGCGCTAACCGCTCGCGTTGACGGCCAGCTGCACGAGCAGGATGACGAACAGCCCGACACTGATGATGCCGTTGACCTGGAAGAATGCCTGGTTGACGCGGCTAAGGTCGTCGGGGCGGACGAGCCAGTGCTCCCAGCCGATCAGCACCGCGACGAGGCCAACGCCCGTCAGGTACACGACGCCGAGGTGCGGCGACGTCCAGAACAGGCCGAGAAGCAGCGCCACCATGACGAGGTGACAGCCCAGGGCGATACGCAGACTGGCGGGAACGCCGAGCCGCGCAGGCACGCTCCGCAGGCGGGCCTTGCGATCGAAGTCGACGTCCTGGCAGGCGTAGAGGATGTCGAACCCCGCCACCCAGAACAGCACCGCCAGCCCCAGCACCACCGGCACCCGCAAATCTTCCAGCCCGCGCAGGGCGATCCATGCCGACACCGGCGCCAGGAACAGCGAAGCGCCCAGCCAGAAATGGGCCAGGCTGGTGAATCGCTTGGTGTAGCTATAGGCGCACACAAAGCCCAGCACGGGCCCCGCGAGATAGAGCGGCCACCAGTTGTCCGAGGTGTGGACGAACAGCAGCGTCGAGGCGACGAAGCCCGCCGAGCAGACAAGGGTGAACAGCCACACGGCCCGGACCGAAAGACGGCCACTGGGCAGGTGGCGGGCGGCGGTGCGCGGGTTGTCGGCGTCGTAGTGGCGGTCGGCGAGGCGGTTGAACGCCATCGCAGCGCTGCGTGCGAAGACCATGCACAGCAGGATACCGACCAGGTCGAGGACATGGAAGGGCTTGTCCTGCCAGGCCAGCGCGGCGCTGGAGAGGGCGAACGGCAGCGCAAAGACCGTGTGGCTGAAGCGGATCAATTCGAGGAGCGAGCGCAGGCGTCCGAGCATCGTCGAGCCCAGGGCGGTTCGGTCCAGTCGCCGGCTTTCCGATGAAGGCCGGTCGTGCGGACATTCTACGAACCGCTCGTCCCTTAGCCCGACGCGCAAGCGAGGAACACGTCAATCCTCGCTTGCGCGTCGGGCTAAGGGAGTTACGGCAGGAGACTGACGACGGCTAGGGCGAGGCCGCCGACCAGGACGAGGACGAAGAGAGCGGCCCCGACCCAGGCGCCGCCCGCCAGTTTGTCGGCGTCGAGTTCCGAGCCAGCGAGCGCCGAGCCGGAGCGAGGCGCCGGCCGGCGGGAGGGCGGTGCGGCGCGGCGGGAGCGTTTCAGACACCGCAGGCGGAACGGGCTCGACCCGGCGCTGCGGCGGCAGCGTCTCCGCGACCGGCGGTGGTTCGGACGGAGTAGGAAGACGACGCGCCGGCGGAACCCCCCGCTGCGGAGGAATCGTCTCCGCGATGGGCGGCGGCTCATCGGGGCGTCGCGGCGGGGGAGTCCCTGCTGGAGCCGGCGGGCGGGCCGGCGGCCGGGCGCCGGGACGCTCGGCCGGGCGCGGCGCCCGGGGCGGCGGCATCGTCTCGCTAATGTCGCTGGTGCCATGGAAGACCTTGAGCGGATGCGGCTCTTCCTCCACGGGCGGCGGCTCGTCGGGGCGGACCCCGTAGATCGACATGTCCTCCCCGCGAGCGGGGGGACTGGGGGAAGACGGCATCAGTTTCGAGCGCGGCGTCGGCGGCAGGGTCGCGGGGATGTCCGACGGCGGGGGGGGCGCGGAGTGCGGCAGCGCCGACTCGAGCATCCCCTCGGCCTGGTCGGGCGGATACTTCTGGCGCAGCCGGTCGAGGTACTCGTGGATACCGGGGGCAACGGCGGCCTCGGCGAACGACGAGTAGGCGCGGACAGAGTGGTGCGGATTGAGCCAAAGCAGCCGCTGCCGCAGCCGTTCCGCCTCATCGTCGCGGCCGGCGCTGAGGGCCGCGTCGGCCGCCAGCAGCAGAAACTGGTCGCGCAGGGTATGATTCTGCTGCTGGTCGAACGTGTCGGCCAGTTCCTCGTAGACCTGGAGGCTGTGTTCGCTCGGGTGCATTTCAGTCAATAAGTCAATCAGTCGGTAAGTCGATCAGTCCGTATCCGCCCCTACGACTGGGACGGGCGGCTCACCGTGCTTTCTCTAGAATACCAGAGCACCCGGCCTGAAGCGAGACGGGAAACCGATTCTGCCAGCCGGGTACTGACTTATCGACTTACCGACTGATTGACTTATTGACTGAGATGGCCGACAGTGGATTGCCGTTACATGGGGTCCGTGTCCTCGACGCCTCGCGCGTGCTGGCCGGCCCGTTCTGCGGGCAGGTCCTGGGCGACCTCGGGGCGGAAGTGATCAAGGTAGAGCGTCCCGGCCAGGGCGACGAGACGCGCGCCTGGGGCCCGCCCTGGCTTGGCCCGCTCAGTGCCTATTTCCTCTCCTGCAACCGCAACAAGAAAGCGATCACGCTCGACCTGGCGCGGCCGGAAGGCGTCGAGGTCTTTCACGGGCTCGTTCGTCGAAGCGACATCCTGCTGGAGAACTTTCGCGCCGACAGTGCCGCGAAGCTGGGACTCGACCCGGCGCAGCTGCACGCGCTCAACCCGCGGTTGATCGTCTGCTCAATCTCTGGCTTTGGGCGAACGGGACCGCTGCGCGAGCGGCCGGGATACGACTTCGCCATCCAGGCGCTGAGCGGGCTGATGAGCATCACCGGCCCGGTCGACGGTCCGCCGTGCAAGGTCGGCGTGGCGGTTACCGATGTGCTGACCGGGCTGTTCGCTGCCGTCGGCGTCCTCGCCTGCCTGCACGCCCGCCAACACTCCGGTCACGGCTACGCCCTCGACCTCGCCCTGCTCGACTGCGCCGTCGCCGCCCAGGTCAACGTCGTCCAGGCGTACCTGACCAGTGGCAGTGTCCCGGCGCGGCAGGGCAACGCCCACCTGCAAATCGTCCCGTACCAACTCTTCGCCACCGCCGACAGCTGGCTGGTGCTGGCGGTGGGAAACGACGGACAATGGCAACACTTCTGCGAGACGGCCGGACGCCCCGACCTGTCTGCCGACGCGCGGTTCGCCACCAACCCGCTCCGCGTCCGCAATCGTGCCGTCCTGGTGCCGCTGGTCGAGGAAGTCATGCGAACCCGTGCGACGGCAGAGTGGGAGCCGGTGCTGGAGTCCGCCGGCGTGCCGCACGCCCCGGTCTGGACCTACGCGGACCTCTTGGCCCACCCCCAGGCGGCGGCACGCGGCCTGCGCATGACGGCTCGTGACCCGGACGGCAACCCGGTCGAGCTGGTCGGCTCGCCATTCCACCTGAGCGGCCCGCCGCTGGTCCCCGCCGCCCCGCCGCGCCTGTCGCAGCACACTGACGAGGTCCTGCGCGACCTGCTCGGCCTCGACGCAGTACACGTCGAGGCCCTGCGCCGGCAGGGAATTATCTGATTGCAGACTTGAGATTGCAGATGGAAAGAAGGGGCGTCCCTCTCGAATTTGGCCAGCGAGGGGGTTGACACTCCCCGCTCGCCAACATCGGGAAGCACCCCCGGGACCGGATCAAGTTCAAGTTTGCTTCAGTTCCGTGCCGATAAAAAGGGAGCCCTGAAGCTCCGCTGTTCGAGGACCGGCCGGATGGAACCGAACGCCCCCCCGCTGTCAGGAGAGGCCGCGCCGCCCGCGCCCGCGCTCACCGCGGGGGAGTTGGTCGTCCAGAACGGCCGCTTCGCCGGGGCCCGCCGTCCCCTGTCCGCTACCCTCAACCTGATCGGCCGATCTCCCGGCTGCGACCTCCGCCTCAATGTCGAGGACGTCAACCCGCTGCACTGTGCCATCCTCCAAACGCCAGCCGGCTTGGTGCTGCGCGATCTCGACAGCGGCAGCGGCACGTTCGTCAACGGCCAGCGCGTGACCACCTGCCTGCTTGCCGACGGCGACGCTCTCACCGTCGGCCCGTTCGAGTTCCGCGTGAACTGCCAGGCCCCGGCGGGAAGCGCTCCGCTGCCCGAGCCCGCGTCGCGGCAGGCAGAGGCGGAGGCCCTCCGCGTCCAGGCGGCGGCCGTTGCCGCCCAGCAGGCCGCCCTGTTCGAGGAAGAAAACCGGCTCCAGCAGCGCCGCGCTGCCCTGGAGAAGCAGGAGGAACAGCTCGCCGCCCATCTCGAGGAGCGGCGGCGCGGCCTCGTCGCCGCGCAGGAAGACGTCCGCCGCGAACAGGCGCAGCTGCACCGCGAGCGGGCCGAGTTCGAGCAAGAGCGGCGCACCCGGCTGGAGGAGACGGCCCGCGACCGCGAACAGGCGGCCCGGGAACTTCACCAGGCAAAGCGCGAGCGACAGCGCCTCACCGAGTTGCGCCGCCGCCTGCGCCGCCGCTGGAAACGTCACTGGGCCGCGCAGGAGAAGGCCCTCCGCCACCGCGAGCAGGTAGTCGCCCGGAACGGCGAACGGTTCCAGGTCGAACGAGCGGCCCTCGTCCAGGCCCAGCTGCGCTTCAATGGCGAAGCGGAACTGGGCAAGCGACAGATTCAGGACGGCTGGGGCGAGCTGCGCCGGGCTCAGCGCGAGTGGCAGGCCGCCCGGCGGGCAGAGGAGGCCGAACTCGCCCGCAAGCGCCAGGAGTTGAGCGAAGGCCTCGCCGCGCTGTCCGCCGCCCAGCGGGTGCTCGCGGTTCAGGACAGCCAATCCCGCGCTGCCCGGACCGCTCGCGAGAAGGAGGCGCAGGGACTGGAGACCCGCGTCCGCAATCTGCGGAACAAGCTTGCCGAGCACGAAAAGGAACTCGCCCGGAAGCAGGGCCGCCCGGAACCCGCCCTTGCCCCGATGGCCGTCCTCGTCCCTCCTGTTTCCTCAAATACGGTCGCCGGCTGCGGGACCTCGACGGGTTCGCCCCAGGACGAGCAGGGAGCGTGCCTTGCCCGGCTCGAAGCGCTGGCAGGGGACCTCGCCGACCAGCGACTGCGGCTGGCGGAGCAGTGGGAGCGCTTTCTTCTCACGCAGCAGGACTGGCAAGCGGAGTACACGGGCTTCTTTCCCCGGCTCGAGGAAGCAACCCACCAGCTCGCGCAGCGCGAACGGGACCTCGTCGAACAGGAGCAGGAGTTGACCGCCACGGTCAACGCCCTGCGCGAGCAGCAACAGGATCTGACCCGCCAGCGCGAGCGGTTGGAAGCCTGGCAGGCACAGCTGATGGCCGACTCATCGGCATGGCGCAGCGAGCGGGCCACCCTGGTCGTCCAGGTCGAGACGGCGGAGGCCCTCGCGGCGAAGCGTCAGGAACAGCTGGACGGCTTGCGCAACCGCTGGGCACTGCGGCGCAAGGAGGAATTCGATCGGCTCAGTCGCGAATTGAAGCGCTGTCGGCAGACGCAGCGCTACTACGCCGAACTGTGCCAGCAATACGAGCGCCGCTCGGGCGAGCTGGGACAACAGCAGCGAGCACTGGCGGAGCGGAAGCTGGCTCTGGAGCAGTTCCAGCTCGAGTTGGTCGGTCGCTCGGAGAACTCGGCGGCGGCGGAAAAGAAGATCGCGAAACTCCGTCGTCAGCTGGCGGCGTTGCACGCCGAGGCGGAGCGTCGCCTGGCGGAGCGTCGCCGGGGACTGGAGGTCGAGGCCGACCGGCTGCGGGCGCAGGGTCACCACCTCAACCAACGCGCCGAGGCCGCGGTCGAGCGCGAGAGCGCCCTGTCGGTCCGGCAGACCGAGTGGGAGCACCACCAGGCGATCGCCCAGCGGGAGCAGGAGAGGCAGCAACAGGAACTGTTCCGTCTCCGCCGTCAGGGCGACATCACGACACGCCAGCGCGACGAGTTGAAGGACGAACTCGACCGCCTCATCCGCCTGCTGTTGGAAGAGACAGATCCGTTGCCGCCCTCGGTCCTCGCCGCCTGAGCGACAAGGCGAAAGTAGTCATCTCGCTCCGCGAGATGATCTTCTCTTCATCGTAGTCATCTCGCTCCGCGAGATGAGGACCTCGTTCTGCCACTGAACGACCGGGGTGATGCCAGCGCCGTCAGGTCTGATTCAACTCCCATCGTTTGTAGTTTATACTGATCCTCAGCACTGGACAACAGGCGAGGCGACTTGACCATGCGGATCGAGGAATCCTTCCGGCATGACGCCTCACTTCTTCTTCAAGAGACAGGATCATGAGAACGTCAACGATGCTGTGGGGTGGTGCGGTCTTCCTGGCCCTGGTTGCCCCTTCGTGGGCCTGGGCAGAAGACAAGCCGATCATCACGGTTCACCGCACGCCGAGCGGCGTTCGCTTCGCCCTGCAGGGCGCCAAGGGCAAGTCTCCGGCTCCTACTCTGTTCGTGTTTGCTACCGGCGCGGAGGAAAGCCTGCGCAACGCCGATTTCAACAAGGTGGGGCGGCTGCTGGGCCGGCAGGGCTACCTTTGTGTCTCGCTGGACATCCCCTGTCACGGCGAGGACCAGAACGCGAAAGAGACCGGCCTGGGTGGCTGGCGGGTGCGGCTGGAGAAGGGCGACATGCTGGTGCCCGGTTTCGTGGCGAAAGCGTCCGCAGTGCTCGATCACCTGATCAAGGAAGGCTACACCGACCCTCGGCGGGTCGCAGCTTGCGGCACCTCGCGCGGGGGGTTCATCGCCCTGCACTTTGCCGCCGCCGAGCCGCGCGTGCGCTGCGTCGCCGCCTTCGCCCCGGTGACGAACTTGCTCGCCCTCCGCGAGTTCACCGGCATGGAAAAACACAAGGCGACCCGGGCGCTGGCGTTGACCCACTCTGCCGGCAAGCTGGCGGGGCGGCATGTCTGGGTGTGCATCGGCAACCGGGACGAGCGCGTGAACACGGATGACGTCATCGCTTTGACGCGGCGAGTGGTGGCTGCCTCGTCCGCCTCGGACAAAGCGGTGCCCGTGGAACTGCACGTCATGCCGACGGTGGGCCACCGCATCCACGACACGGCGCACGAGGAGGCGGCGGCCTGGGTGCTGGCCTGCATGAAGGATGCCGGCGCGGGCCGGTAGAACAGCCGTTGGGCAGGCAGGTTCGGCGAGCGGCGCGGTGGGGATAAACCCCGTGGCTCGCCTAGAGCGGTTTGCGGCCGGGTCGCACACTAACCCGAAGCGTCAGCGAGGGACCGGCCCTCGCTGACGCTTCGGGTTAGTG
>JACOUH010000069.1 GCA_016177925.1 Planctomycetota bacterium | reverse complement strand
GTCGCTTACGCTTCCGGCTCGGAGTGTGCCAACGGCAGAGTGTTGGCCATGATTATCACAATCGACGGTCCCGCGGGTGCCGGCAAAAGCACCAGCGCCTGGGTTTTGGCCTGGCGCCTGGGCTTCAAGTACCCCCTCGACACCGGCGCCATGTACCGCGCCGTGACGCTGGCCGCCCTGCGCGCCGGCATCGACCCGGCGGACCCGGACGCACTCGCCCGCTTGCTCGATGGCCTGTGCCTGGAGATGCCCCCAGGACGGGTGATCCTGGACGGTGAGGACATAACGGCGCCAATCCGAACTGGGGAGGTAACGGACGCCTCCCGCCCAATCGCTGACAGCCGGGTCGTGCGCGAGCGACTGGTCCTGATGCAGCGTGAGATTGCCCGTGGCCGTGACATCGTCTGCGAGGGCCGCGACCAGGGGACCGTCGTTTTCCCCGACGCCGCGTGCAAGTTCTTCTTGGTTGCCGATCCCGTGGAGCGGGCTCGCCGCCGCCAGCGTGAGATGCTCGCCCGCGGCGAGACGGTGGCACTGGACGAGCTGCTGCGGGCCCAGGAGGCGCGCGACGACCGCGACGCCCGCCGCGCCGTGGGGCCGATGGTCCGCGCAGCGGATGCCGTCACGATTGACAGTACTGGCCTGACGCTCGAGGAGGTGGTCGACCGCATGGAGCAGCGGGTGCGAGCGGTGCGCGGCAGCAGGTGACAACGATTCTGAGAGACGCGCGATGTCCGGTTGGCTTTCTACGGCCTGGTACGAAGTGTGTCGCTGTCATATCATGGCGGGCCTGACCCTGGGCTTCAGCCTCCGCTTCGAGGGCGGCCGCAACATCCCGGCCGAGGGCCCGGCGCTGTTGATCGCCAACCACGAGAGCTTTCTCGATCCCATCGCGGTCGGGCTGACCACGACACGGCAGCTGCGCTACCTCGCCCGCAAGACGCTCTTCACGACGCCGCTGTTTGGCGGTTTCTTGCGCAGCGTCGGCTGCGTGCCGGTCGACCAAGAGGGAGTCGCCAAGGACGGATTGAAGGCCGTACTCGACCTGCTCAGCCAGGGTCGCGCCGTGCTCGTTTTTCCCGAAGGCGAGCGGACCACCACCGGACAGATGAACCCGCTCAAGCCGGGCATCCAGCTGCTGATCAAGCGGACGCAGGCGCCGATCGTCCCCGTTGGCATTGCCGGTGCGTTCGACGCTTTCCCGCGCTCGAGGAAGTTCCCGCGCTTTTCGCCGCTGTTCATGCCGGCGGGGAGGGGGACGATGGCCGTCTCGGTCGGCCCGCCGCTCGACGCCCGCCACTACCTCGAGTTGCCGCGCGACAAGTTGCTGATCGAGTTGCAGGAGGCGATCCAGGCAATGAAGGATCGCGCCGAGCGCCTCCGCCGCAAAGGCGAGCGGCCGGCGTGAGCCGGCTGATAGCGCATCAGCCGGCTCACGCCGGCCGCTCGCCGGATCAGGCGTGCTCGGCGAGATGAGAGCGCAGCTTGCGGATGGCCTTGTACTTCTCGTCGCTGACGCGCTCCGGCGGCAATTCCAACTTCCGGCCGATCTCCTGGACCGACCAGCCCTCGAACGACAGCTGCAGAATGCTCCGTTGGCGTTGCGTCAGCAGGTCATGAGCGGCCCGGTCGACGGCGGCTCGCTCGTCGCTCAGGCGGACGCGCTGCCCGTCCTTGCGGTCGGCAACGCAGTCCAGTGCCTGCGACGACCACTTCTTGCACCGCTGCGTCCGCTTCTTGACGGCGTCGATAGCGCGAACGAACTCGCGGTGCTCATCGCTCTCGGCCTTCAGGGCCCGATCCCAGGCGTCGGTCGGCACGCGCTGCAGCAGCCGGCAGAGCACCTCCTGGGTGCAGTCGTTCCAGGAGTCGGCCGGCAGGCGGGCGTTTCGCCAGCAGACGGTGCAGTAGCGGCTGAGGTTGGCGACGGAGCGCAAAGTAGTGGGCGACTCCTCCGCTCTCCCCGCCGATGGACTCAGCGCAGTCAGGGCCGTGCCCAGCACCATTGCCATCATGTAGGGCCGGGGACGGCGAGCGGTGGTTGCGCACGGTTCAGTCAACGTTCATCTCCTCCTGGAGGAAGGGATTTCCGGACACTCTCTAGCAACGGACGGGCGCTCGGCCAATTCTCGCTCGAAAAACGCGGCCCGCGATTTCATCGTCCTCGGTTATTACCTCGGCAGGTAAACTGCTCACACTAACCCGAAGCGTTAGCGAGGATCGACCTCGCTAACGCTTCGGGTTAGTGTGCGGAACTTCCATGCCGAGGTAATATTCTACGCGGAAAGCGGCTGTTCTGTCGTCCGCATTAGCTGGTCCCAAAACTGCTCGAGGGCATCCCTGCTATTCGCTGGCAGACCACCACGCGCGTACACCGCCCGGACGTACAGGAGTGCCAGTCGTTGCACGTCGCGCTCCAGCGGCGGCACCTCCTCGCCGAGGCGGGCCGCGAACTCCAGGGGCGTCTCGCCTGGCTGACGGCCCAGGTCGCGCTCGTGAGCCCACGCCTGCAGCGCCGCAAAAGTGTAGCGGACCAACTCCGGCAACGCCAGCCGACCTGCCCGGCCGTCGTGGAAGGGGTTCGAGAATGAGGAGAACGGCCGGGGCGGGACGGGCGCCTCTTCGGGCTCCGCGTTCCCCACTGCTTCCGCCTTCTCTTTCTTTCGGCCAAAGAGAGCGAGCAGCGCCTCCCAGAATCGACGGAACGAGTCGAGCAGATTGCGCGCGAAGGTGCTGAAATTGGCGACAAATTGAAGGAACGCCCGCAGCACGAAGAACAGCACGACCGCCGCCATCAAGCCGAACACGATCCACTTCAGCACCGGGGCCAACCCGCGCATCCAGGACGACACCCGCTCGGACAGCGGCCGCGAAGAATTCCCCTTGTGCTCCTTTCCCTCCTTGTGCTCCTTTTCGCGATCCTCCTTCTCCGCCTGCTCGTCCTTCCGTTCTTCGCCGGCTTGCGCGTCCTTCCGCTCCCTGTTCCCTGCTTCTTTCTTCTCGGGACGCTTGCTGCCCGACTTGTTCTCGCCCTCCTTCTGTCCGCCGGACTGCGAGCCGTCCTTCTGGGCACTGCCTTGATTGCCGCGCCGGTCATCGTTGCTGCTCTGCTGATCGCCGGGTTTCCGCTCGGCCCCGTCTTTACCCCCTGCCTTGTCCTTGCCCTCGCGGCCCTCGTGCGGATCGCCTTCTCCCTTGCCGGCGTCGGCCTCCTTGACGTTGCTGCGCGAGGCCTGCGGCGACTTCGAGCGAGCGTTGTCGACATCGAAGAGCTGGACCTCGGCGTTGGGCCGCGGCAACAGAGCGCCACCCACGAGCAACATCGCTATGAGTGTACCGCCGATCGCCAGCCACACGCCCGTCATCGCCACCGGCATTTGCAACTTGCGCCCCCGCAGATAGGTGCGCAGGCCAAGGAAGGTCGTCGTCAGCAGCAGTCCCAGCCCGCTGCCGACGTAGATCACCATCAGCCAGAAACTGTACTGGCGGCGGGACGCCTCGGCGACCGGGATGAGCGACTGACCCAGTCCGAAGATCGGCAGGGCCGCCAGCGAGAAGTAGACAATCCAGACGCCGGGCGTGCGTTTCTGATTCCGCTTGGCGCGGTAGCGCCAGTAACGCTGGAGCCAGTCGATCGGCTCGGGCTCGTCCTTCTTCTCGTCCTGCGCTGCTTCCTCGTCGCTGGCGTCCTGCGGCCGGCCGCCCTCTAATCCGGCCGCCTGCAGCACGCCCTGGCCCGAGGAGCCGAGCTGGTCGTCCAGGAACGTACAGTCCCAGGTAAGCTGGTAGGCGCACCACCAGATGAGCGCGATCAGGCCGAGGTTGATGGCCCAGCCAAAGTCGGCCGCGCTGCCGCTTGGGTACTCGATGTACATCAGCAGCCCGAGCCAGACGAGCAGTCCCATGACTCCGCCATAGAGCTGGGCACGTGAGGCAATGTCCGGCTGCATGGCGATGCGAGCGATCAGCACCGCCCCGAAGATGAAGAAGAAGAGCATCCACTGCAGCCGGCCGGTGTACTCGCCGGCGTAGAGGATTTCCAGCAGGAAGAAGACGAGGCTGCCGACCAGGGCCATGATGAGCGCCGGCGACAGGGCCATTGCGACATAGTCGGCCGGTGTGTGTTCGGTCTTGCGGGAGCCCATCGCGGCACCTTTGCCGATCGCCACGGGAATGCGGTTCGCGTGGTCCACGGGAGGAAATGTCTCGATGGGCTACTGTAGCAAATGCGAAGCACAATGCCACGGCGGAAATCAAACCGCGAGGAATGGCGCGCGGGGTCGAGCCGCACCGTTCGCACCGGGGATGCAACGACCAAGGGCTTGCAGCAAAACTGCTGCAAGCCCTTGGTCGGGAAGCAGTGCCGAAGAGAGGACTCGAACCTCCACTCCCTAAACGGGAACCAGGTCCTGAACCTGGCGCGTCTGCCAATTCCGCCACTTCGGCGCGAAAAGCTCGATGGGGGTTATCTTAGCGCTCTTCCTTCGAGAGCGTCAAGGGTGATTGCGAGGTTTTGCCGGTGGCGGGAGCGCCAAAATCCAACTTGTTACGCTTGACCTAATCAAGATCTACGCTTACGATGATTCGGAGGATTAGTCGAGACTAACAAGAGCTGCGCAAAAGCGGTTTCTCGTTGCTCTCCCACGAGGGAGTGGTTTTGTGATGAAACGACACGTGCTGGCCTGGGGAGCAGCGGTCCTTCTGGCCGGCCTTCTGCTGCCGGGGTGCGGGGGGAGGACGAAGGGGCCCGACATTGTCTGCACGACGGGCATGGTCGCCGATGTGGTCCGCAATGTTGCCGGTGATCGATACACGATCGGCCAGCTGATGGGCGAGGGCGTCGACCCCCACATCTACGACCCCACTCCTGCGGATGCCAGGGCCCTTGAGGGAGCCAAGCTCATCTTCTACTCCGGGCTGCACCTGGAGGGGAAGATGGGAGAACTCTTCGAGAACATGAAGAAGGCAGGCAAACCAACCTGCCCGATCGCGGAGGGAGTACAAGAAAAAAAGATCCTCTCGGGGGAGAAAGGGAGGCCCGACCCGCACGTCTGGTTCGACGTCGCGCTCTGGAGCGAGACGGTGGACGTGGTGCGCGATGTGCTGGTGGAGTACGATCCGGCTCACGCCGACGAGTACCGCGCGAATGCTAAGGCGTACAGGGACAGGCTGACGAAGTTGCACGAGTATGCGAAGCAAGAACTGGCGAAGATTCCGAAGGATCAGCGCGTCCTGGTGACAGCCCACGATGCGTTCCACTACTTCGGCCGGGCTTACGACATCGAAGTCAAGGCCATCCAGGGGATCAGCACGGAGGATGAGGCGGGGGTCAAGCCAATCATAGACCTCGTGGGCTTCCTGACCGAGCGGCGGATCAAGGCCGTCTTCGTCGAGTCGAGCGTCCCGCACAAGAACCTCAAGGCGCTCGTGGAGGGTTGCGCCAGGAAGGGCCACGAGGTGGAGATCGGCGGCGAACTGTTCTCCGATGCGATGGGCAAGGAGGGGACGCCCGAGGGCACCTACGAGGGCATGGTCCGCCATAACGTTGACACGATCGTCAAGGCACTGAAGTGATGGAACCGCTCCTCGATATCCATGATGTCACCGTGGCCTACCATCGGCGGCCCGTGCTGTGGGACGTCGACCTGACGCTGACCGAGCCGCGCCTGATCGGCATTGTCGGGCCCAACGGCGCCGGCAAGAGCACGCTGCTCAAGGCGATCCTTGGGCTGGTCCCGCTGGCCAGCGGCGAGGTGCGGCTGTTTGGCCGGCCGGTCGCTGAGCAGCGTCGCCGCATCGGCTACGTTCCGCAGCGCGAGAGCGTCGACTGGGACTTTCCCGTCAATGTGCTCGATGTCGTCCTGATGGGCACCTACGGCCGGCTCGGCTGGTTCCGGCGTCCCGGCCGCAAGGAGCGCGCCCGCGCCCGCGAATGTCTCGGCAAGGTTGGCATTGGCGAACTGGCACAGCGACAGATCGGCCAGCTGTCGGGCGGGCAGCAACAGCGGACGTTCCTGGCGCGGGCGCTGGCGCAGCAGGCCGACGTCTACTTCATGGACGAGCCAATGGCTGGCGTCGATGCCGCCACGGAACGCGCCATCTTCACGCTGCTGCACGAGCTGCGCGACCAGGGCAAGGCGGTCCTCGTCGTTCACCACGATTTGCGCACCGTACCGCAATACTTCGACCACGTCATCCTGCTCAACATGCGGCTGGTGGCGAGCGGGCCGACGACGGAAGTTTTCACGCCGGACAACCTGCGCAAGACCTATGGCGGGCGGCTGTCGGTGCTCGACAGCGCCGGTGAGGCGCTGCGAGCCGCGAGCGGTGATTGACCCGCTTGCCCTTAGCCCGACGCGCCAGCGAGGTTCGCTGCGTCGCCGTGCTCCGGCGGCGAGCGCTGACCGGCGACGCCGTCTCGCACGCCGCCCTGCCCGGGGTCTGCGTCGCTTTCCTCGTCGCTGGCGAACGCCGTCTGCCCATCCTGCTGTTCGGCGCCTTCCTCAGCGGACTGCTCGGCGCCATGACCATCTCCGCCCTGCGCCGCTGGACGCGCATCAAGGAGGATGCCGCTGTCGGCATCGTCCTGAGCGTCTTCGTCGGGGCTGGCTTCGCCCTGAGCCGCATCATCCAGGGCAGTGTCACCGGCGGCAGCAAGGCGGGACTGAACTCCTACATCCTCGGCAAGACGGCCGGCATGATTGCCCAGGACGTCTACCTGATCTCTGCCACCGCGCTCTTGTGCCTGGTGCTGGTTGTGCTGCTGTACAAGGAATTCAAGTTGATTTCCTTTGATGCGGGCTTTGCGCGCGTCCAGGGATGGCCGGCGCAGCCACTCGATCTTCTGCTGATGGCGCTTCTGGCCGCGACGGTCGTGATCGGCCTGCCCGCGGTCGGGGCCGTGCTGATGGCGGCGCTATTGATCCTGCCCGCGGCGACGGCTCGTCTGTGGACCGATCGCCTCGGCACGATGCTGCTCCTGGCGGCGGGCTTCGGCGCCGCGACGGGCGCGGCCGGCACCTTGTTGTCGGCGAGCCACGAGAAACTGCCGGCCGGGCCGGTGATCGTCCTGGCGGGGGCGTCGTTCTTCCTGGCTTCTTTGTTCCTGGCACCGCGGCGCGGTCTTGTAGCGGGACTGCTCGCCCGCCTTCGCTTCGAGCGCGAACTGCAGGAGCGCTATCTGCTGCGCGTTCTCTTCGACCTGGTCGAACCGCAAGGGAGCGATCACGGATCGCAGAATGGGCCGACGACCGTCTCGTTCGACGACCTTCTCGGACGGCGCTCGTGGGGAAGGTCGCGGCTGGCGCGTCTGCTCGCCAGGGCGGTGCGGCAGGGCCACCTGGAGTGGTGCGGCGCCGACCGCTACGCTCTGACCGAGGCGGGTCTGCGCCGCGCGGCGGCGGTTGCCCGCGGGCACCGCCTCTGGGCGCTGTTCCTGACCGAGTACGCCGACCTGGCCGCCGGCACCGCCAACCTTGCGGAAGAGTCGGTCGAGTCGCTGCTGCCTCCCGACGTGGTGGCCGACCTCTATCGCAAGCTCGACCAGCCCGAAGCGCAAGCAAGGGGCGCTCTGAGTCCGAGGGCCCAATGAGCGACTTTCTCGATCTGCTGGGACTGGGCCCGCTAGCGCTGCGGGCCATCATCATGGCGGTCGTCTGCAGTGTCGCCTGCGCGCTTCTGGGCTGCTATCTCGTGCTGCGGCGCATGAGCCTGATCGGCGACGCCATCAGCCACGCGGTCCTGCCCGGCATTGTCCTGGGCTACCTCCTGAGCGGGCAGGTCGGCGGGCTGCCGGTGATCGCCGGGGCGATGGCGCTGGGCTTCCTGACCGCTTACCTAACGGAGGCGCTGCGCTCGTCGGGCAAGGTCGCCGAGGACAGCAGCATGGGCATCGTCTTCACGTCGCTGTTCGCAGTCGGCGTGCTGATGGTGACGCGGGCCGGCAACGTCGACCTCGACCCCAGCTGCGTCCTCTACGGCAACCTGCTACACGCGGCGCTGCAGACGGTTCCTATGATCGGACTCCAGGTGCCGGTCGCCCTGAAAGGGATGCTGATCGCGCTGGCCGCGACGCTGCTATTCGTCGCGCTGTTTTGGAAGGAACTGAAGGTCACGTCGTTTGACCCGGCGCTGGCAACGTCGATGGGCATCAACGCGGCGCTGGTCAACTACCTACTGATGTCGATGGTCGGCGGGGTGACGGTGGCGGCCTTCGAGGCGGTCGGGTCGATCCTGGTGATCGCGATGCTGATCGTGCCAGCGGCCTGCGCCCAGCTCTTGACCGATCGTCTCGGCGTGATGCTGCTCCTTGCGAGCATGGTGGCGGCGCTGTCGGCGGTGCTCGGCTACCTGAGCGCCGAATGGCTCAACACGACGCCGGCGGGGATGATGGCCGTCTGGGCGGGGCTGCTGTTCCTGGCGGCGGTACTGTTTGCTCCGCGGCACGGCGTGCTGAGTCGCATCGTCCGCAACGCGCGGCTGGGCATCCGCATCGCCGGCGAGGACGTTATCGCAACGCTGTACCGCGTCGAGGAAGCGAAGGGCCGCGGCGAGCGCCCCGACACCGCCCTGCCGATCGCCGAGGCCCGTCGCGCCACGCACGGGTTGGCTGGCTGGCTGGCGGTGCCGTCCTTGTGGCGACACGGACAGGTCCGCTTCGTCGGTAGAGGCAGGATCGAATTGACCGAGGAGGGCCGCCGGCGGGCCGAGGCACTGGTGCGAGCGCATCGCCTGTGGGAGGCGTATCTCGGCGAAAACTTGTCCCTGCCCGCCGACCATCTGCACGAGCCGGCCGAGCGCATGGAGCACTTTCTCGATCCGCGTTTGATGGACGAGATCGCCGCCCAGTTGCGCCAGCGCGAAACCGACCCGCACGGCCGGCGTATCCCGTGAACCGGCCGCTCAAGACGCCTCGGGCAGCGGCTGCCGACGGCTCGTTTTTCTTTGGCTCCTCTTGACGAGTGCTGGCGCAGCCGATAAGCTCTGCTAGCAGAGCTTATCGGCTGCGCCAGCACGATCCCTTGATCCAAAACCGACATTTCCCGAATAATCCGAATGGAAAGGTCTTGACTTTACACTTTGGCACCGCTATGCTTGCTTAAGCAAGCATAGCGGTGCCAAAGTGTATTACTCGTATGCCTCAGCGCCTCTCGACACTGCAGAACGAGCAAGCCTACCGAGAGGCATTCTTGGCACGGCTCAGCCAGAAACTTGGTACTCCGTCGTCGGAGTGGCCGACTGTTCGTTGGTGGACCGAACGATCCCTGAACCAGTTGTGCAAACGCGTTCGGGAGGAGTTGCGCACGGAGGGACAGGAGGGGAACCTGACGAACAAGGCCCTCCTAGACTGGCTCCAACGCCTTGGCTTGGCCGACTGCCTCCAAACTGGGGAAGAGTGTTTTTACCTCCTGGAGATCGGAGCAGGAGCAAATGCCCAGGCGGACCCCCTTGAACTGCTGATGGCAGCGAAGCCTGCGGGGGTGGCCTGTTACTTCAGCGCGGTTTCGTTCCATTCCTTGACGACTCAACACCCTGGGCATCACCATAGTGCCGAGTTGAGCAAGCCTCGCCTCGGTCCCGACAAGGAGGACGCGAGCGGAGAGGGAGACGAAAAAAAGCGCAGCATTCGCGACCAGGAGCGACGAGAGCCGCGTTCCCTGGGCACGCTCCTTTTCCGCTATCAAGACACGCCGTTCTACTTTACCCGTCGGTCGGCTCGCCTTGTTCCCGGGGTGCAGAGCCGAGATTACGGGCCACGGACCCGACTCCGAATCACGACACTCGAGCAGACCCTTCTCGATAGCCTTTACAAGCCGTTCCACTGCGGAGGCCCCGAAGTCGTCTTCGAGGCGTGGCAGGAGGGCATGGCCTCGCGGCGGGTGCAAGAAGAGCGCCTCGTCGAGTATCTGAAGGCGATGAACTATCCGGCCACCGCGCGACGGGTAGCCGTCATGCTGGAGATTGTCGGCTGGATACCCGGTGCTGAACTGCGGCGGCTGCTCGAGGAAACCAAGGGAGCGATGGACCGACAGAGCCCGTTCGCGAAGATTTCCCTGCTGCCGGGCCTGGACTACCAGGCCCTCAACGAAGACTGGCTGGTGAGGACCCCATGAACGCTGCGGATGCCGAGCGCTGGAAATCCGAACACCGATTTCTCCCGTTCGTCTTCCCGCTTCCGCAAGAGAAGGAGCAAGGCTGAGCCGTCTTGACCCATCGTCCCGGAGCCTTCCCGACCCTCAGGACGCCTCGCCGACCGGCTCCGGGAGCGGGACGGCCGGGACGAGCAAGGCGCACTCCGTGGCCGCCTCTTCTGTCGACGCCGGCACGGCATCGGTGGCCGGGCGAATGTGCCGGACCAGAAAGACGGCGACCACCGTCATCGAGCAGGCAACCAGGCCGACCAGCGGATAGTTCTCCAGCGGCCCATCTCGTTGGGGCTGTCGGACGAACAGGGCGGCGACCTGGGCCGCCAGGCCGACCGCCATCTGCTGCACCGACGCGATGACGCTCATGAAGCTGCCTCGGTAGGCCGGACGGGCGCTCGAGGTGACCATCGCCATCGCCGGAACCATGCGGCCGCTGGCGAGCACCATGTACAGCGTTGTGTACAACAGGCCCACGGCAAGGGGCTCGCGCGACAGGTTGGTGATCAGCAGCACCGGCACCATCGCCAGTAGGGCGAGCACGCGGAAGACCGACAGCTTGCCGAAACGGTCGGCCAGCCGCCCGAACACCGACATCGTCACCAACGTCGCGAGCCCGCCGCACAGGTACATCAGCGCCAGGTCCGATTTCCTCCAGCCGGCGTTGTACTCCAGGAACGCCGGCAGGAAGGGGATGATCGTGAACGTGCCGAGCACCAGGCAAGTCATCAGCAGGTAAGCCTTCACGTGCGCCGGCAAGAGCAGCACCTTCCAGCCGGGAACGTCGCGGGTGCCGAGATGGTGACGCAGCGGCGGGATGACGCGCAGGGCCAACAGCAACACGCCAGCGCTGAGGGCGGCAAGAGCGGCGAACGGGGCCCGCGTGCCGAACCCCTCTGCCAGGAACAGCCCGGCCGGGACGCCGACGATGGTCGCCACCGAGAACGACGACATGACGACGCCGGTGGCCAGCCCGCGCCTTTCCTCGGGGAAGGCGTCGCCGATAATCGCCAGCGACATGGCCGCGAGGATGCCGCCAAATGCCCCCGCCACGGCTCGGGCCAGCAGCAGCACGCCGAAGCTGTTCGCCGCGGCGCACAGGGCGGTGCCGCCGGTGAAGCCCGCGAAAAGGAACAGCAGGGCCCGTTTGCGGTCGAACCGATCTACCAGTGAGGCCGCCAGCAGCCCGGAGAGGCAAGCGCTGAAGGCATAGATGGATACCAGCAGACTGAACTGATGCGTGGAAATGTCGAGGTCGCGCTGGTAGGACGTCTCCAGCGGCATCATGATGGTGAAGTCGACGATGTGATTGAACTGGACCGCGGCCAGGATCAGCAGCAGAAGCCAGCCGCCGCCTGGCCGCGGCGTGGGACAGCCAGACACCTCTCCGTTGGTCGTGTGCATGGGATCTCCATAGAAGGTCGCGGAGGCCGTCTTCGGAAGCCTCATACAGTTATCTTATGGCATCGCCGCCTCCGATGCAGCGCGACCACCCAACCAGGTCCCGACCCCAGTGTCCGATACAATGACGGGAGAGCCCGGCCCTACCTGTCGAGGAGTGAAGCATGAGCGAAGCCCTGATCCTCTCCGCGGTCCGCACGCCTATCGGCAAGTATCTCGGCGCCTTCGTCGATGTCCCCGCCGCTCAACTCGGCACATTCGCCATTGCCGAGGCGCTGCGCCGAGCCAACGTGCCGGCCGACCGCGTCGATGAGGTGATCGTCGGCAACGTCCTCCAGGCGGGACTGGGGCAGAACCCCGCTCGTCAGGCGGCCCTCAAGGCGGGGTTACCCGACAGCATCGCGGCGTACACCGTCAACAAGGTCTGTGGTTCCGGGCTCAAGGCGGTGATGCTGGCGGCGCAGGCGATTCGCGCCGGCGACGCCGAGTTGGTGGTAGCCGGCGGGATGGAGAACATGAGCCGGGCGCCGTACCTGCTGTTCGGCGCTCGCACCGGCTGGAAATTCGGCGACCAGAAGGTGGCCGATGCGATGATTCACGACGGCCTGTGGTGCGCCTTCGAGGACTGGCACATGGGGGAGGCCGCCGAGCACATCGCCTGCAAGTGCGGTGTGTCGCGCGCCAATCAGGATCGCTTCGCCCTGCAAAGTCAACAGCGCGCCGCGGCGGCGTGGGAGCACGGCGACTTCGCCGCCGAGGTGGTGCCGGTCACCGTGGGAAGTGGGCCGAAAGCGAAAACGAGCAGCCGCGACGAGAGCATCCGTCCCGAGACGACGGTTGAGGGACTGGCGAAGTTGAAGGGGGTTTTCCGCGAGGGAGGCACGGTCACGGCCGGCAACGCGTCGACCCTCAGCGATGGCGCCGCGGCCGTCATTGTCGGGACCGCCCGGGCCGCCGAGCGGACAGGGACACGGCCGCTGGCGCGCGTGGTCGCCTACGCCACGGCCGGCGTGGCGCCGAAAGACATCTTCATCGCGCCGGTCCTCGCAGTGCGGAAGGTGCTGGAGAAAGCCGGCCTGAGTTTGAAGGACATCGACCTGTTCGAGTTGAACGAGGCGTTCGCGGCCCAGATGCTCGCGTGCGGCAAGGAGTTGGGCCTGGACGAGGGCCGCGTCAACGTCAACGGTGGCGCGATCGCCCTGGGGCACCCAATCGGGGCGTCGGGGACACGGGTGCTGGTGACGCTGCTGCACGGCCTGGAGCGGCGTGGCCTGAAGCGAGGGCTGGCCTCGCTCTGCTTGGGCGGCGGCAACGCTGTCGCGATGGTCATCGAACGCAACGATGAACGATGAACGATGAACGGAAGACAAGAAGAGGCTTTCTTC
>JACOUH010000359.1 GCA_016177925.1 Planctomycetota bacterium | reverse complement strand
GCCGGCGCATCCGCTCGGTCATGGTCGGAGACAACCACTCGAACTTTTGCCGCAACGTTTCTACAATGATGGAAGTAGCCATAACTCTTACATAACAGATTATCCCGAAACGTTCAAGTTATTTTTTGACAGCTCCTTAGCCGTCTCCTTGTTTCAGCAACTCCACCTCCTCTCGAAGCCGGCGATTTTCCTCTTCCAGTGAGGAGGCATGACCCAGGCGTTCCTCTCTCGGCCCCAAGACACCGTCGCGATCCTCTCTGCGAACAGCGTCCGGGAAGGTCGCCGCGGTCACCGCCATTCCGGCCAGCGCCGCCCACAACGGGCTGTCGGCCCTCGGAGGCAGACCGACCTCGGCCGAGAGCTTCTGAAAGCCTTCCAGCGTGATACGGGCTGCGTCCACGCGGCGCCGCGCTAACTCCTCCAGGAGAAAGAGGTGCTGGGCGGTACCGGCCGGCTCCACGTTGACCAGGAGGAAGTCGATCATGACGACTCCCCACTGTTCCTCTTGAACGCGCAGCCCTTCCATGATCGCCGCCCGCAGCGCCTGGATATCCCACATCTCGTCGGAAGTCTTGCCGCTAACCACTTCGCGCAGCTTTCCGGCGCCGACATCGCCCATCGCCTCCTGTAAATTAGCGATCTCGAAAAGTGCCTTATAGGCATCGGTGATCCGATAGACGAGCACCCCGACGACTTTGAAGACGACGCCGTCCTGGAGGAGGACCGACTGGGCGGCCAGGCGCAGCGAGGTCTGCCGGATGTGGATTCGCTTCAGGCTTCTCCAGGGAGGGCCGACGATCACGAAACCAGGCCCTACGATCCGGCGGAAGCGACCGAAGCGCAGCATTGCCGCCTGCTCACCTTCTTTGACGAACCGACAGCAAAAGAACAAAAAAAGCACCAGAGCCAGAATCCCCAGCGTGATCGCTGTGGCCACGGGATCCGCCTCTCCCCGAACAATATCACGAATGAGTTGCAAAAACGCGCTCATGTTTTCGTCCCCTCGTCATAACCTGCTAACACTCAGGCTAAGTTGCCGGGGCCGCCTGTAAGGACGATGGCCCGCGCGAATCCAACATGGCGGCCCCGGTCAACTTCAGCCGATGGTTCGGCCGAACACTCTATGGGTTCGCTTTGCTGCTATTCCTGCGAACGATTTGCACCAGGGCGCGCAGAGCGTCGTTGACGGACTCCGCGTCGGGAAACACGGCCGCCACGTCCGGGGCGAGGACGACCACGTTGGTGCCCTCGGCGTATCGCTTGGCGTACTTGCCCCGTACCCCCTGGCTGAAGTCGTACTCGCCCAGCAGGTCCGGATCACGCTCCCCTTTCGCCTCCTTCTTCATAGTCCTTCCTCTCTCGGCGGGTCGCGACCCACGGTTCGGCCGGTTTTTCGCTTCCGGCTACGCCCCGTTGAAGCTCTGGATGCTTCTACCTCCGCCCAGAACTCCTCATGGCTGAGCACTTCTCCTTCACGAATCTGCTTGCGTGATGCTTCTAGAATGGCCTGCAACCGCGGCGAATACGCCATGAGCAGGCGCTCAATCTCCTCCTCATCCTGAACTCCCACGATCACCGCCACCGGCCTGCCGTTCCGCGTGACGATTACCGGCCCGTCCGCAGTGGCCTTGAGAAAAGCGCTGAACTGCGACTTGATTTCCGCAACCGATGCGATTTTCATAGTTCCACCTCTTCTCCCCCAACAATCAGGCGATTGCCTTCTTTCTCGCCGATCGCCACGATCTGCACAGCACGATTCTCCTCATCGATGTCGTACAGGGCGCGGAAGCGGTTGTCCGGACCAAAGCGAATCTCCCACTGCGCTGCGAAGGGGGCAGGCTGGCGAAGCGGCTTGCGGTTCTTCGTTTCGACGCCTGGCTCGAACTGCAACTGCTCCTCGATCTTCTCGCGGATCAGGCTGTCGTACTTGGCGTCGATGAACTCCAGATGCTTCGTCACCCCGCGCGCGTAGATCAGGGCATAGGGTCGCCGCCGCGCCATGATGGCCATAATTCTGGCCATTCCAGCGAAGCGCGTCAATCCCCGAGCCGCGCCCCCCTGGCGACGTCATCCTGAAACTACTCAATCTATGGTGACGAAGGCCGCGGAATTCAGCAGCGCATGACAGAACGTCGCCAGGGCGCGGTCAGCAGGGACCTCCTCGCCGGGCCGGCCTTGCTTGGCCCACGATCGGGTCAGTTCCGCTAGGGCGCGTAAGCCAACGATCCGCTCTTCCGTGGTCGGGGGCCGGGAAAGGGCAATCCAGTAGGCCCGCTCGATTCGCCGGGTTGGGTCGGCGCCCGCTTCCCTGGCGACCCGGCGGGCGAACGCGCCGGCCAGCTGCTGGACCAGGGCGTCATTCATCATGTTCAGTGCCTGCGAGGCCACGGTCGTATGGGTCCGCTTGATACAGTTCGGGGTCATTTGCGGGAAATCGAAGCTTTCCAGAAGGGTCGGCACTTCCTTGCGTCGCTGAAGCACGTACACACTGCGTCGCCAGCCCCGTTCTGTTCCCATCGGAGTCACCAGCCCGTCCGGCCGCACCTCCACGGGGGCCGGCGGATCAAAAAGCCGCGGGTCCAGGCGGTCCCCGACCTGGAGAAGGGCGTCATAGAGTACCTCGGCCTGCATGCGCTGAAGCGGCATCCGCCCCAGCAGGCGGTTTTCGGGGTCTCTTTTTTCCAGGTCGGGAGTTCGGGGGGACGATTGCCGGTAGACGGCGGACGTCATCAGGAGCCGGTGCATGGCTTTCATGCTCCACGCACCGGGGGGTTGACACCCCCCGCTCGCCCCACGGATGAATTCCCGGGCCAGCCAGTCGAGCAACTCCGGGTGCGTGGGCCGCGTGCCGGTATGGCCGAAGTTGTCCAGCGTTGACACCAGGCCCTGGCCAAAGTGGTGCTTCCAGATGCGATTGACCATCACCCGGGCGGTCAGCGGATGATCGGGCCGGACGAGCCACTGGGCCAGTGCCAACCGCCGGCCCGTCTTTTTGGCGCCAGGCCAGGGCAGCTTCACCACGAAAGGCGTCCGGCCATCGGTCAACACGGACGGCACGCCGGGGCCAACCATCCGACCGGGCTTCTGGGGATCGCCCTTGCGGTAGATGTACGTCGGCGAGGGGTCGCCCCGGTCCCAGAGGGCAAGGAGGGGCGACCCCGTGAGCAGTTGATTCTGGAAGGGCTCCATCTTCCGGGAGTTTTCTTCAAATGCCTTCCTGAACTCGTCACTGCGTCCGATCAGCGCGGAGACATCGTAACGCAACTCCTTCTCGAATTGCTCTGCCAAGTACTTCTGCACCACGTCGCGTTTGGCGGGCGGGGTGGCCAGCATCCGCCGCAAGTCGTCACGCAGGACTTCGGGAAGCTTCGCCAGGGCCTCCTCTCGCAGCTTCTGCCGCAGAGGTCCTGCCACTTGGTCCAGCTCTGCTTGCAGCGCGTGGATCTTGATGCTCAGCGGGCGATTGTGGGCGTGCATCTTCTGATTTTCTTCGGCCGTGATGTGCGACAAGCCGCGCTCGTACGGCCTCAGCCAGTCGTATTCGTCAAACGCGCCCTTGAACACAGCCGCCAGGCGATAGTAGTCCCGTTGTGGGATGGGGTCGTATTTGTGATCGTGACAGCGGGCGCACTGGAGCGTCAGGCCCAGCACGGCGGAGCTGAAGATCTCCAGCTCATCCGCGATCACGTCCAGGCGTTCGGGAACGCTATTCAGTTCGGGTGGGTTGGTGCCGTCGGGAGCCAGGCGCAAGAAGCCGGTCGCCACCAGGTTGTCCATGATGTCTCGAGTGATGGCCGGAGCATGCTCGTAGTCCACCAATTCGTCTCCGGCGATCTGCTCGATCAGAAAGCGATCGTAGGGCTTGTCGGCGTTGAACGATCGAATCACGTAATCCCGGAATCGGTAGGCAAAAGGCCGAACCGAATCGGCGAAATGCCCCTCGGAGTCCGAGTACCCTGCAAGGTCCAGCCAATGGCGACTCCAGCGCTCCCCATAGTGGGGCGAGGCCAGCAGACGGTCGATGAGGCGCTCGTAAGCATCAGGAGCCCCATCAGTCAGGAACGACTGAATGTCATCCGGTGCCGGTAACAGGCCGGTCAAGTCGAGGTACGCCCGCCTCATCAAGGTGAGGCGGTCAGTTGCGGGCCCCAGGGTGAGCCCGTTCTCTTCCAGCTTTTTCTGGACGAATGCGTCCACCGGATTCCGAACGCGGCGGGCGTTGCGCACGGCCGGGACGGCGATCGGTGCCGGCGCTCGGAACGACCAAAAACTCCGATCCTTGTCGCTCACGGCAGGATCGGGATCGGCAGTGGCCACATCTGCTTCGGTCCGCACTTCGGGTGCTCCGAGAGCAATCCACTGCAAAAGCCGGTCGATCTCACCGGCCGAGAAGGGCTTGACGCTGACCTGCATCATTTGCTCGAAAGGCGGCATCTTGCCGGCGCGGATTTTCTTCAGGATCAAGCTCTGTTCGGGATGGCCGGGCACCAGGGCGGGCCCCGACTTGCCTCCTTGGAGCATCGCCGCCCGGGTGCGCAGATCGAGGCCCGCTTCCCGGCGCCGCCCGCCGTGACAGGTCGTGCAATTCAGGAGCATCAAGGGGATGATGTCGAGCTGTGTCACCGAAGGCCGGCCTGTGCCTTTCTCCGTGGCGGCCGACGGGGCGCCTGCCGTGATCCAGCGCCGGATCGTTTCCACTTCCGAATCCGAAAGCCGAGCCTTTTTATCCGGAGGCATCTTGCCCTCGTGGACCTTCTTGAAGAGCAGGCTTTCCTCGACCTTGCCAGGGACGAGGACCGGGCCCGACTCACTCCCCTCGAAAACCCCCTCCCGGTTGCTCAGGTTCAATCCCGCTTTGCGAGGCTTTACACCGTGACAGCGAGCGCAATGGGCCCGGAAGATCGGCAGGACGTCTGCCTCAAACCGGGGGCTCGGAGCGGCGGGAATCGCCGGCTTTTTCTGCCGACCTTCATCCGGTGCGGGCGCAGCGGCGAGGCCGGCAGGCCAGGTCATGCATAACAGTCCCAAGCTGGCGCAGACAAGGAGAGTGAATCCGAGCACCCTGAGCCATTGAGAGCTTCGAGGCGTTGTCATGATCGCAACACTCATATCAGCCTGGAACGACCCATGTTCGGTTAGCCGCGACGCGCCAGCGGAGCGCTCCGCTGGCGCGTCGCGGCTAACCAGGGCAATGGATGGTGGACGCCCCCTTAGCTCAATCCCGGGATCGGCTGGCCGCCCTCGGTGACGATCGGCTGGGGCCGGCCTTGCAGGTCGGTCCACTGGGCGCCGAGGTCGATGCCCAGGTGGCGGAAGACGGTGGCCCCGAGATCGGCGGGGGTCACGCGGGCGTCCTTCACGTCGTACCCCTTGGCGTCCGTGCTACCGACTACCTGCCCGCGGGCCAGGCCCCCGCCGGCCACGAGCATCGACATGCAGTTGGACCAGTGTTCGCGACCACCCAGCCCCCGCTGCGAGAAAATCGGCGTCCGGCCGAACTCGCCTAGCGCCAGCACCAGCGTGTTCTCGAGCAAGCCGCGGACCTCCAGGTCGTTGACCAGGGCATACACGGCCTGGTCCAGACGCCCCAGGAGCGGCTTCAGCCCTTTGACGATTCCCCCCGCGAAGTGGTCGTCGCCGTGGTTGTCGAACATCCCGAAGGTGCCACTGATTGTCACGAAGGTGACACCGGCCTCAACCAGCCGCCGAGCCAGCAGGGCCCTCTCGCCCAGGCTGTGGCGGCCGTAGGCCTGTCGCACTCGGTCAGGCTCCAGGTCCACGCGGAACGCCTTCTCGGCCTTGCCGGACAGGACGATCTCCAGGGCCTGCTGGCGGTAATGGTCCATCCGAGCTATCGTGTCGCCGACGTCCAGGTCGCGACGCAGGCGGTCGAACTGCCGGCACAGCCCCGCGCGGTCCTCGGCCCGGGACACGTGGACGCCGCGGGGCAGGGTCAGCCGGCCTGCCAGCTGGGTGCCATCGGCAGCCTCGTAGGCGCCGCCCATCGGGCTGGCCCCCAGGACATCCGCGAAAAAGAGGTTCACGTCCGCCATGCCAACGAAGGCCGGCAGCGCCGGGTCGTTCGGCCCCCGGAAACGGGCGGCCACCGCGCCCATCGACGGGTGGGTGCCGATGTGGGGGTCGATCTTGCTACGCTGGGCCAGGGGGTTGCCTGCCTGCATCGGGGCGGGGTAATGGTCGGTGCTGGAGCGGCAATCGACCGAGCGAATCAGCGCCAGCCGGTCCATGATGCTGGCCTGCAGGGGCAAGTGTTCACTGACCCGGACACCAGGCACCTTGGTGGCAATGGACCGGAACGGGCCGCGCACCTCGCGGGGGGCGTCGGGCTTGGGGTCCCAGGTGTCGAGGTGACTCGGTCCACCGGACAGCCAGAGGAGGATCACCGCCTTGCGGTCCGCGGCAGCCCCCCTCACCCTACCCTCTCCCCCCGGGGGAGAGGGTAGGGTGAGGGGGCTGGCCCGGCAGCGCAACAGGTCCGGCAACGACAGGCCGGCCAGTCCCGCGAGGCCCGTCTGCAGGAACCAGCGCCGGGAGCCAACCCGGATCAAGTCAGAGGCGGCCGGTTGCAGCGGAGAGCGGCAGACGGCGTGAGCATGCTCGGCATCGTGGCGGGTGGGGTGGGACGAGTTCGTCATGATTCCCCTCCAGGGCATCAGGTTTCGGTCAAGATCAACATTCCCCGGGTTTCTCCGCCTTCAGAAAACAGCGGAACCGATGCGGGACCGTGGCGGTGGAGAAGATCGGGGGCAGGACCGTCCGACCCGAGTTCAGGATGGCCGAATACTTGCCCTCCCTGGCGTCGGTGCTACGGCGCGGGGCCCACCGCGTCTGGCCCGATGGGTGACATTGAGCAACGGCGGGCACAAATCGTATTATATGATAGTTGTCCCACGTCAAGGGGGAAAGCTCAACAGGTTCCGCAAAGCGGCGCGATTCTTCATCTATCCCTCGACTTGGCAGACTGAGGACCAACGGAACGCCGCCGAATGACGGAACTGCGCCTCGAGCGGAGACAACCGGGAGCCCTTTCGTCATTGGTCCTTGGTCCTTGGTTCATTTCCTGAAGAGGGATGGGCAAGATCGGCGCGCAAGGCGGACAGGGCGCGCATCTGGAGCATGCGCACCGCGCCGGCACTGCGGCCCATCTTGTTTGCAACCTCCTCGGCGGACAATCCCTCGAAGACGCGCAGGACCAGGACGGTGCGGTAGTCCTCCGGCAGCCGCGTGAGGGTGTCGGCGAGCCGCACCGCGGCCTCCCCCTTGGCCGCAAGCTGGCTTGGCGAGGGTGTCCCGGCGGCGAGGCAGCGGCCGAGGTTCAGCGACGAACGATCGAGGCCCTGCTGCAACTGTTCCAGCGATACCTCGCGGGCCGCATCGCGCTGGCGGGCAGCGAAGTGACGGGCTGCGTTGAGTAGGTTGTGCGCCAGGATGCGACGCAACCAGGCGAGCAATTCGCCCTCGTGCTGTCCCTGGAAAGCGATGAAGTCGCGGTGCGCCTCCAGCAGCGTCTGTTGTACGAGGTCCGAGGCATCGCACTTGGCGCGGAGATGACGGCCCATCTGCCCCTGGGCGAGCAAGTGCAGATAGTTGCGATAGCGATCAAAAAGCTGTTCACGAGCGGGGGCATCGCCCTGGCGGCAGCGCGTGATCAGATCGGAGGCAGGTGCGGGATCGTTCATCGCGAGGCGACCCTGACAACGGGGATCAGCTCACGCCCAGCTCCTTGCCGACCTCGGCGAAGGCTCGCAGGGCGCGGTCGAGATGCTCTGGCGTGTGGGCTGCCGAGAGCTGGATGCGAATCCGTGCCTGGCCCTGCGGCACGACCGGGTAACTGAAGCCGATCACGTAGATGCCGCGCTGCAACAGCAGGTCTGCCATCCGCGTCGCCAGCGCCGCGTCACCGAGCATCACCGGCAGGATGGGATGCTCGCCCGGCTTGATCGTGAAGCCTGCCTTTTCCAATCCCGCTCGCATGGTCTTGGCATTGGCGTGCAGCCGGTCGCGCAACTCGCTGCTGCCGGCGATCAGTTCCAGCGCCTTCAGGGCCGCATTGACGATCGGCGGCGACAGGGAATTCGAGAACAGATACGGCCTCGACTTCTGCCGCAGGAAGTCGACCACCTCCTGTCCCGCCGCCGTGAAGCCGCCCATCGCCCCGCCCAGCGTCTTGCCCAGCGTACTGGTGATGATGTCGACGCGGTCCAGGACGCCGAGATGCTCCGCTGTACCGCGGCCGCCCGGGCCAAGGATGCCGGTGGCATGGCTGTCGTCGACCATGACCGCCGCGCCGTGGCGGTCGGCCAGTTCGCAGATCGCCGGCAGGTTGGCCATGTCGCCGTCCATGCTGAAGACGCCATCCGTGGCGATCAGTCGCAACCGGGGCGAGCGGGGGGTGTGAACCCCCCGGTAACCGGGGGGTTCACACCCCCCGCTCGCCGCCTCTTTCAACCCCCTTTCCAGCTCGGCCATGTCGTTGTGACGGTAGCGGACACGACGCGCCTTGCACAACCGCACGCCATCGATGATGCTGGCGTGGTTCAGCTCGTCGGACAGGGCGGTGTCCTCGTCGCCGAGGATCGTCTCGAACAGCCCGCCGTTGGCGTCCCAGCACGACGAGTAGAGGATCGCATCGTCCTTGCCGAGGAAGCCGGCGATGGCGCCCTCGAGGCGCTTGTGCAGTTCCTGGGTGCCGCAGATGAAGCGCACCGAGGACAAGCCGTAGCCGTAATGGTCGAGCCCGTCGTGGGCGGCGGCGACGAGGGCCGGGTGGTTGGCCAGGCCGAGGTAGTTGTTGGCGCAGAAGTTGATCACCTCGCGGCCGCCGACCTGGATGGCCGCCCCTTGCGGCCCCTGGAGCTGGCGCTCGCGCTTGTACAGGCCGCGCTGGCGGAGGTCCTCCAGCTGCGATTGCAGGACCTGACGCAGGTGCTTGTCGCTCATGGTCCGTTGTCCGTTGTCCGTGGTGTGGGGTTGAGCCTCCCCGACAGTGTACACGCTCTGTGCCATCGCGTGTACACTGTGCCTGGCGAGCGGGGGGTGTGAACCCCCCGGTAACCGGGGGGTTCACACCCCCCGCTCGCTGTACTCGACGGACCACGGACCACGGACCCATGCGCAAGTCGGTCGTGCTCATCACGGGGGCCAGCGGCGAGATCGGCCACGGACTGATCGCGCGTCTGGCCGAGGACAATCGGCGAGCGATCATCACCCTCGATCTCAACCCGCTGGCGTCGGAGCTGGCCGCGCTGGTGCGGCAGCAGATCGTCGGCTCGATCCTCGACACGCAACTGCTGGACCGCATCCTCGCCGAGTACGAGGTCGACCTCGTCTTCCACCTCGCTGCCCTGCTGTCGACGCGCTGCGAGTTCACGCCGACGTCGGCGCACCGCGTCAACGTCGAGGGGACGATGAACCTGCTCGAGTTCGCCCAGAAGCAGGGCGAGTCGCACGGCCGCCCCGTCGTGTTCCTGTATCCGTCGTCGATCGCAGCGTATGGGCTGCCCTCGCTGGAGGCCAAGGTGCGGGCCGGCCGAGTCAAGGAGGACGAGCACAATCACCCGACGACGATGTATGGCTGCAACAAGCTGTACTGCGAGCACCTCGGCCGCTATTACGCGCGTCACTACAAGCAGCTGGCGGCGGTGCCGCTGGCGAGCAAGGTTGACTTCCGCTGCATCCGCTTCCCCGGCCTGATCTCGGCAGTCACCATCCCCTCCGGCGGGACGTCCGATTACGCCCCGGAGATGCTGCACGCGGCAGCGGAGGGGAAACCGTACGCCTGCTTCGTCCGCCCCGACACACGTATCCCGTTCATGGCGATGCCCGACGCGGTCGACGCGCTAGTGCAGCTGGCGGCGGCCCCGCGCGACGCCCTGACGCAGCCGGTCTACAACGTCGGCGCCTTCAACCCGTCCGCGGAGGAGGTCCGCCGCATCGTCGTCGCCGCGTTCCCGCGGGCTGAGATCACGACCGAAGTCGACATCAAGCGGCAGCGCATCGTCGACAGCTGGCCCCAGGACGTGGACGACAGCGCCGCCCGCCGTGACTGGGGCTTTCGCCCGCGCTACGGGCTCGACGGCGCTTTCCACGAGTATCTCATCCCAACCATCAGCCAGTGCTACCGATAGGGCCGCGGAGCGTTTTCACTTCGTCGAGGCCAGGAACGCGCGGGCCTCGTCCAGGGACGTGACGTCCAGGGACCGATCGAACCAGCGCTCCAGGACCGCCGCATCTTTCTGATCCTCGACCCGCGAGCGGAGGTCGTCGGGAAGAGGGGAGCCGAGCCGTCTTTCCAGGGCCAGCAGCAGGTTGCGCCGGAGTGTGGTGACCCGGCCCTCGGCGCGGCCTTTGGCGCGACCCTCCGTGCGGCCCTTCGTTTCACCCTCGATGCGGCCCTCCTCGCGCGCCTCTTTCTTCCACTGCTGAACGATTTTCGATTCTTTCATGTTCCACCCGTGCAATCCTTTAGCACGACGGCTGTCCCCCCGGCGGCGAGGGACTCCCGCGCCGCCAGCGCGACCCGCAGCGCCCGGTAGGCGTCGGCGGCAGGTACCGGCGACGGGCCGCCGCGGGCCACGGCCCGGGCGAAGTGCCACACACTGTAGGCCAGCGTCGACAGGTATTCGCCGCTGACCCCCAGGAGCACGTCGTCGGCGTAGCGCGTGTGCTGGCCTTGGTAGAGCATGCCCGCGCGCCGCCAGAGATCGACCTGGTAGAAGCCGCGCGTGCCCAGCAGGAGGAAACGCGGGTGGGCGACCGGCATCAGGTAGTGCTCCATCGGCACCCAGGCGATGTGGTCCTCCGCATGCCGTCCGCCCGAGAAGTGGAGCGAAACCCAGACGTTGTCGTCGATTGCCAGGTCCGGGTTCACGTGAGCAGAGCGCGCCGAGACGCTTTCCGGCGCGGCGTCCATGAGCCAGCAGATCAGGTCGAGGTTGTGGACGGCGGTGTCGAGCACGCCCATCTGCCAGGCGGGGTTGTTCAGGTGCAAGGGTGACAGCCGCGTCGAGTGGACCACTCGCAACTCGCCGACCTGGCCGGTGGCGATGGCATGTCGGGCGTCGAGGAAGGCGGGGTCGAAACGCTCGCAGTGATCGACCATGAGCAGGCGGTCAGACTGTGCCGCAGCGGCGGCGATGGCGGCCGCGTCCTGGGGCGTGTCGGCGAGCGGCTTCTCGACCAGGACGTGCTTGCCCGCCGCCAGGGCCGCCTCGCAGTGCTCGCGGTGGGCCTCGGACGGACTGGTCACGAACACGGCGTCAATGGCGGAGTCGGCGAGGATTTCCTGATACGACGCCGTCGCACGGATGCCATAGCGCCGTGCCGCCTCGGTACACGCTTCGAGGTCAGGGCGGTAGACCGAGCGGACCTCGATCCCGCCGACGCGCCGGCACACCTCGAGCAGGAATTGTCCCTGCTGCCCGAAGCCGATGATCCCGACCGAAAGGGACATGGTTTCCAGCCCTCAGGACCGCCCCAGCCACCAGACTGCGGCCGCGCTGGCGATCAATCCCGCACCCGCCAGGAGGTTGAAGACCAGCCCCTCCCCGTGCGTCGCGATCAATCCGCCAAGCACAAGGAGCAACCCATACGCGCCTGATGCCACGGCGACCACCGTGCCCGGCGCCGCCGGCTCGGCCAGCGAACGTCCCGCGTCCGGTTCGGTCGCCGCCGGGCCGGCAGGGGCAGGCACGGCCCTGGCGTCTGCCTCGACCGGGGCCCGGGCTTCCAGGCGCGCCAGGTAAGGGCCGTAGGACCAAAAGAATGCACTCGCTCCCAGGATGAACCCAGCCAGTTCGGCCAGCGCGGCCTGATAGTGCCCGACATACAGGTGGGACAGGGCGAGCACCAGGCACATGACCGCGGCGGCGCCGACCAGGGCCAGGGCCAGCCCGGCCACGATCAGCCCCGCACCCGAGGCGGATCCAGCCGGCTGCCCGTCGAGGGACCTTGTCTCCGTCGCTGCCGACTCGGCGGCAATCCGTGTACGCACCGGACCCCATGCTCCCAGCGGCCGCCCCTTGCGATAGAAGCGGTCGAGGACTTCTGGGCGGTCCGGTCGTGTGAGCAGTGTTACTAGCATCCACAGGCCCGTGTTGAGCGCGATCACAAGGTAAGTCTGATCCCACCAGGGCCACCCGGGCAGCAGCAACCGCACCAGCAGCAATATGATCGGGGCACCGAACGATGCCGTCAGTCGTCCCCAGCTATTGAACCGCCACCACCACCACTGGGCCCAGTTGGCTGGCAACTCCGCCGCACTGAACTGGAGCATGAACACCGCCACGTCGAAGATCAACTTTACCTTGTAAACCACCAGCACGGCCAGGCACAGGATAAACAGCCCCGCTGCCCGGCCGACCCACAGGTAATGTCGATCCGGCGCCCGCGGCCGGACGTAGCGGCGATAGACGTCGTTCACCAGCAACTGGCTGCCGAAGTTCAGGTTGCCGGCGACCGTCCCCATGACGGACGCCAGCATGACCACGAACAACAGCCCAAGCATCCCGGGCGGGAGGTGCTTGGCCATGAGGAACCCGTACGCCTGCTCACGGTCGATTTCCCCAGTTCGTAGCTCGGGTTTCTCTACTACCGCTCCGAGCGCTGGTAGTGTCACCAGCAACAGGAGCACGAACAGCGTCACCGCCGCCACGATGTACATCTTCGATGCTTCGCGGGCATTCCTGCTCGCTTGCAGGCATTGGCCTTCCATAGCCCCGCCCAGCGGTGCCGTGTCGCCCCCATAGCCAATGCTGGAGCCGATCATCCACGCGAGTGCCGCCCCCAGCGGAAATACTCCATGCTCAATCGGCGGTAGCGCGCCCAGACCCTCCGAGCCTGCCACCTGCTCAAACTGGGCTGCCAGCTCCGCGGGTCCACCCAGTTGGTACAGGACAATCCCGCACAGCATGGCGCAGCCAATGAACATGATGAGGTTGTGGACCGCTGCCGTCGCTACCACGCCGGCATATCCCGCCAGGGTCGTCGACAGCAGCACGATCGGCAGGACGATTAGGAGCGTCGTCGTCAGGTCGTGAATCCCCAGGACCGGCTCCGCGATCTTGTGCATGGCCAGCAGCCCGGTGCCAGACCACGCCACCATGGCGACCAGCGCCGAGCGCAGGGCGACCCAGGTGCGAATGACGGAACTAGCTGTGCCGCCGAAGCGCAGCTCGTAGAACTCCGGGGTGGTGAACAGGTTTAGCCGGCGCCAGAACACCGCGAACAGGACCGCCCCCAGGAAGAAGGCGATGCCGAACCGGCTGAGATACCACCAGCAGATGAACAGTCCGGTGACCGCCGCCAGCCCGCTGTAGGCCGGTGCCACGTCCGCGTTGAGCATAGCGCCGGCATATGATAGGCCGTTGGCCCAGCCGGAGTTGCGCCGGCCGGCAAGGAAGAAGTGCTCCAGGCTCCTCCCCGCGAACCGGCGGTAGTACAGGCCGATCGCCAGGAGAGTGGCGAACCAGCTGCCGATGAGCACCCAGTCGATTGGCTCCAGGTGGGGTTTCGGCACGGCGGACCTCGTCTTCAAAGAACCCCTCCCCCCGGCCCCCTCCCCGAAGCGGAGAGGGGGAGAAAGAACCTCTGCTCCCTCTCCCGTCTCGGGGAGGGGGCTGGGGGAGGGGTTGCCCGACAGCTTATCAAGGTTTCGCCCGTGCCGTCGAATCATCCGACTTCAGGACCGCGGCCGATAGTAGACGGGGATCAGGCACCGCTCGTTTGTAGAGGGTGCGCGTGTCCTCGATCATGCGCCGCAGCAGGGCGAATCCTTCGCGCGTCTTCGGCGTGGCGGTGGGGTCGGCCCGGTCCATGGCCGCCTCGATCGCTTCCATGCGCTTGAGGTGTTCGGCCACGCCGGCAAGCTTCTGGAATGTTTTCCGCAGCCGGTCCGCCTCGGCCTCTCGCTGCTTGGCGTCCGGGATCGCCTGGACGCGCTTTCGCTCCCCCTCGACCGTCAGCCGCTCGATCTTCTCGCCGCTGTAGCCGAGCCGCGGCTTGGCGTACCGGCTGATCTCCTGCCAGTGATCGAAGGAAAACTGCTGCAGGTAGATCATGTCATCGACGAACCGCTCGGGCGCGTCGGGCGAGAAATAGCGCCGGTGGATCCGCTGCTTCAGTTCGACGAGCGTGAGGCCCGGGTCCCAGGTGGCCTCACGGTAGATGAAGCCGGTCAGGCAGTAGGGCAAGATGTTCATCGGCAGCGGCACCTGGTCGAAGTAGTACGAGCCGGTGCCGAAGCCCGGCTCGAAGGCGGGAACGTAGCCGGCCAGTCCCTCATCGGCGGAGCGGCGGGCCGCCGTGAGCACGGCGTCGACCGGCATCTTGTAGAACGGGTCCCAGTGCGAGAGGCGCCGGCTGAAGAAGGCGAGCGGATGCGGGCGACCGCCAGGGCCCGGCAACCGCCACGGGCCCTTCAGATCGAGGCCGACGCGCGTGTCGAGCCACTCGAAACGCGGATCGCTCATGCGCCGAATCTGGTCGTAGTAGTAGACGTCGTTCTTGTGCTCGGCGTAGCCGATGAGCCAGCAGAAGTGCAGCCGGGGGTTCTTCTTCCATGCCTCGCGGGCGAACTCCTGGAGCCAGGTGATCTCTGCCTTGCCGTATGCTCTCGAACCAAACGTATCGAGCGCCTTGTGGCAGTCAGGGCACTGGCACTCGCCGTGCTCGTCGCGGATCTCGAACATGAAGCCGTCGGCCTCGGGCCAGGTATCGTACATCTCCAGGAAGTGCTCGCGGTTGCCGGTGCGGGCGAACGGCCTCGACGGGCATAGCCCACTCGCCTTGACGGCGGCGATCTCGGGATGGCCTTGGATCAAGTAATGCGACGCCGTCCAGGCAAAGACACCGCCGCCGATGTAGAACTTGATACCGCGGTCGTGGCAGTAGCGGATCAGCCGGCGCACGCCGTCGACCGTCAGCTTGGTCCCCCTGGTCGAATCGACATTGTACAGGTGCGGATACTTCTTCGAGGGGTGATGTCCGGAAAGCCAGAAGTAGACGCGCTCCATGCCGTCCTCGGCGTAGCGGTCGATGACCTTCATCCAGTCCTCGGCGGTGTACTTCATCGCCACGCCGTAGATGCTGAGGTGGTAGGTCCCGCGCGCCGCCAGTCGGGGCGAGCGGACGACATTGGCGGACCGGACGAAGACATCTCCTTTGCCAATGGCTCCCGGGGTGGCGTCAAGGAGGAAGTCGCGACAAAAAACCGCCCCATTGTAGGCGCCGCGCGCCGTCTTGCCGGCGATGACGAGCCGCTTCGATCCGCCCTCGGTGCGGGCCTCGACGGCAAAACCGTGCGGATCGGCGAACGGAACTCGGGAGATCGGACTCTCGGTCTGCCGACTCCGTTGCGCGATGAGGTCGCTCGTGTCCACCGTGCCGAGGAGGATCAGGTCCCCGGCCGGTAGCGGGGCCTCCCTGGCCAGCCGCACGACCTTCGGCGCGGCGCCGCCCCAGCGCTTCGCGGTGGATGTGATTATTGCGACCGCGTCGTCCCAGACGGGGCCCTTGTCGTCTGGGGCGACGAGGATAGCGGACGGGTTGCCGCCGCGTGTCACATCGAGGAAGCGGTCGGGTCGATCCTCGGCTCGGGTCACCGCGGAGCCCAGCAGCAACAGGAGTGCTGCCGCGGCAGCGGCGCGACTCTGCGGTGGTCTCATCCGAATCGCGTGCTTGCAGGATTGTCGCGTGCAGATCATCAATGGACACCCCCGCGTTCTGAATCAGAATGCCCCACCTGGCCACCCCAAGGGGCAGGCATACTGGGAACCCTGGAAGTGTCCTATTCTGACACTGCTGCGGTTACAAGTGCTCACGGACGATCGTCCGTCCGGTTGCACAGCCCCATCGGCTGGAGATACTGTCCCCCGCTGCCAGATGACCGTTTCGTAAGTTCGTCGCCACTTGGTCGGAGTTCTCCTGTAGGGGATTGGCGAGCCGGGAGCGTGAGCGACCGGAGATTCCTGTGAATCTCCGGTCGCTCACGCTCCCGGCTCGCTGGGGACAGAGGGGGCGGGAAAAGGGATTTCACACCCGCTTAGTCGTCGACGCACTCGGCCGTAGCACAGGCGTCTCGCCTGTGCCGAACCGCGACAGCGCACAGGCGCGACGCCTGTGCTGCGAGCAAATGCAAACCGCTCTAGTCGTCGACGCACTCGGACACGATCTTCTTGTACTGCTTGCGAGCGAAGTCGTAAGCCGACTTGGCGTCCGCCAGCTCTGCCTCGCGGATCAGCTTCTTTTTCTGCTCCCAGCAGCGGTCGACTGACTTCAGGCACCACTCCGCCGAGCGCTTGCTCGCACGGATCGGCTTGTCATCCACGAGAACGAAGATCGGATTGGTATGGCTCGACGGGAAGACGCGCAGACACACCCAGCTGCTGTGCTTGACCGGCACCTCGAAGGTCACTTCCTGCTCGCTGCCGTCGGCGACGATCTCTTTCTTGTCGACGGGGTAGCCGTTGACGACCACTTCCACCGGCACCTTCCGCGTGTCGTCCAGCCGCGCCTTCTCGACGTCCCAGTACGGCTTCTGGTTGAGCGGACGATTGCGGATCGCCTCGGTCTGGGGCGTTGGCTTCGGCTCCAGGTACGCCGCCACCCTCGCCTTGACCTGCACCTTGCCCGGCGCCGCCAGCTTGACCTCACTCTGGTTCAGACCGACGCCCGTATCATTGATGCTGAAGTCCATCAGGTGACTTTTGCCATCGCTCACGTAGCAGCGGCCGCGCTTGATCCCCTCGGCCCAGCGGTCGAAGTCGAGTTTGCCGTCGAGGTGGACGTAACTGCGGCCCAACCCGACGCGGTCGCCGAAGATGCACGGGAAGTCCGTCTCACCGCTGACGCGGCAGCGGTAGCCGCAGTTGAGCGTGTGATACCAGATATTCAGCTCCCACACCGCCGGCGTGTCGACCGTCGAGATGAAGTCGCACAGGTTGTGCGTGACGTCGACGATGTACTCGTTGGCGCCGATGCCGTTGTACGGCGGGATGGTGTAAGTGGGCAGGTCGCGGCCAGTGCCGACGTCGAGCCCCCAACCGCTGTGGGCGAAGCCGACGACTGCCCCCTGCGACTTGGCCCACTTGAAGATCGGCAGGTCCCAGCTCGGCCAGTCGTTGATGAGTTTCGTCCCCGGATAGTCCTGCTGGCGCAGTCGCAACAGGCAGATGTGTCCGGCGTGGCTCGACGGGAAGCCCGACACCTCGACGTCGTAGCGCAAGAGATGCGACGCCGTCGACAGGGCGCTGACCTTGCCCTCAAAGTAGCGCTTCTGGTGATACCAGCACGGGCCCCAGCTCAGACAGCAGCCGACGTTGAGGTCCTCGCCCAGGACGTGCCGCATCATGTCCTCGGGCGTGACGCCTTCGGTCGGGCTCTCATAGTGCGCGCAGCCGGCCGCGTGGATGTGATGGTCGCCCGACCACCAGCCCTTCTTCGCGGGATGGACCCAGCGCTTCAGGTCAAAGTTCTCGGCGTGCGTCGATGCCTTCGGCACCGTGATGTCCTTCGTCAGGACGAGGTATTCCGGCCCGCGCGTGTAGCTGACGGTGTACTTGCCCGGCTGCAAGAGGACGGTCTCGCCGTCACTACGGTAGACCTGGGCGTGAAAGAAGAAGTCAGGGGCGAGGCGACGGCTCTGCGACGGATAGACGTGGCCCTTGTCATCGCGGAAGGTGAACGAGGCCATCGTCGGCTTGCCGTCAACGTCGCGGACGCCCAGCTTGACGAGGACCGCCGGCACGCTCTCGAAGAGATAGACGACCTGGTTACTTCCTCGGACGCGCTGCTGGGGCGGGGCGGGAAACTTCCTGTTCGTGTCGCGCCAGAGGCCGAAGCCGAGGCTCCCTTCCCGGCGGCCGGCGTCGCGGCAGTAGACCTGGACGAGGCGGTACTCCAGTTCCAGGCCGGAGAGCTGGCGGACCAGCGGCTGGCTGTTGAACGTCATCAGCTCGAGGAAACGCTTCTCGACCTGGCCGACCGAGGTCACCTTCGGGTCGGGGCTGCCAGTCGAGCGGCGGACCAGCGGCAGAGCGTTGGGGCTCTCGGCCTTCAGCTCGAGCTTGTCGACGCCGTCCGGATTGATCACCTTGACGAGGAAGACGCGCCAGCCCTGCTCAGCCAGCTCCGGCTTGGCGGGCCCGGCGACCGTCTCGATCTTGGACTCCCCGAGCACCACGCCCGCGAGGCAGTGCTTGTCGAGGACGGCCTGGATGGCGGCGATGCCGTCGGCCTTGTTCTCTGCGTTGCGAGCGGCGTCGAGGGCCTTGCGGTCGGCCTCCGGCAGCGGGCTGCCGAGATAGTCCAGGGCGTCGAGCAGGCGCTTGGTCTGCGCCGCCAGCGGCTGGAAGTCGACCTTCGTCACTTTCGGCAGGTCGGCCGCAGGCGTCGCTGCCGGCAGGGCCAGCAGCAGGACGAGGGGAACGAGTCGTGTGGACATGGGGGTGAGCCTCCTGGTGTGAGTCGGGGACGGGCGTTCGCTCGGTTGGAAAGTCACACTACCCGCCGCTTCGCGCCAAATCAAGCGCCCGAATGGCAAATGGGACGTGCCGCATCACCTCTTCCGGCGTGACCGATTGCGGCGAGGGGGTGTCAACCCCCGGTACACAACCGGAGTCTGGCACAGAGGCGGGGTTGACACCTCGCCCCCCCAAAGGGGGAGGGCTGGCCGGCTGTCCCGGGGCGAGCCGGGCGGCGGTTTCCGCCTGGAGGGTGGCAACGTGTGTTGCCGAAAAAGCCGTCGAGATCCTCAGAGATGGCTCAAACAGTCGTCCGTCAATTGCTCCGCCTGGTGCTCGACTTCCGGGTCGTTTTCATCGGCGAGCCCCAGTGCCAGGCGGCAGAGAAGAAGGGCCTCTGCGAACCGTCCCGCAACTGCTTCGTGCCCGGCGGCCGCGAGAACAGCCTCGGGCGTGTCTCCCTGGTTGAGCCCGTCGGCCACCCGGAGGGCGAGGTCAGCTTGCCAGTCCGCGGGATCGGAGAACGGCCCCAGTCGTTCGGCGACGAGGGAGCGAATCCTGGCCTGTCTTGTATCCGGTTTCTGAGTCCGATCGTACGCCCCAACGCCCAGGACCAGCAAAGCCGAGGCGACCCATCCCACGACGAGAAATGGAAACAGGCGAGGGGATATAGCATCCCCCATCCCCAAGGTCACCCCTGTCACGATCAGGCTCAACAACGCCGGCACGGCGAGGACCCAGAGGAGGCGGTTGTACGTCGCCATTCTTCGGACCGAAGAGCGGGGCTTGATCGGGAAGCGGGCAGTGAAGGGAGGGGTGGTGACCTCCTCGTCGGACCACTCCAAAAAATGCTGGAGGAACCGCAAGATGCGATCCCGGCGCGGACCCTCCCTCAGGCCAGCCAACTGAATCTGGTGAAAACAGCCCTGAAAGGAGGAGAAGATGGGAAGGCCAATGTAGATCGTCAGGTAGTCGGCGCAGTCCCATTCCCCCTTGTACACGTTCCTCGCTCCGCACGGCTCCGTTGCCCATCCAACCTTTGCCACGAAGATCCTCCATCCCTCGCGCCGCGTTCCATCAACGGCCCACCGTCAGCTTGAAGCTGTGGAAGACCTCCTGCCCGGAGGCGTCGCTTACCGTCAGGATGACGTCGACCTCGGCCTCGCTGAAGTCCTTCGGCACCGTCCAGACCAGCTTTCCCTCCGGCAGTACCTTCATCCCGGCGGGGCCGCCCTCGAGCTTTGCCTTCACGCCCCCCTTTTTCGAGCGCACCACCAGCGGGCAGACGTACTCCTTGCCGCGCACCGCGAAGGCCAACAAGCAGACACTCAACAAAAGTGGTTGGGACTCAGCGCCACACGGCGTAGAGCGTCATGCCCTGGTAGTCGCGGACGAAGCCGGCTGCCTCGAGCAGCGCGCCCCCCTCCGTCGCCGTCACGGGACGGCCGTTCCACTCGTCGACGGTCAGCCTGTGCCGCGGGTTGCGCTTGCCGTCACACAACGACGGCAGGCAACCGACTGCCGCCGCCACGTCGTCGCGACTGGCCGACGGCAGCGCTGTCAGCCGGCGGCCCTGCTGCTCGATCAAGAGCACAGGCCGCCCTGCCCGTAGCACCAGCCAGTTGCCGGAGCGCCGGACGAACGACCGGGACCCGCCGTCGAGCAGCGGCACATCGAGCGGGGCGCCGGAACCGTACAGGTTGGCCGGGTCGAGGCTGTGCAGCAGGAGCACGGGCGCCGTCGCGGTCGACGGGGACTGCGTGTCCTGGAGCAGCCGGGCGGCATCCGGCAGGGCGAACTGGGCGCCGGAGGGCCCCTCGACGAAGTAACCGCGCCGCACCTCGCCGGCCAGTTCCATGCGCGTCAGCACCTCGTAGAGGACGCGCCAGGGCGGCATCCACGGATCGAGCAGCGCCAGTTCGCGGGCCACAACGCCGTATCGGTTCAGCAGCCGCGCCGCCATCAGGACCGCCTGCGTCTCCGGCGAGGCGAGGCCTCCCCACGGCAGCGCTGACCAGCGCCCCTCCGGCCGCTGCACCGCCCGGCGCCGCAACGCCACCAGCGAGGGGCGCGGCAGCCGCATCCGCGGGCGAGCGGGGGGTGTCAACCCCCCGGTAGTTTGATCAACCGGGGGGTTGACACCCCCCGCTCGCCCGTTGCGAACGACGTCGAAGTGGTCATTCGTCACCAAGGTACGGGCCGCCAGCTCCCACAAGCCGGCCCGGACGCTGCTCGGGCTCCGCTCCGTCGCCTGGGCCAGGTCGGGGACGAACGAGGCCCCGCGCTGGCGCAGCGCCTCGAGAACAGCCTGGGCATTGTCGCTCAGAGGTGCTTCCTCGGTTGCGGGCGGGCTCAATTCGAGTAGCTCCTCGCGGTCGAGGAACGCCACCACGCCCGAGCCGCCGAGGTCGCCCTGGGCCAGCCATGCGCCCGCTCCGCCGGCCACCCACTCATCGAGCCAGCGCGGCTGATAGGCCGGAACGCGCACCGGCAGGACGGTCTGCTCCCACAGGTCGGCCGGGAGCGGCAACCCTTGCAGGCGAGCGAGCGCCTGCGCGAGTCCTTCGGACGTGCCCTTGCGGGAGTCGGGATGGGCGCCTTGCCAGCGCAGCAGGAAGTCGGCAAACTGCGGCGCGGGACAGGTGAGGACCTCGCGCCGCAGCAATCCGAGGCTGCCGCGCTGGACCTGCTCGAGGTTCGCCGGCGCCGACCACTGCATCGTCTCGCCCTCGCCGGCGGGACGCACCGGCACGGCCCGCCCGCTCGTGGCCCACGCCTGCAGCCGTCCTTCGGCCCAGGCCCGCTCGAAAGGGTAACGCTCCAGGACATCGTCGAGGCTGACCAGCGCGTGCGTGTCGAGGAATCGCGCCAGGATGATCTCCGCGGCGTCCTGTTCCGGCGAGCGGGGGGCGTGAGCCCCCTGATGGTAGCAGGAATCAGGGGGCTCACGCCCCCCGCTCGCCGGGTTCAGTCCGAACGCGCAGCGATAGAGAGCTTCCGCTTCGGTCAACACCCAGCGCTGCGACTCGCGACAGCGCGGCAATTCCAGGACCGTCGCACGCCCTTCCGCCTGCAACTGTTCGAGGAATCCTGCCATCGGCCCTTCCAGTTCCGATGGCGCAAGGTCGCCCAGGCGACGAAGCCACTCCGCCATCTCCGCGAGGCTGCGCGGCGGCTGGCCCAGCCCGCGCAAGCGTCGCTCCACCTGGTAGACCGCGCGCGGGTCGAGCAGGTGCCGATGCTGCTCCGGCTCCAGCAGCTGGCGCAGCAGGTCCTGGTCGAGGCGCGACGCTCCCTCGCGATTCGCCTCGACACCGTCGTACTGGTACATAAACGCTGCGGTGAACGAGAACACGAGCCCGGCGGCGAACGGCGAGGGAACCTCGCGTCGCACCGCCCGCACCTCGACCGCCCCGGCCTGGATGCCGCGGAGCAGCTCCTGCAAGCGCGGCACATCGAGGTGGTCGTGCAGACACTCGCGGAAGGTCTCGACGACGACGGGGAAGTCGGGATGGCGGCGCGCGACCTGGAGAAGGTCGCGGCCGCGCAGCCGCTGCAGCCACAGCGGGGCGCGCTGCCCCGGCTTGCCGCGCGGCAGCATCAGCGACCGCGCTGCGTTCTGGCGGAAGCGCAGCGCGAACAGGGCGCTCTCCGCCAGCTCGTCGAGAATGAGCGTCTCGACGTTTTCCGGTGTCAGCCCCTCCAGAATGTCGAGGATCGGCTCGTCGCAGTCGGTCAGGCGGACAAGGATGCCGTCGTCGTGGTGCAGGCACTGCGGGCGATAGCCGAGCCGCTGCGACAACCGTGCCTCCAGGGCGAGACGCAGTCCCAGGTGCAGGCGGCTGCCGAACGGACTGAGCAGGATCACCTGCCAGTCGCCGAGCTGATCGCGTGAGGCCTCGACGACGACCGTGCGATCGGTCGGCAGGGCGCCGCTTCCGTCCAGTTGGCGCAGGACATGGTGGCGAAGGTCATGGGCCGCCCGCCGTTCGAGGAAGTAGTCGCGCTCGAGCCAGGCGAGACAGTTGGGCTGGTCGATGCGCTCCGCCAGTTCGCGGAGGAATCCGCCGACCGCCAGGCCGAGGTCGTGGCTGCGGCCGGTGTTCTCGCCGCGCCAGAACGGGACCATCGCCGGCGCTCCCTCGGCCGGAGCCACCAGGACCCGGTCCGCCTCGATCTGTAGCAGTCGCCAGGCATTTGTCCCGAGCAGGAAGGCGTCGCCGATGCGGCGCTCGTAGATGAACTCCTCATCCAGCTCACCGATGCGGACGCCGCTGGTGGTATAAGCGGCATACTGGCCGGTGTCGGGGATGGTGCCGCCGTTGACCAGCGCCATCTGCTGGCTGCCGGGCAGAGCGTGCAGGCGGTTGTGGACGCGGTCCCAACTGACGCGCGGTTGCAGCGCCTCCATCACCGAGGCGAGCGGGGGGTGTGAACCCCCCGGTAGCGCCTCACCAGGGGGTTCACACCCCCCGCTCGCCGATGGGCGACGACCGACAAAACGGCCGCTGACCATCTCCAGGACGCTCTCGAAGGCCTGCGGCGACAGGTCGCGGTAGGGGGAAGCGCGGCGGACCAGGGCGAACAGCTCGGGCACGGTCCAGGCTTCCATCGCGACCATTGCGACTACCTGCTGGGCGAGGACGTCGAGACAGTTGGTTGGGACGCGGACCTCTTCGACGCGGCCGGCCGCCATCTCGCGCGCCAGCACGGCCTGTTCCAGCAAATCGTTGGGCATTTTGGGGATCAGCCGGCCCTTGCTCTTCTGCCCGACAAGGTGGCCGGCCCGCCCGACGCGCTGCAGACCGCGGGCGACGTTGCCCGGCGACTCGACCTGACAGACCAGGTCGATCGCTCCCATGTCGATGCCCATCTCCAGCGACGCCGTCGCGACTACCGCCGGCAGGCGCCCCTCCTTCAGCGCCTGCTCCGTCTCCTGCCGCACCTCGAGCGCCACGCTGCCGTGGTGGGCGCGAGCGATCTCCTCGTCCTCGTTCAGGAAGGCCGTGATGCGCTCGACGGCACGGCGGTTGTTCGCGAAGATCAGCGTCGAGCGATGGGCGCGAATTTGCTCCTGTAACAGTCGGTAGATCGAGGGCCAGACCGATTTCTCCGGCAGCGGGCCGAAGTGCTCGACCGGACTGATGACGCGGAGGTCGAGGTCCTTGCGCAGTCCCGCGTCGACCAGGCTGACGGGGCGTGGCTGGAGCTGCCCGACAGGAGTGTCGGGCCTACGCTCGACCTGGCAACCGCCGAGGAAGCGGGCGACCTCGTCGAGCGGCCGCTGCGTCGCCGACAGGCCGATGCGGACGAAGCTACTCGGAGCGCCGCTGTGGTCGGGCGCCTGGAGCGCGGCAAGGCGCTCCAGCAGCAGCGACAAAAAGACACCACGTTTGTTGCCGCAAAGGGCATGGATCTCGTCGACGATACAATGCGTCACGCCGCGCAGCGTATCGCGACCGCGCGATGTCAGCAGCAGGTGCAGCGACTCGGGCGTCGTGATGAGGACGTGCGGCGGGCGGCGAAGCTGGCGCTGCCGCTCCCTGGTCGACGTGTGGCCGGTGCGGACCGCGACCTGCAGCGCCGGCAGCGGCTGTCCCATCCGCCGCGCTGTGTCGGCGACACCTTCGAGGGGCACCTG
>JACOUH010000358.1 GCA_016177925.1 Planctomycetota bacterium | reverse complement strand
CGGCACCAGGGAGGGCTTACAGCGCAGGCGCGACCTGCTTGCCACAACCTGGTGCGGCTGGTGAAGGGGTTGGGAGGCTCCGAGGTCGGACGGGGCGGTGCCTCGGTGCCCGCTGCGCCGCCGTGGCAGGCTTGTCCTGAGACCCCCTGGCAGGCTGGCAGGCTGCCTCAAGAGACAAGCCACAAGTACCTTGTTCCTCAAGGAGTTGTGTCGAGGGAGGCAGCCTGCCAAACCCACCGCAAAGTTGGCAGGCTGGCAGGCAGGCTGACCCCTGCCCCCGCCTCTCCCTGGAGTTGGCATGCGCTTCCAAACGACTTGACTGGCTACACCCGGCGGCAGCGGTCCTCACAGGACTCCTCACGGCCTCCAGGCAGCAAACCGGACCGGATTGCCCTGTAAAAGCGAAAGGGGTCGCGCGGCGGCTGCTACGCCCACGCAGACGTGGCAGCCGACGTGCGACCCCTTTCCCTCTCGCGTGCCTCTCTTTCTCTCAGATGCGGTCGAGGGAGTCGATCCAGCGGACCAGCTCCTGGAAGGTCTTCTTGCTGTCGTCGTCGAAGTACTGGTGCCCCTTCTCGGTCAGCTCGCGGTAGAGCGTCGGGTAGCGGTGCTCGCGCAGCTTGTCCTGGCTCGCCTTGACCGCTTCCTTGATCGGGTCCTTCTCGCCGACGATCAGGAAGAACGACAACGGCTGCGTCGGCACCCGCTCCTTCGGGTTGGTCGTCAGCACGGCGCCGGTCGTGGCCACGCCACGCACCAGGTCGCGGGCGGCGAAGCCGAGGTAGAACGCCATCTGCCCGCCGACGCCCATGCCGTGCGTCACCACGCGGCGACGGTCGATCGTGTAGCTGTCCATCACCGCCCGGGCCGCTTCCTGAATGAACTCCGACTCGCTGGCCACCCAGCCCGTCTCGTGCTCGCTCTTGGGACAGACCATGATGACGCGCTGCTCGGAGCAGAAGTCCTCCCACAGGTCGGTCAGTTTCTCCAGGTCTTCCTTCTTGTTCTTGTTGACCGGGTGCAGCCAGATCACCAGCCCGTACGAGATGTTCGGGTTGTAGTCCTCTGGGACATAGACCGAGTACGAACGGTCGCGCGCCGCGTTGGTCCGCGCGAACAGCCCCGTCTTCGCCTTCGGATTGTCGTCCTTCTTCTCCTCTTTCTCGTCCTTCTTGCCCTCCTTGGGGGCGGTCGGCGTGCCGGGCTTGTGCAGGGCCTTCTCCAGGCTGGCTTTCTTGGGCAACTCGGCGGGGACGGCTTCCTGGTACTCGCCGAGCTTGACCGTCACCTTCTTGGACTTTTTCTCCCCCTTGGGAGTTACTTCGAGCGTGACCTGCACGTCGGGCCGGGCGGAGCCGACCAGCGCGGCCAGCTCGGTGCGGTTGTTGACGGGGCGCAGTGTCCGCGGGTCGAGGCCGCCCTTGGTGATGCGGTCGCCCTCCTTGATGCCAGCCGTTGCGGCGGGGCCCCTGGGGAAGACGTAGCGGACCAGCACGCCGGCCTCGGGGTCGTCACGCATCGGCAGGATGCCCAGGAACGGCTGGTTGAACGCCGCCACCGCTCCACCGAGCACCACCTTGGCGATGCTGATCGTGTCCTTGCCGCGCTTCACCTTCAGCGAGACGCTGTCGCCCTCGTACTTGCTGCCGAGTTGGTGTAGCACTTGGGCGTAGTTGTTGACTGCCTTGCCGTCGATTTCCTTGATGATGTCACCGGCCTTCAGTTCGACGCGCTCGGCAGCCGAGCCAGGGCTGATGGTGGCGACAACCGGCTCGTCGCCATAGATGTCGCGGCCGCTCATGGTGACGCCGAGCATGCCCTTCTTGACGTCGCGGCCCTCCTTGAGGCGCGGCAGGATGCGGTTGATGTCTTCCAGCGGGATGGCGAAACCGATGCCCGAGTCGTACCACTCGAAGCCGGCACTCTCGCCCTCGGCCCGTGGCGAGGCGGGCACCATTACGCCCATGACGCGGCCAGACAGGTCGACCAGCGGCCCGCCGTAGTTCGTCGGCGACACCTTCGCATCGGTCTGGATGGCCTTGCCCCAGATGCGGTCCAGCGCCGAGACGATGCCCTCGCTGACCGATGGCGGGTGGTCGATGTTCTGTGACAGCGTCCGGCCGACGGCGAGTGCCGTGTGGCCGATCTTGATGTACTTCTTCGGGGCCGGGGCTGGCACGGGCAGGTCCTTGGCGTCGACCTTGAGCAGGGTCAGCATGCGCGTCTGGTCGGTCGCGATGGCCTTGGCGACGAACTTCTCCTTCTGGCCAGGCACGGCGACGAAGATAGACGATGGCTTGTTGGCGAAGTTGAAGGCGCTGGTGATGATGTAGCCGTCCGAGGCAACGATCAGGCCGGTCGTTGGGCCGGCGCCCTTGAGGATGAGACGCGGGCCTCCCGGCCCGCCCGGCCCGCCGCCGCCGACGACGAAGTCGGTGCCGCCGGAGGTTTCGATGGTGACGACGTAGGGGGCGACCTTGTTCATCGCCGCCTTGATGGCCTTCTGACGGAGCCCATCGAGGTCATCGGGCTCCTGGGCGGTCAGGAACGTCGTGGTCAGCCCGGCGCAGGCGACGCAGGCCAGGGTCAGTGTCTTTCGCCACATGATGGAGTTCATTCCTCGGATGAGAGATCTGGCGAGCGGGGGGTGTGAACCCCCCGGTAATTCAACTGAGCGGGGGGAGTGAACCCCCCGGTAATTCAACTGACCGGGGGGTTCACACCCCCCGCTCGCCGGGGGACGCGGGCGCCTCAGTCCTTGTCCTTCTCGGGCTTCGGTTCCTTCTTGGGCTTCTTCGGCACGAGCGGTTTGCCCATGACCATTGTCAGCGTCTGCAACTTGTCGCCGCGGCGCACCTCCAGCTTGACCGTCTCCTCGGGACGGATGCGCCCAAACAACTTTTCCAGATCGTTGATGTTGCCGACCTGTTCACCGTTGATGTAGACAATCAGGTCGTCCGGCTGCAGCCCCGCCTTGGCCGCGGGCGAGTTCGGGGTCACGTCCTCGACGTAGGGCGGCGTCAACTCGACCACGTTGGCTACCAGCGTGATGCCGTGGTAGTTGTCCGCCTTGTCCTTGTTCGGGTTCTTCGGCGCGGCGACGTAATTCTCCTTCTTCTCGACGATCTCGAGGATGCTGATCGTCTTCTCCTTGCCGTCCTTGTCCTCGACCTTGGCACTCGTCTGGATCGGAATGGCGTAGTTGATCCAGGTGTTGGTCAGCTCGTTACGCAGTTCCTTGCCGATCAGGCCGAGCACCTGGCCCTTGCGCGTGGTGAGCAGACCGCCGGCGGCACCGGGGTTGTTGGTGATCGCGTCGACGACGTAGACGTTGCCGTGGAAGGTCGCCTCGTGGACGCCGCGGCGGCCCTTCAGCTGCGTGATGGCGGCGATGATGCCGCGCTGCACCGACACCGGCTCATCGCGCGTGGCGATCTCGAACTGGTTGCTGAACGCCAGGATGCCCGTGCCGGCGTCGGCCATCGGCTTCTTCGCCTCGGCAAAGACGTCGAAGAACGGCAGCTCGAGCTTCTCCTTGGTGTCGATCTTGACCAGGGCGACGTCGAGTTCGGGCTCCTGCACGACGACCTTGGCATGGTAGCGACGGCCATCGGACAGGTGGACGCGCAGTTCGCGCGTGTCGAGCATCGGCGCCGCGACCGTCAGGATATAGCCGTCGGACGTGACGAGAATGCCAGTGCCGTAGTGCGCCAGGCCGCGGAAGCCGCCCGAGCCGAACAGCTTGACCATCTTGTTGTTGATCGACTGGGTAACCTCGGCGAACGACTCGTCGGCGCGGGCCGGGGCGGCCCAGAGGCAGGCGGCCACGACGGCGAGGAACGCCCGCCCGGCCGCGTGAGGGTTTGTCATGGGGGTGTTCTCCAAATCTCGCCCAGGCGGGTTACTTGTCGGTCTTCAGCTCGTACTTGAGGTTCGCGAACTCCGCGTAGCCTTCGTTGCCGTGACGGACCTCCATCTTGTGCGGCAGCATCTTGCCGCTGACGGCGCGGTAGTCGGACAGATACACCTCGCACGGGTCCTCGTCGCGGTCGATGCTCACATCGAAGCCCATCAGCCGCGTGTCCTTCAGTGAGAAGTACCACTTCGCCGACACGCCCGCGTGCCGTGTGCGCAGCACCTCGGCCATCGTCTTGAGCGCGTTGAAGTCGGGCTTGGCTCCCTTCGGTCCCGGCAGGTAGAACGGCTCCTGTCCGCCGTGGCTGAACTCGCCGACGAAGCCCTTGGCACCATGCAGCAGCAACTGGCGGTAGAGGTACAGGGCAGAGATCAGACCGCCGCTCTTGGGCGGGGCGGTCTGGTCGGACTTCTGCAACTTCAGCGCCAGCGGCTCGAGGTCGTACTCCAGGCCAAGGATCTTCATGTGGACCTGCGACTTATCGCCGACGTCCTTGATGCTGACCTCGAGGTTGGTTTCGCGATTGTCGGCCTCGCCCGTGGCCTTGATGGTCCACTCCCCCTTGAGACCGCTAAAGTCGCCGTGCTTGCGGAAGGCGTCCATCAGGCGTTTCTGCTCGTCGCGGTTGAAATAGTAATTGGCGAAGCCCTGCTTCGCCTCGAAGTACTTCGACGCTGGCGACGGCGGCAACGGCTGCACCGGCGCGGGCGCGGGCCCGGGCGCCGGCTTCTTATCGTCGTCCTCGATCTCCTGGCGCTGCACACCCATCAGCCGCACCAGCACTTCCTGCTTCTGGTCGTTGCGGTCTGGTTGATCGAGATGGCGTAGCCGACGCCCGAGTTGATGCGCGTCCGCTTGTCGAATGAACCGCGGCCGTTGATGCCGACCAGCTCGGCCTTCATGTTGAACAGCGGACCGCCGGAGTTGCCCGGGTTGATCGAGGTGTCGATCTGGATGCAGTCGGTGTACTCCAGCAGCGTGCCAGCGGGATACTGGTAGCGATGCACGCCGGAGATCAGACCGTAGGTGACCGTCGGCGTGAAGTCGGTCGCCAAAAGGAACGGGTTGCCCATCGCCAGCGACCAGTCGCCGGCCCGGAGCTTGTCGCTGTCGCCCATGACGGCGAAGGGGAACCTCTGTCCCGGTTTCTTGGGCAGCAGCTTGATGAGGGCGACGTCGCCGACCTTGTCGAGCCCGACCAGGACGCCGTCATAGAGGACGCCGTCGGGCAGTCCGCACTTCATCACGTTGCCGGCGCCGGCGGTAACGTGGAAATTGGTCAGGGCGTAGCCGTTCTCGTCGATGAGGACGCCGGAGCCGCCGCCCTGTCCGCCACGGCCGAAGATGGCGACGACGGACGGCCGCACCTTGTCGATGACGGCGACGCGTTTCTCCTCGGCCTCCTTGAGACGTGGATCGAGGTCCTGCGCCGGCGTCGCGGCAACGCAGAGGGCGGTCAAAACACCCAGCGCCGCCAGCAGCAGCAGCGGGCGGAACAACCGGGATCGGGGGATGATCGTCATGAGAGAACCTTTCTGCGGGGGGGCCTCACCCTGCGGGGCGAGCGGGGGGTGTGAACCCCCCGGTATTTCGACTTACCGGGGGGTTCACACCCCCCGCTCGCCGGGAGATCGTTTCATTTGCTGACGCGCGCGTCGGCCAGGGCGAGATGCTTGCCCAGGTCGAGAAGGTCGTCACTGGTCACGAGGATCTTCAGCTTCTGCACTTTCTGGATGTTCACCACGATGGGGCGAGCCCGCTCCTTGTCGCTGCGCGTGATCTTCTGAGAATACAGTTCCTTGCCGTCGCCGATGATCTTCAGCACCACGGCCCCGTCGTCAGCGGTCACTTCTTCTTCGATCTCGTCGATGCCGACCATTGCCTGCAATTCGCGATACTCGCCGTCGAGGTCGTACTCCACCTCGCTCGTCGAGTGCAGGCAGAGTCCCTGGTTGTAGTTGACGCCCGCCAGGCGGATCTTCTCGCCGTCAAAGTTCTCGTCACGGCGGAAGTTGACCACCTTGCCCTCGGTCGAATTTTCCTTGACCGACAGCGGCGCCATGCGCGACAGGAACTCGAGCTTGCCCTTGCTGTAGTCGAGGCGGGCGACCTTGTCCGTGGCGTAGGTGACCGTCACGCCGGCGGAGGTGGTGACGGTGAAGCCCTCGTTGGTCTTGCTGACGTTGGCCGCGTAGAGCAGGTTTTTCTTCGTGTCGTAGAACTTGCACAGGGCGGGCTTGGCCTTCGGATCAGCGCTGCGCTGGAAGTAGAAGCCGGCGGCTCCCTCCACGGGAATCGACCGCTTGTCCCCGCCGGCGCGGACGAACTCGATCCGATTTCCCTCCTTCTCGGCATTGCCGAGCGTCCCGGGGAACGGGTTGATCACGTCGCCCTTGCGCAGGCCCAGGATGTCGCGGACCTGCTTCTTCGAGGTCACCTTCTCCTTCCACTGCTTGCGATTGTCCTCGTTGTTGGCCTCGTTGAGGATGGAGCTGATCTTCACCAGGGGCAGCTTCACCTCCGGCCCACCGAGCAGGGTCAGCTTGGCGTCGCTCTCGATCAGCTCGACCTTGGAGCACTTCAGGAGGGTGCCGTCGGTCAGCTCGACCTCGGCATACTTGGTGTCGCCCTCGATCTTCTCGAAGCCGTCCTTGAGATTCAGGTGCAGGACCTGGGGAATGGGAGTGCTGACCTTCTTGCCGTCGACCTCGAGGACGATTTCCTTGTCGGAGATGCTGACGAGTTCGCCCTTGAGGGACTCGCCCTTGAGGGTCTTGAGTTCGGCCGCGGACGCCGCCGGGGCTACCAACGCGAAGAGGAGCAGAGCGCGTAGGACGGACATCGGTCGCAACCTCACAAAAGGAAACGCGAATGCGGAGGACGAAATTAGCCCGAAGCGCAAGCGAGGGATGCTCCATCCCTCGCTTGCGCTTCGGGCTAAGGGCGAGCCTTGCTTGCGCTTCGGGCTAAGGGCGAGCCTTGCTTGCGCTTCGGGCTAAGGAGAGTTAGTCCCTCGTCTTGTTCTTGCCCTTACCAATGTCGCGCGTGATGCGCTTGATGTTCTCCTGCCGCTCGGACAGGTCCTTCAGTTCATCCAGGACGCGCTCGAGGTCCTCGCGGGCCTTGGCGTCCTTGATAGTCACCGGATCGGGAGCCTGCTCGTGGCCGGGGTAGAACTTGTGGTAGTCCACGGTCCGCTTGTTGACGCGCACCTGCATCGAGCGGATCATCTTCAGCTCAGCGAGCAGGTCGATCAGGTCCTGGTCGCCCGGCTTGCCCGGCTGGCCCGGCTTGCTCGGCTTCTTGTTCTTGTTCTCCTGGCGCGCCTTCTTGAGGGCCTTGATCATCTCCTCGAGGGTGTCGATGATGTCCTGCTCGATGGTCTGAGTGACCGCCCCGACGTCGACCCCCTTGAGCCGCTTGGCGACCTTGTCCATGTCGTTGCGGACCTGCTTGAAGACCTCGGCGAACGCGATGGCCGAGCCTTCTTCCTCGATCAGCCGGATGGAGATGTTGGCCAGCTTGACCAGGTCTTCCTCGGTGATGGCCAGCTCCTGCGACTTCTGATATTGGGCTCGGTAGTCGGTGTCCTTCTCGCGGGTCGCGCGGTCCTTGATCGCCTTGACGAGGGCCGTCAAGCGGGCGTCGGTGTCGACGGTGCCGTCCTTCACCATCTTCTGAATCCGCAGCATCTCCTCGCAGCGGGCCTGCAGGGCCGCCAGCAGACGCTCGATCTCCTCCTCGCGGATCTGACGGAGCAACTCCTCCAGCCTCTTCTGGGCGTCCTTCAGGTCCTTGATGGCCTTGTCCTGGTTGTCGGAGGCCTTCGGGTTGTCGCCCTTATCCAGGTCCTTCTTGGCGTCGTCTTGCTTCTCGGTGGCGTCGGAGATCTTCTTGCGGGCCTGGGCCTGGTCCTGGGGCGGCTGCTGGGGCTGGGGCTGCTGCTGGCCACCCTGGTCGCCCTTACCCTGGCCCTGTTGCCCGCCCTGCTTGCCCTGGCTGGCCTGGCCCTGGCCGGGCTTTCCACTGCCGGGCTTGGACTGACCCTTGCCCTCGCCCTTGCCGTCGCCCTTGCCCTTGCTGTCGCCGGGCTTGCCGGACTTGCCGTCGCCGGGCTTGCCACTCTTGCCTTCACCCTGCTTGCCGTCCCCCGGCTTGCCGGTCTTGCCTTCGCCCTGCTTGCCTCCGCCCTTAGCGTCCTTCGGCTGACCCTGCTTGCCCTCGCCGGGCTTGCGATCGCCGCTCTTGTTGCCCTGGTTCGTCTTGTTCTCACCGGGCTTGCCATTGCCTCCGGCCTTGTTGTCCTTGGCCTCGCCAGCCTTGCCTTCGCCAGCCTTGCCGTCCTTGCCCTGTCCCTCCTTACCGTCGCCGGCCTTGCCGTCCTTGCCCTGACCTTCCTTACCGTCGCCGCCCTTGCTGTCCTTGCCCTGTCCTTCCTTGCCCTCGCCATCCTTGCCATCCTTCTCGCCCTTGCCCTCACCGGCCTTGCTGTCCTTGTCTCCCTCCTTGCCCTTGCCCTCCTTGCCCCCGGACTTGCCTTCCTTCGCCTCGCCCTGCTTGCCGTCGCCGCCCTTGGCGTCCTTCGCCTCGCCCTGCTTGCTGTCCTTGGCGTCCTTGTTCTCCTTCGGCTCCCCCTTGCCGTCCTTGTTCTCACCGTCCTTGCTCTTGCCGTTCTCGGTCTTGCCGTCGACCTTGTCCTGGACGGTGTCCTTCTTGCCTTCGCCGTGACCGTCCTTGCCGTCCTTGCCTCCCTTGTCCTTGGCCTCGCCGCGCTTGCCCTCGTTGTTGGCGCTGTCCTTGCCCTTGCCGATCAGCTTCTTGGTGTCGTTGCCGACTTCGGCCTGGTCCTTGGCGATCTCCTTGCTGTCGCGCTTGGCGATCTCGGTCTGGGCGCGAACGCGCTCCTGCTTGCGGATGACGTCCTTCAACTGCTCGAGCAGTTTCTCCATCCGCAGCCGCTCGGCCTTCAGCAACTCGGCGCGGTTGTCGCTGAGCAGGATGCGCAGCAGCGTCTGCAGGTCCTTGCGCAGGCTATCATTGAACTGCTCGGCTTTGTTCAGCGCGTCAAGGTCGTTGATTGTCTTTGGCGAGCGGAGGATCTCGATTAGCTGGTTGAACTTGGTGTCGACACCGTCCTTGGCGGCCCGCTCCAGCGCCTCGCGGAGCATCTTGGCCTTCTCTTTGTTCTCCGGCTTGTTGCTCAGTTCGAGGTTCTGCGCCAGCCGCAACAGCTGCTGCGTGAACTCGCGGAACTCCATCTTCAACTGTTGCTGCTCGATCGCCAGCTTTTCGGCGTTGAAGTCCTTGTCCGCCGTGCCGGTCGTTTTGACCTTGTCCTTGTCAATCTTGACCGAGTCGGCCTGGGCCGTCCAAACGAAGGCCAGGGCTGTCAGGCACAGCGCGGCCAGCAGACGACGTGTCATGAAACGTTCCTCCGCAACCAGGGGACGCTTGCCCCCTCCACACGGTTTTGATCACTCGTTCGGGAAAAGCCCCCCATTCGGGTGGCGTCTTCGGGTCGGCGAGCCATGAACAGACACTCAGTTGTGTCGGACCGGCCTTCCACCTTTACAGACGACGGCCCGCTCTAATTCCAACAGGCGAACCCACTTCCGCGCCCCTTAGCCCGACGCGCCAGCGAGGAACCCAGCGAACCTCGCTGGCGCGTCGGGCTAAGGAGCAGTTACTTCCCT
>JACOUH010000357.1 GCA_016177925.1 Planctomycetota bacterium | reverse complement strand
GAAGAAGACCTGGCCGCTGGTGGGCGTGTCGAGGCCGCCGAGCAAGTGCATCAGCGTCGACTTGCCCGACCCCGAGGGCCCCATGATGGCGACGAACTCGCCAGCCTCGACGCGCAGGCTGACGCCGGCGAGAGCCTGCACGCGGCGCTGCCCCTGCTGGTAGATCTTGGTGGCCGCAACGGCTTCCATCATGGACGTTGTTTCCCCCCGCTCGCCAGCGGTCAATGCAGCTTCTTGTAGCGAATGCGGTGCGGCTGCTCGGCCTCGATGCCCAGGCGCTGGCGGCGCTGTGCCTCGTAAACCTGATAATTGCCCTCGCACCAGACCGTTTTGCTGTCCCCCTCGAAGGCGAGAAGGTGCGTCGCGATGCGGTCCAGAAACCAGCGATCGTGACTGATCACCACCGCACAGCCGCCGAAGTTCAAGATCGCCTCCTCCAGCGCCCGCAACGTATCAACGTCGAGGTCGTTCGTCGGCTCGTCGAGCAAGAGCAAGTTGCCGCCGCGTCGCAAGAGCTTCGCCAGGTGGACGCGGTTCCGCTCGCCGCCGGACAGCTCGCCGACCTTGCGCTGCTGGTCGGGGCCCTTGAAGTTGAACTGGGCCACGTAACTGCGCGCGGCGACCTTGCGCTTGCCGAGCATCAGATGGTCGACACCGCCGGTGATCTCCTCGAAGACCGTCTTGTTCGCGTCAAGGGCGTCGCGCAGCTGGTCGACGTAAGCCGGCACGACCGTCTCGCCGACGAGCAACTGCCCCGCGTCCGGCTTCTCCTGCCCGATGATCATTCTGAACAGCGTCGTCTTGCCGGCGCCATTGGGACCGATGATCCCGACAATGCCGCCCTTGGGCAGATCGAAGCGAAGGTCCTCCATCAGCAACACGTCGCCGAACCCCTTGCGAACCCCCTCGGCCCGCACAACGACGTCGCCCAGGTGCGGGCCCGGCGGAATTTGCAGCACCAACTCCTCGGGCTGCTCCTCGTATTCCTGGGCGGCAAGTTTCTCGTACGCGCTGAGGCGGGCTTTACTCTTGGCGACCCGCGCCCGCGGCGCCATCCGCGCCCACTCCAGCTCGCGCTCGAGCTGTTTCCGTCTTGCCGACTCCTGTTTCTCCTCGGTGGCCAGCTGCGCCTGCTTCTGCTCTAGCCACGACGAGTAGTTGCCCTGCCACGGGATGCCCCGGCCGCGGTCCAGCTCGAGAATCCAGCCGGCAACGTTGTCGAGGAAGTAGCGGTCATGCGTGACGGCGACCACCGTGCCGGCGTATTCCTGCAAGTGCCGCTCCAGCCAGGCGACCGACTCGGCGTCGAGGTGGTTAGTCGGCTCGTCGAGCAGCAGCAGGTCAGGCTTTTGCAACAGCACCTTGCACAGGGCGACGCGGCGCCGCTCGCCGCCGGAGAGCGTCTTCGGATCGGCATCGCCCGGCGGCAGGCGCATGGCGTCGATCGCCATTTCGAGATGGCGGTCGAGGTCCCAGGCGCCGGCGGCGTTGATGGCGTCCTGGACCTTGTCGAATTCGTCCTGGACCTTGGCCATCTCCTCGTCGGAGAGAGTTTCTCCGAACTTCGCGCCCAGCTCCTCGGAGCGCTCGAGCAGACGCCGCAGCGGGGCGACGGCCTGCTCGAGGTTGCCCTTGACGTCGGTCGACTCGTCGAGCCGTGGCTCCTGGGGAACGAAGCCGACCGTGTAGCCGGGGGTCAGGACCGCAGCGCCAGTGAAATCCTTTTCCTCGCCGGCCATGACGCGCAGCAGGGTCGACTTGCCGGCACCGTTGCTGCCGATGACGCCGATCTTTGCCCCGGGAAAGAAGCCGAGCGTGATGTCCTTGAGGACCTCGCGCTTGCCGTAGGCCTTGGTCAGCCGGTACGTGGCGTAGATGAACTTCTCGCCCATGATGGTGTCTGATCCTCACCGGGACCGGGGTGCGAGTCCGGAAGAGGGAGAGTGTAGCGGAACGCGCCGGTCTGGTCAAACCGGGAAGGCCGGGCAACCGTGCGGGCCCTCCAGATCTACTCGCGGCGCGCTCTCCGAGTTGCGAAATCCTCTGCCGGCTGGTGAAGATCGCGCCTCTCCCCATTCAACAGGGCCGGCGGGAAGGCGAACAGACGGTTACGCATTGCGGCCCTCTTCGAGGCGCGTCTGCCACTCGTCGAGGAGCCGGCCGATCTCGCGATAGGAGAAGTCGAGGTTGGCCAGCTCGTTGCCGAAGTTGATGGCGTCGGGCAGGTCGCCGGCTTCGGCGCAGCCCTGGGCGAGTTGGAAGAACAACTCCTTGCGGGCCTGGTCCTCATTGGCGGGGGTGCTCGACAGCGCGTCCTCAAAGTTGCGGCGGGCCAGGCGCCAGTTGTTGCGACTCTTGAAGCTGTGGCCCAGGTAGAGCTGGCAGCGCCAGTGCAGGCGCGGATCAGCGCGGGCCGCCTGCAACTCCTTGATGGCCTCGTCGATCTGCCCCGCTCGCAACAGCCGCACGCCCATCTCGAAGCGAAAGGACAGGTCCGCCGGGTAGCGGTCGGCGCGCTGGCGGAACAGGTCCAGTTCGCGCGTGTTGATCTCCTTGAGCAGGCGGATGCGGATGCGGCGCAGCTCGTCGTCGGGGTTCTCGGCGAGGCGCTCCTCGGTGAGGACGAGGTTCTGGCGGAACGGCTCGATCTCGAGGTCGGCCAGCTCCGAGGCCAGCTCGAAATCGTTTCCCGTCTTTTCGAGACCTCGAAAGAGGGCGGAGCGAGCGCGGTCGAGCAAGCCAGCCCGACGGTACATGGCGGCGAGCTCCAGGTAAGGGCCTGGGTTGGTCGGGTCGGCATCGATGCGCGCCTGAATGGCGACGGCGTCTCGGGCAGCGCGGCGCTCGGCGGGGCTGGCGTCGTCCGGGAGGGGCGCCTTCTCGGGCTCGGCCTCGGCGGTCCACGCCTGCTTCGCGATGGGGCTCGAGCGCGGGCCCTCGACTTCCTCCTGCCCGGCCGGCACCTTGAGGTGTTTGCCGGACAGCCCGCCGACGGCCGCTTCATAATGGCCGCGGGCGATCGTGTCGGAAGCAGCGAGGTCCTTCGCCTTGCTGGCCGCCTCGAGATCGCTGGGGTTGGCCGTTCGGACCAGTTCCCACAGGGCGATGGCCTGGGCGAAGTTGCCGCGCCGTTCGTACAGGCGAGCCAGGGCACGGTTGACGCGGTTGTCGCGCGGCGCCTTGTGCCGGGCCTGTTCGAGGTTCCAGACAGCCAGGTCGAGCAGGCCGAGCACCTCGGCGGCTTCGGCCATCGCCCGCTGGGTGCCGACGTCCCAGGGATTGCGCGTCAACACGCGCTCGCCCAGGTCGAGCACCGCCAGGTAATCGCGCCGGACCATCGCCTTCTTGATGCGCGCCTTGGCCGGGGTATTGGTCAGCCACGCCAACCAGTGGCCGCGCAGGTTGTTCTTGTGCTTGAGCTTCTGGGTACGCCGCAGGGACTGACGATAGACGAGGTTCGCCGGGTCGAGCTTGCAGCAGCTGAGCAGCAGCCGGATGCCGTAGTCGAAGTCGCCCTTGGCGATAACCTGGTTGGCGCGCTCGAACTGACCCGCGGCGACACGACGGTGCTCCGGGCTGGGAGAGGGCAGGATGGATGAATCGCGAGCCATGGGGCTCGACCCAGGGGTCAGGGGTCAGGTCAGGGGTCAGGGGTCAGGCAAGAGGGTCTTCCCTGACCCCTGATCCTTGACCCCTGACCCCTGACCGAAGTTCGATCTCGTTAGATTACCACCGCCCCCCGTCAGGTCAAGTTGGAGAGCCAATCCCTCCCCTAATTACTTTTGCAGGATGAGTTTATTGCGGCGCGTGATGCGCAGACGATAGCGGACGCCATCGTGCTCGATGAGCACCTCGCGCTTGCCACGGAAGAGGTTCTCGGCAACAACAACGGGCGCCGGCTCGGCCGATTTGTCAGCGGGCGGCGGCTCGGGGGATCGTGGCGGCTCAGTCATGCGGCCTCCTTCGGCTCGAGAGAAGCGATGACTGTGATACCACCGTTGAGATTCGATGTCAATATCCTGCCGAGGAGGGAGAGAACTGATCTCAACAAACGAGAAGCCGCGCTGCCTGAATCGCGACGGCCGGTTAGACCGGTTTGCATTTGCTCGTAGCCCAGGCGTCTCGCCTGTGCGCTGTCGCGGTTCGGCACAGGCGAGACGCCTGTGCTACGGCCGACTGCAAAACGCTCTAGACGCGCAGGGCGATCTTGCCGAAATGAGCGGCGCTCTCCAGGTAATGGAATGCCTCGCGTGCCTGCTCGAAGGGGAAGACGCGGTCGACGGTCGGCCGCAGCCGGTGCAGGGCGAGGGCTCGGTTCATTGCCTCGAACATCTCGCGCGAGCCGACGTAAATGCCCTGGAGGCGAGCGTTCTTCATCAGCGCCGGCATCGGATTCACCTCTCCGGAGCCCGTCAGCACGCCGATCAGACTGATGCGCCCGCCCATGCGAACCGCCTTCAGCGACCGCCCCAACGTTCCGGCCCCGCCCAGTTCGACGACATGGTCGACGCCGACGTCTCCGGTCAACTCGCGCACCTTTTTGTCCCAATCCGGCGTCGTTTTGTAGTTGATGCCCTCCGAGGCGCCCAGGTCGAGCGCGCGCTTCAGTTTCGCATCGCTGCTGGAGGTGATCAGGACGCGCGCCCCGAGCAGCCGGGCGAACTGCAGGGCGAACAGCGAGACGCCGCCGGTGCCCTGGGTCAGGATGGTGTCGCCGGCCTTGACCGCCCCCTCGGCAACCAAGGCGTGCCAGGCAGTGACGGCAGCGCAGGGCAGCGTGGCCGCCTCGTCGTCACCCAGGTACTCCGGGACGCGGAGGACGCCGTCTTCGTGCAGCACGACGGACTCGGCGAGCATGCCGGTGCCGCCGCCGCCCAGCGATGACTTCGCCTTCTCCTCGTCGATCGGGCCGGCCAGCCACTTCTGCATGAACAGGCCGGCGACGCGGTCGCCAACCTTGACGCGGCGAACGCCCTCGCCGAGTGCCGACACCTCGCCGACGCCGTCGGACAGCGGTACCAGCGGCAACCGCAGTTTCGGGTTGTACGCCCCTTTGACCACGAGGAGGTCACGGTAGTTGAGCGAGAAGGCCCGCATTTTCAGGACTACCTGGCCGAATCCCGGCTTCGGCTCAGGCCGCTCGGCCGGCGCCAGGTTGTCGATGCCGAAGCCGTTCTGCAGTTCGATCACTCTCATCGGTGCAGCTCCGCGATTTCAGATTGCAGATTTAAGATTGCAGATTTGAAGAAGAAGAGGAAGAGGAAGAGGAAGAGGAAGAGGAAGTCTGCCCCTTCTTCTTCCTCTTCAAATCTGCAATCTTAAGTCTCAAATCTGAAATGGGTTAGTAGCGGAACTCCAGGTTCAGCACGAGGCCGTGGGCGAAGAACGTCTCCTGCTTGGTGTTCACCAGCGGCTGGTTCGGCCCGGTTGGCGAGCCGAACACCGAACTGGACGGCACCAGGGCCGGGTTGATGTTAGCGTTCACCTGGCTGCCGGGGCGAGCGACGCTGTTCATGAAGAGGTAATTGTACCCGGCCGACACCCGGATCGCGTCGGTTACCTGCATGCCCGCTTGCACGGTGACCTCAGGCACGATCACGAACCAGTCCGTCGTGCTCCGGCCGAGGTTCCCCAGTTGCTGCGCCATCCCTGCCCGTGGGCCGACCGTGACGAGGGCCGTGTCCGCCGTCGCCCCGCCCGGCCCCACCGCCAGCAGGCCGCCGGTCTGGGTGGCGAGGGCTCCGCTCATGGTCTGCCCCTGGGTGAAGCCGAAGGTCTTCAGCGACTCGTGGTTGGGGCCCAGCGCCACCTTGCCCACCAGGCCGACGAAGAACGGACCGCTCCAGCGCTCGAAGCGGCCGCCGATTTGCCCGCCGTAAAACTGGTTGCGGGTGAAGAAGCGGTCGGCAACCGTCAGCGAGTTCACCGGGATGTTGACGTCGATGGACAAGAGCCCGAATGTCTGCGCCTGGGACGTCGACACGACCCGCAGGTTCTCCTTCAGATCGAGGTAGCGGAAGCCGAACAGCGCGTCGAAGTGCCAATCCTCGCAGGAAGCAAGGTTGCGGATCAGGTTGACCTCGCTGCCCCAGAATTGGCTGTCGGTGTGGACGTCCACTCGGCCCACCAGGGCCCCGGGGGACGAGACGAGCAGGCTCAACGGCGCTGCCGTGACCGCGTTGACGAATGGCCGCGCCAAGAGCGCGTTGCCAGTCGCATCCGACGCAAGCGGATGGTCGATGGCGCGCTGCTCCAGGAGGAAGCCGCCGAAGTCGATCCCCCAGTTGTGCAGGCAGTTGAGCCAGGTCCCGGCGTGCGCCTGGACGCCGATGAAATGCTCGAAGTCGAAGCGGTCGGTCCCGAACAGGGGTCGGGCGTCGCCCGCGCCGAGGATGCCCTGGTCGGGGGGCGACCCGGTGGATACAAGGGCCCCGGGCGCCGGAGCCTGCTTGATCCACCACAGCAGCGGGCCGGCCTCGAACCACATCCCCTCACGCGGGCCGTAGTGGTCGCGGCGCAGCGCTGCCAACTCCGCCTCGCGCTGTGCCTGGGGGTCTGCCTGCTGCTGTTGCTGCTGGGTCCCCTCGCAGGCGCTTGGGGCTTGTGACCCCGACCCGCTATCGCCGGTCCCCGGAGCACCCGCGCGAGCGGGGCGCGGCGCGTCGGCCTGGGGCATGACGTCGGCGATCGGCGGTCGGCTATCGGCGATCGGCCAGACGGACGCTGGGCGAAACCCGCTAGCCGATTGTCGACTGCCGATTGCGGACTGGGCACGCACGTCTGCGCCCAACGCCCCCGTCATAAAGAGGACAAGCAGACCGAGACATCCTGTGCGCATGGCGGACTCCATTCCGCGCCGCCCGGGACACCCGCGCGAGCGGGTCGGGCCGGCACGCCTCGAACGTTAAACGTCGAATCTTCAACGTTCAACGTTCGACGTTCAACGAGGGTCTTACGGGAGAAATCAGGCGAGCACTATGTAACAGGAATATCGACCGCTCCGGGCGTAACTCTTGAGAGGACGGAAAGGGAAAGAAGGGGAACAGCAAAAATAGGGGTCAGGGATCAGGAGTCAGGGATCAGGGATCAGAGGTCAGGGGTCAGGGATCAGGGGCTTCCGGCTGACCCCTGAACCCTGACCCCTATTCGTGGCTCACTGGCTGCTGGGCGCCCTGACCACGCCGCTGCGTGACCGTGAGGTGCTCGCTGCCGAGTTGCGCGAGCGTGGTCAACAGGACGCTGCCGAGCGGCGCCTGCGGGGCAGGGCGCAGACCTTTGCCACTGTGGCCGCGAGTCCCGAGTTGACGCGTATGCTGGCGATCATCGACGCGTTTCCGGCGTTTCTGCGGGCAGCGGATCGCGAAGGCCTGGTCAAAGGCCTGCAAAAACGCGTCGACAAACGCCTCGGCAAACAGTGGCACAAACTGCAG
>JACOUH010000207.1 GCA_016177925.1 Planctomycetota bacterium | reverse complement strand
AGTGGCTGTTCTTTCAAAACAGCCACTTGCAAAAAAATGCAGGGAAAACCGCGTGTACGTTTGTTCAAAAGTGCCGTTTCCAGTGGATTTCTTTCAAAACAGGCACTTAGCAAGGTTTCGACCAACTCGGTTTAGCCGGAGTTGGGGGAGTCGTGTAGATGAAAGCCCAAGACCATGTCTTAAAGCCGCCAGCAGCCGCGCCACCGGCTGCGCACCCCGTCGCCCGTCCGGCCGAGAAAGCCTCCCAGCCGCGCCAGGCACGAACGCGCGTACCGTCAGCGCCTTGTTCTTGTGACCGAGGTGGCGTCGGATGACCGCGATCTCCCTTCGGGTCGCCACCTGCTCGGCCGGGGCCTGGGGCTGGGTTTGCAAGGCACCGCGCAGTTAGAACACGCGCACCGCCACCACGCTCCAGACGGCCAGGCACGTCTCCAGCGCCCCCGCTGTCTCGAAGCACCGGTCTTCTTCCGAACAGCCGTGCTTCTCGATAACGGATGCGATCGCCGGGGTCGCTCTCTCAGGCCGCCGACCGATCCGCGGCGTCCTCGGCGTCCAGGTGGCCGACCAGCCACTCGCCGAGGGCGTCGTAGAGGTCCTCGGCGGCCTCGACGCCGCTCAGGACGACCCGCAGCGTCTCCGCCCCGGCCGCCGCGCTGACCTCGAGGACGAGTTCATCGCCGTCTGCCGAGGCTGCAGCCAGAACCAATCTCTTCGCACGTCCCTGTTTGGCTCGCTTGTTCGCCACGTTTGCTCCTCCGATTTCATGAAGAAGGTCGGTCGATCCGGTTGGACCGTCTTCTCGTCCTCTTCGTTATCGGCCATTGGGCCATCGGGTCAACAGTGGTTTCCGGGCGTGCGCCGCCGCGGCGCAAGCCCGGCTTGCTCAGCCGGCGCCGTTGTGCTACAACCCGTCCACACCTCCGACGCTCCCCCCGCGCCAGTCCCCCGCCGGAAGGATTCCTGGCCATGAAGAACTTCCTGCGCGCCCTGCGCTACGCCCTGCCCTACCGTAAGCGCCTGATCCTCTCCATCCTCTGTGCCCTCCTGGCCGCCGTCTTCTGGGGACTCAACTTCACCGCCATCTACCCCGTCCTCAAGCTGCTGACCACCGAGCAGAGCCTGCACGTCTGGATCGACAATTGCATTGCGCAGCAGCAGGAACAGATCGATCGCCTCCAACCGCGCGTCGACAAGCTGTCCGACGAGGAGGAGAAGCTCAAGAAGATGGAGGACAGCTCGCTCAAGGAGAAGAAGGCGCGGGACCTCGCGGCGGAGATGTTCAAGGCGGAGAGCAAGCTGGAGACGGCGCGGCGGTACATGTACTATTACCGCGTCCTGCGCAAGCTGATCTACCTGGTCTTCCCGCCCGACTGCTTCCTGACCCTGGTTTACGTCATCGGCCTGGTGGTGGTCGGCATCGCCATCAAAGGCTTCTTCGAGTTCTGGCAGGAAACGCTGGTCGGCAGCGTGGTCAACCTGTCGCTATTCGACATGCGCAACCGCTTCTACCGCAACGTCATCCACCTCGACGTCGACCAGTTCGGCGACCACGGCACCAGCGAGTTGATGGCGCGCTTCACCAACGACATGGAAGTGCTCGGCATGGGCAAGAAGACGCTGTTCGGCCGCGTCATTGCCGAGCCGTTGCGGGCGCTGAGCTGCGTCGTCGTCGCCTGCTTCATTAGCTGGCAGCTGACCCTGATGTTCCTTATCCTCGTGCCGGTGGCCCTGTTCGTGCTCACCAAGGTCGGGCGGCTGATGAAGCGCGCCACGCACCGGCTGCTGGAGCGGATGTCGAACATTTACAAGATCCTGCAAGAGTCGTTCAAGGGCATCCGCGTCGTCAAGGCGTTCACCATGGAGCCGTACGAACGGCGCCGCTTCTGCACGGCGACGAAGGATTACTACCACAAGTCAATGATGGTGGTGAAGCTCGATGCGCTGGCCGGGCCGATCATCGAGCTGCTGGGTGTCGTCGCCGTTGCCGGGGCGCTGCTGGCTGGGGCCTACTTGGTGCTGCGTCACGACACGCACTTCTTCGGCATGCGCATGACGAGTCAGCCGATGGAGGCGGAGACGCTCTTGCAGCTGTACGCGCTGCTGGCGGCGATCGCCGACCCGGTGCGGAAACTGTCGAGCGTGTACACGCGGCTGCAGTCAGGCTGGGCGGCCGCGGACCGTATCTTTGCGGTGATGGACAAGCACCCGCGCGTCCTGGGCAACAGCGATGGCCCGCGTCTGAAGCGACTCCTACACGAACCCAGGGAGGCTGTCCCGTTCGTAGGTCCGGCTGCGCCGGACGTTGACGCCGCCCCGTCCGGCACAGCCGGACCTACGAACGGGACACCGTCAGCGGGTGCAGGTATCAGCCGAAGCGTCGAGTTCCGCGACGTCTGCTTCTCGTACGCCCCCGACCGTCCCGTGTTGACCAACATCAACCTGGAGGTGCGAGCCGGCGAGGTGATCGCCATCGTCGGCAAGAACGGCTGCGGCAAGACGACGCTGCTGGGCCTGCTGCCGCGCTTCTACGACCCCGACCACGGCACTGTGCTGATCGACGGCTTCGACGTCCGTAGGCTCAATTTGCGGAGCTTGCGGACCCAGATTAGCGTTGTCACCCAGGATACCATCCTGTTCGACGACACGATCTACAACAACATTGCCTATGGGAACCGCCGTGCTCGCCGAGAAGATGTCGAGGCGGCGGCCCAGCAGGCGTTCGCGCACGACTTCATCGTCCGCTTGCCCCACGGCTACGCGACGCGGCTGGGCGAGGCCGGCTCGAAGCTCGCCGGCGGCGAGAAGCAGCGCATCGCCCTGGCGCGAGCGATCCTGCGCGACCCGAGCATCCTGATCCTCGACGAGTTCACCAGCCAGGCCGACGCCGAGCACGAAATGCAGGTCCACAAGGCCCTGCGCGAGTTCATGCGCGGGCGGACCACGTTCGTTATCACGCATCGGCTGAACACGTTGGAGATCGCGGACCGGATCGTTGTGCTCGACGGGGGTCGGATCGCGGCGGTCGGGACGCACGACGAGTTGCTGGCGAGTTGCTCCGTGTATCAGCGCCTGCACGAGGCCCATTCCCAGAAGCTGTGCGCGTGAAGCCCTCCTTAGCCCGACGCGCAAGCGAGGATTGACGTGTTCCTCGCTGGCGCGTCGGGCTAAACGGGACCCGGAGCCTCCTTATGCGGGCCGTTCTCTTCGTCCTCCTGGCGGGCTGGCTCTATCTTCTCTTCCTGTACGGTCTCGCCGACCGCGACCTGTGGAACAGTCACGAGGCCCGCGCCGGCATGGACGCCCAGTCCCTGCTCGACGGCGACGGGCTCCTCCCCCGACTCTACGATGACCGCCCCGACCTTCAGAAACCGCCGCTCTACTACTGGCTCGTGGCAGCGGTCGCACGGTTGCGCGGCGGGACGGTCGACGCCTGGGCGGTGCGTCTGCCCGCTGCTCTTGCGGCGATCCTGTGCGTGGGAATCGTGGCTGCTTTCGGCTGGGGATGCGGGCGACCGCGGGAAGGGCTGCTCGCCGCCGTGATGCTGGCGACGGCGGTGCATTTCACCTGGCTCGGCCGCGTCGGCCGCATCGACATGCCGCTGACCTGTGCGGTGGCCACGACGCTGGCGTGCTTCTCTCTCGCGGAGCGAGACAACCTGTCGCGACGCTACCGCCTCGGCCTGCTGCTCACGGCTTACGTCTGCCTCGCGGTGGCGGTCCTGCTCAAGGGGCCCATCGGGATCGTCTTGCCGGTTGCGGCGTTCGGAATGCACCTGCTCTGCGAGGGCAAGGGGTCCCCCCCGTGGCAGCTGCGCCGCTGGGGAGCGCTCGTCCACCGGCTTGGCCTCTGGTGGGGACTCCCCCTTCTGTTGACGTTGACAGTGCCGTGGTTCTGGTGGGCCGACCACGAAACGGGCGGCGAGCTGGCGCGCGTCTTCCTCTGGCACCACAACGTCGAGCGCGGCCTGGGCGGGTCGTCCCTGCGCGAGCATCCGTGGTGGTTCTACGGACCGCAGTTCGCTGTCGACTTCTTGCCGTGGAGCCTTCTCGTGCCGACTGCCGCCTGGTACTTCTTCCGGCACGGACGCTGGCGGGCCGACCGCGAGGCGCGTCTCGGTCTGGCGTGGTTCGTGGCGATGGCAGCCGTGCTGTCTTGTGCCCGCTACAAGCGAGCGGACTACCTGGTGCCGGCCTACCCGGGGGCGGCACTATTCCTCGGCTGCACGCTGCTCCGCTGGTATCGTGAGGGGATGGCCGGCGGCCGGTCGCTCCTGCCGCGGGCCGCCCCGATTGGCCTCGCGGTCGTCCTCGCCGCGGTCTGCGCCGGCTGGTGGGCGCGCGTTACCTTCTTCCTCCCTCCACTCGAACCTGGCCGGGAGCACCGCACCTTCGCTGCCCTCGTGCGGCACCATGCGCCGCGGCCGGAGCCCGTCGTCCTGTTCCGGACCGAGGCCCACGTGCTGGCCTTTCATTTGGGGCGTCCGGTACGTTCCCTCGTCTTCTGGGAGGAACTGGACCGCATTACGCTCTTATCAGACGCAAACGGCAAGGCCCCGCACTTCGTCATCATGCCGGCCGGGATCGCCCGCGATTGGGCGCGGTGTCTGGGCCGTGTCCGCCTCGAGGAGATAGCGAACAATTGTCAGGGCCGGGACGGCGGGCACGAAAAACCCCTCGTGCTGTTCCGCATTGTCCCCCGTGTCCGTACAACGGGAGAGGGAACGGCGTCTCCCATCCGAACCGTCGCGGAGTCAAGGTCAGATGCCCGAACCGCCGAAGTTGCCGGCCGTTGCCAAGCAACCCCTCAGCCTCGTCCTGCTGGCGCACGATGCCGAGGCGCACTTGCGGGACCTCGTCAGGAAGTGGGACGCCCTGCTGCGCGCGCGCGGGGTGGAACATGAGATCCTGCTGGTAGACGACGGCAGCACGGATCGCACGGTGGCGCTTGCGGAAGAACTGGCGACCAGCCTTGCCGCCCTGAAAGTGCTGCGGCACGAGACACGGCGTGGCGCGGGGGTACTACTCCGCACGGGACTGGCCGCGGCGCGGCTGCCGCTCGTCGCTTACGCTCCTTGTGATCCGGCGTACGAGCCGGTGGCGCTGACGAAGCTCCTGGCCGAGATCGACCGCGTTCATTTCGTCTCCGGACTCCGTGCCGGCAGACGCGTCCCGTGGCCCTGGCGCCAGGCAGGGAGGTTGTGGCGGCTAGGAGAGCGGATCGTGTTCGGCCCCACTGCGGCGGTCCCCCTGCCGGGATGGCTCGGCTGGCGCCGCCACGTAGCGGACGTGCTTGCGCGCGTCTTCTTCGGGGTGCGCCTGCGTGACGCCGGCTGTCCGTTCAAACTGTTCCGGCGTGAGATCCTCGCGCGGGCCCCGATCCAGTCGGACGGAGACTTCGCTCACGTCGAGCTGTTGGCCAAGGTCAACTTCGCCATCTCCTGGGGCAACGAGGTTCCCCTGCCGATCAAGGCCCCCCCCGGACCTCCTCCGAAGGGATCGCTTCGGCAGCTCCTCCGCGACGCCTGCCGCGTCTTCAGCCGGCCGGACTTCGGCCCATCGCAGTTGCAGGACGTATGTCCCCCCTGCGCCGGGCCCACGCCGTCTGCCCCGCAGTGAGACTCTGTTGCAGGCCCCCCTCCCCTGCAAGGAGCGGAGGGAACAGTATCGTCGCATCGAAGCTCGTACATCCTTTCCGGGTCAGTCGGTCAGGACACCGAGAGTGACCTTTGCCCGGTAACGGCCGAGGAGACTCATCTTCAGGTGGGCACGATCGTTGCCCTCGATGCTGGCGGTGAACTCGACCGGCAATTCCTGCTTCTCGTCCGTCTTCTCCAGTGGCGCCTTCAGCAGAGGGGTTTTATCCTTGGAGAGGACCACCAGTTCCAGCGCGTCCTTGGGCCCCTTGCGGACGCCGAGGTAGCAGAGCACCAGGCTGTATTCCTTGTCGTTGTGCGTGACCGTGAGCATCTGCAGGTTCTTGCTCGGGACCACCTTGCCGTCGACGGCCGGCGCGAGGCTGCGCATCCAGAACTGGCCGATCGGGACGATCTCGTCCTTGCCTGCCTTCGCCAGTCGCTCCGCCGAGAGGTTCTTGTCGGGGAGGACCATCGCGCCGTACTCGTCCTTGTGCTTGCCATAGGGCTTGTCGGCGTCGACGTCGATCGCGACGGGCGCTTTCACCTTCTTCGCGGCCTCGATGAGCTGGCGAGCGATGTTGCGCGCTTCCTCGTCCGGGATGCGTTCCTGGGCGCGGGCGGGGCCGGCGAGCAGCAGCAGGGCCAGTGGGACAATGAACTTCTTCATGCGAGGACTCCTCGTTGGGGGAAGATCACTCCAGGCACAGTAGCGGAACACGCCCGCGCGATCAACCCGGCCGGCGCGAACGCAGATGGGCGAGCAGGATGCCGCAGGCGACGCCGACGTTCAGCGACTCGACCCGGCCGTAGCGCGGGATGCCGACGACGACGTCGGCCGCCGCCCGCACCTCACCGGAGAGGCCGTGCGCTTCGCTGCCGAGAACCAGGAGATTCTTTGTGCTGTATCGCGCGGTCAAATAGCTCTGTTGGGCGTTAGCTGAGGCGGCGACGACCATGAAACCGCGCCGCCGCGCCTCGCCCAGCGCCGCCGCCAGGTCCACGTCCTCGGCGACCGGCAGGTGCAGCAGCGAGCCGACGCTCGACCGTACGACCTTCTCGTTGTACAACTCAGCGCTGCCCCGGCCGAGCAACACGCCGTCAGCGCCGAACCAGTCGCAGGTCCGCAGCAGCGTGCCGACGTTGCCCGGATCGGCGACCGCGTCGGCGGCGACGAGCAGTGTCGCCCGCTCGCTCAGGAGGTCGCAGGGCGCGAAGGCCCTCTGGGCGACGAGGGCGAGGACGCCTTGCGGCTGAACGGTACTTGTGACTTTCGCGAGCGTCGCGTCATCGGTCTCCTTGACCGGGACACCCAGACGCTGCAGTTCCTGGACCAGTTCGGCCCAGCCTTCTGCCAGGTCGCCCGGCGACAGCGCGACGTACTCGATGGCGGCCGCGGCGTGGAGGGCCTCCCCGAGCGCTCGCCAGCCCTCGATGACAAACTTCTTCTCCCTGTCACGGATTTTTTTCTGCTGCAGCGAACGGAGGAACTTCGCTTCGCCCTTGGACAGTCGCATGACGCATTCCCCGAGCGGCGGTGTCCCTCGCTTGCGCTTCGGGCTAACAAAGCGGCCGGCTCACGGCGCGGCAGACCAGCGGGCGAAGATCGAACAGGAGACGAGGCGGCCGCCGCTCTTCTCGGTCAGCACCATCTCGCCGGAGACGACCTTACCGCCGTGGCCGGCCATCATCTCCGCGACGGCGTGATGCAGCGATAGCGCCGACGCCTTGATCGCGTACGCGCTCAGGACGACGAACAGCGGCTCGGGCGTCAGCAGGCGCCGGCAAGCGTCGAGCAGGGCCGGCAGCGACTCCTGCACGCGCCACACTTCCCCGTTGGGCCCGCGGCCGTACTTGGGCGGATCGAGGAGGAAGCCGTCGTAGCGGACGCCACGGCGGGCCTCGCGCTGGACGAATTTCAGCGCATCATCGACGATCCAGCGGATCGGCAGTCTCTCCATTCCCGACAGGGCCTGGTTCTCGCGGGCCCACGCCATCGTCTTCTTCGAGGCATCGACGTGGGTGACGCGTGCCCCCGCCGCGGCACAGGCGAGGCTGAACACGCCGGTGTAGCCGAACAGGTTGAGGACGTTGACGGGGCCGCCACGGGCGCGGATCAGTTCCTCGGCCCAGACCCACTGCGACGCGTGCTCCGGAAATACGCCGAGGTGCCGGAACGGTGTGGGCTGCACCCAGAACTTCAGATCCCGATAGGACATCGGCCAGCGCGGCTCGACAGGACGGTTGAACTTCCAGCGGCCGTTGTCGCCTTCCGCTTTCGGCTGAAAGACGCCGTCAGCGGCGTGCCAGCGTTCTTCCGGCAGGGCGGGCCGCCACAGCGCCTCCGGCTCGGGGCGGACGAAGGTATAACGGCCGAACCGTTCGAGCTTCGCTCCACGGCCGCTGTCGAGCAGTTCGTAGTCGGCCCAGTCGGTCGGTGCGAGCAGCGCGAGTGTGGACAGCTGCCCCTTTGTCATGATCCCCGTCCTGACGAGCGACCAGCTTGCCCCGCATGTCAATCCGTCGAAGGCAGAGGCGGCCACGGGTCCCAGGCATTCCGGAACGGCTGGAAGCTCACCGACTTGTTCCGCACGTCGGTGGCCGT
>JACOUH010000206.1 GCA_016177925.1 Planctomycetota bacterium | reverse complement strand
GAAGCGGAGAAGGGTCTTCATGGCGTTCTGCTCCAGAGGGTGCCTCAACAACACCATTCTGACAGCAGAACGCCATGCTTGTTTGTCCTCTGTGGTTGCGGCTTTGCCGCGTTAGGAGCAAAGTACGCGGGAGGAACGTTGCAGGGGTATATCTCGACGGCTGGGCCCGGGAGCCAGTACGCGAACTACTGGACTCCCCAAGAAGTACAACAAGCGGACTCGAACCAGCAGACAAAGAAACAGGGGCCGTGACAATGGCGATTCTAACCCCAGAAGAGAAGGAATTCCTGGACGTATTTCTCTACGAGGCCACGACCTCTCCGTTTTTCAAAGGGCCGGCCACCAAAGCCCTCTACGCAATCGGCGTCGAGTACAGGGACATCTCGTACATCGCGTGGGCCTACGAGCAAGATGTTCCCCGGACCAGCTCTGAAATCGGGCATTCGGCTGAGGTGGCGCCGCCGCTTCCTTGGACAACTCGAGAGGCTGTCCTGCGACGTAATAAGGAAATCCAACGCATCTGGGAACAGAAGCGAAAACCAGTGGGCACGGAATCCGTTCAGTCTGTCGAATGAACCGCGGGGTGAAACGACTCGTCGGATTAGTTCCGTGGCATGGCAGCCAGGAAGACCTCGACTATCTGATCCTCTCCGAGGAGAATGACCCTCCTGTCGGCATTTGAGCCACCCGTGGCTGTCGGGCTCAAACCCCGGCCCATCCCAGAACCCAGAATTCAACCTGAACCCAGAAAAATATCCAGGCTGGGACCAAGAGAACGATCTCGGCCATCGACAGGAGTGTATAAATCCCAAGGGTCAGCGAAGGGCGCATGCTTAGATAGAAAGGGAATAGGACAGAAGGGACAAACAGAAGCGCGATTGGGTCGCCAACCCAGCAGGCAATCCTCGCAAAGAACATGCTATCCCAATTCGTCACCACCAGCAGCCAGATGGCAGGCACGAAGACAGCAAGGGCTAGGCAATACCACGCGAGCGCATCCGTCGCCCGACGATTTTTCTGAATGATCAGGAACCGCAAAGCGTACAGTGAGATCATCAAGCCCACACCGTAGAAGAAAGCAGCCCGACTGGGCTGCCCGAACCAATTCCATCCTTCTGAGTCCCAATTTCTCTTTACCTCGAATCGCGGTGGAAGAAGTCGCGGCAATAGGAGATACCCCATTACAATAAGGAACGTACACCAGACTTTGGGGAATCTCAGTACAATCCACATGGCCTTTCCTCCATGTCTCCTCATCCCGGACACGGCCCAGTGGTTTCGTTCGAGGATTTGGTACATCTCTTTCCAGACACGGCTTTCATACCTCGACTTCCTCGACGCGAGCTTCCTCAGGGATGGGCGGCTCCGGCACGTCCAGATAGCACTCAATTCAATCGCCTGGTTCAGTCAGTTCAGCCAGCAGTGCCAACCGTCAAGGCAAGGCGAAACTGCGGTTACGGAACTTCGCCTTGGCGCCGGCGCGGTCGTAGAACTGCGCCGTGACCCGGGCTCCCTTCGGATCGGCGTTGACCACTGTCAGCGGCCGCGGGGCCAGCAGTCCCAACCCCTCGGGAATGTCGAGGACACGCAGCACGTTCAAGAAGGTCGGCCCGTAGTCGTGCGTCGGCGGCGGCTCGACGGCGACGACCTCGGCGATGCTCGGCTCGAACAGGGCGGCGTAGGCGGCCAGCACGCCCGCCTCGCGCCGGCCGATCACCTTCCACTTCACCTTCCCCCCCGCCTTTTCTTCGAGGTAGCGCACTGTTGCAGCGACGTCCCACACACGACCCTCATCGACGGTGCGGCCGAGCAGGGCGTGCGCTCGCTCGACGTAGTTTGGCGGCGACTTGTGCGTCCAGGGACCCCGGTGCGAGCCGCCGCGCGGCACGAGCACATGGACGGCCGCCCCTTCCGTGAAAGCGCGAGCCCAGAGCGGCACGTCGCTGGGCACTGCATCGCTCGGGTTGAGGACGAGCAACACCGCAGTGTTCGTGTCCTTGACCTTCTTCTCCCGGTCGGTGATCAGGCCGACCTCGATATCGGGTTCCGTGATGAGCGTCCACCCTTTCGTTCCACTCCCGAGTATCTTGATGTGCTCCCGGGCCGCCGGGATGCGCTCGGGGAAGGCGCGGAACGACTTCACCCGCAGCTCCTTGATCACCCCGTCACGCCACTTCGCGAAGTCTTTCCCCTCCTCCGTCAGGTCGGGATGTCCGGCCGGGATGAATAGCGTATCGATGCGGTTGTTCTTGGCGTCGCGCGGCAGGTCGGCGTCGGTGGGAAAGACACGCAGTTCGGCGCCGGGCAGCGGCGTGAAGTCGGCGTCCTTCACCGGACTTTTGTCATTCTTGATATGCGTGTTGATCCAGCGGAAGATCGCCTTGCGCAGGTCGGGACGGTAGTCGTGGCCGCCCTTGCTGACGTAGTCGTCGACGAGGTCCGGCTTGCCGTACAGCTTGTACAGCTTGCGCAGCCGCGCGATGATGCGGCGATTGCCGTCCATCGGGAAGATGTCGTCGTTGTCAGAGTTGGCGAACAGCATCGGCCGCGGCGCGATCAGGGCGGCAATCGTCGTCCACTCCCACTGGTACGTGTTGACGAGAAACATGCAGTCGCAGTGACCGTTGATCACCTTGTTCTTGACATAACTCTCCAGGTCGCTCATGCCGCTGACGGGCACGGCACACTGGACCCGCTCGTCGGCGGCGGCGATCCAGACCGTCGAGGCGCCCCCGCCGGAGATGCCGGTGACGGCGATGCGGTCCGCGTCGACGTCGGGGCGGCTTACCAGGTAGTCGATGCCGCGGATACCGTTCCAGCACTCGACGCCAGCCGGCGTGTAACCCAGCGACTGCCACCACCAACGACCGTGGCTGTAGGTGCCGTGGTGTTTGCCCGCCACCTCGCCGAGTTGCAGCGTGTCGACGATCAGGCAGACGTAACCGTTCGTGGCGAACCACATGCCGTGGTCCTGGAAGGCAGTCTTGTTGCCGTCACGGCCGCGCCCCGAGTGACCGCACACGTACAGCACCGCGGGGAGTTTGCCGGTGGTCTTCTTCGGGCGGTAGAGGTTGCCGGTAACGTAGAGACCGGGCCGGCTCTGGTAGTGCAGCTTCTCGATAACTAGGTCGTCGCGGTCGACGGTGCCGGTGACCGTCGCCTTGAGAGGCGTCTTTTCGGGCAGCGGCCACAGCCCGAGCATGTCGAGGTAGTCCTGCCGCAGCCGGGGCCGTTTCTTCTGCCACTCCTCCCCTGTCGTGGCGCCATCGAGGAAACGCTGGCCGAGACGCTCGGTTTCGCGGGCCAGGTATTTGTCGATCATGGCGTCGCCCGGTGAGTTCTGCGGAAGCACCGGCGACGCGACCAGCAGCAGAAAAAGGACAGCCAACCAGGGGCATGCGCGTGTGTTCATGGAAAAGACTCCGGCCTCGAGGCGATGCCGCTCAGGATAAGGGAGGAGCCGTCCATGTGCAAATGTTCTCGGAAAACTCTCCCGCCGGTAGAATGTGGGCACGCCGGGCGGCGCTGCAAGGCCCACTCCCGGCGGCGATCTCAATGGCATCCAACGGACAAATGCGATGACAAAAGGACGGACGTGGATCTTTCTGGCGGGAGTGGTCCTCGGCGTGGCGGGCGGAGTCGCCGGGCGCTCGCTGTACGGTCCGGCCCCCAACCCGCAGGAGGCGGCGCTGCTGGCCAGTCTCTACGTCCAGACCGCCGCGGAGTACCGGGCCTGCTGCCTGCAAACCTATGCCTGGGCCTCCGAGCGGCTGGCCGAGAAGTTGAAGGGGCGCGCGGGCAGGGGCACCCGCCCGAGCGGGTCGCGGCCCGCGGTGGTGCTCGACCTCGACGAGACCGTCCTGGACAACTCGGCTTTCCAGACGTTCCTCGACCGCGAGCGGCTGCCCTACGGCGACCGCTACTGGGAGGAGTGGGAGGAGAATTATCCGCAGGAAGTCAGGGCTATCCCCGGCGCCTGCGAGTTCATCCAGGAGGCTCAGAAGAAGGGCGTGACTGCCGTCTACATTTCCAACCGTTTGGAGAAGTACAAGGCATCAACGGTGCGAGCGCTGGAGCATCTCGGCATCGCGACCGAAGGTATTCCGAACCGTCTGTTGCTCCGCGCCGACGGCGCCCCGTCAGACAAGACGGGGCGGCGCAAGCACGCCGAGGAGCGATACGACGTGCTGCTCTACGTCGGCGACAACCTCCGCGACTTTTCCGAGGAGTTCGTCGCACGGCCGGGGGAGGACGAGCAGGGACAGAAGAACGCCATCGAGGAACGCAACCGGAAGGTGGACGCTAACCGGCGCCGCTGGGGCGTGGACTGGTTCGTCCTGCCCAATCCGGTCTACGGCGAGTGGCAGAACCTGCTGGGCAAGGACCCGCGCGGCAAGCTGCGCCCGACCACCATGCGCCGCCGCTAACTCAACGCGTCCGGGCGGGTTGTAGGACGGATTTCCAATCCGTCCCGGCTTCATGTCCGGACGGATTGGAAATCCGTCCCACAACCCCGCGCTGTTAGATTTCCCAGCCCTTGCGGTACTCGGGCTTGATGAACTGGGCCGCCTCGGGGACGTTGGTCACCCTTAGCTGCTCGGCGTCCCAGTCAATCTTCTTGCCGACGCGCATGGCGACGTTGCCCAGCAGGATCGCCTCGGTCAGGGTGGCGGCGTAGTCGAAGTTCGACAGCGCGATCGACGGCTTGTTCGCCATGATCGCGCGGACCCACTCCTCCTTCATGCCGAGGTCGCCGCGGCCGTTCCGCGGCAGCGTGGGCGCCGGCGCCTTGTAGCCCTTGAACCACTCCTCCGGCAGCAGCCGGTACGACTCGCCGTAGTCATTGGGCGAGAACAGGATACCCCTGTCGCCGACGAGCAGGCAGCCGCTGTCGGACAGCTTCTCGCCCGGCTTCAGGGCCCTGGCGAGCAGGTCGTCCGGCGGCAGGACGCGCTTGCTGTCCTTGAATCCCTCGTACCAGACGAACTTCACCGGCAGCATGTCGCCGCGGGCGGGAAACTGGAAAGTGATCTTCGCCCAGGTCGGGTAGGTCTCGGGGTTGATGTCGCCCGACTCGGCCTTGACGGTCGTCGGCGAGCCGAGCTTGAGGGCCATGAACGGCAGGTTGGCCGTGTGACAGGCCATGTCGCCCAGGGCCCCCGTCCCGAAGTCCCACCAGCCGCGCCAGGCGAACGGGTGGTAGATCTTGTCGGCGTAGGGGCGCGCGGGGGCGGGCCCGAGGAAGAGGTCCCAGTGAACGTGCTTGGGAGGCGTCGGCCGGGAAACCTTCGGCGGCTCCTCGCCGCGGAGGGCGGCCAAGGCGGCGGCGCGGGCGGGTCCGACCCGGAGGATGGCGTCGCCCCCTTGCGGCCAGATCGGGCGGTTGGTCCAGACGTGGACCTGGGTGACATTGCCGATCGCCCCGGAGCGGAGGAGCTCGACGCCCGTCCGCAGCCCGTCGGAGGCCGTCCCCTGGTTGCCCATCTGCGTGCAGACGCCCTGCTGGCGGGCCAGGTCGCGCAGCAGTCGCGCCTCGTAAACCGTGTGTGTCAGCGGCTTCTGGCAGTAGACGTGCTTCTTCAGCCGCATCGCCATCGCCGCCGCCGGCGCGTGCGTGTGGTCGGCCGTGCTGACTGTGACGGCATCGATGTCCTTGACCTTGTCGAGCATCTCGCGGAAGTCGTGGAACTTCTGCGCCTTGGCGAAGGGCATCGCGCCGGTCTTCTTGTCCTTCTGGTTGGCCTTGGCGTTGAGGTGCTTGTCGTCGATGTCGCAGATGGCGATGACGTTGCCGACTTCCGCGGCCTGGTCGGCGTCGCTGTCGCCCTTGCCCTTGACGCCAATGCAGGCGATGTTCAGTTTCCCGTTGGCGGCCCGCGTGGTCGGGAACGCCGGCCCGACGCCGCCGGCGGCCCAGAAGCCGACCCCCGCCAGGGCGGACGCCTGGAGGAAGCGGCGACGATTGATACGCCCACTCATGCCGTGTCTCCTTGATGAAGTTTAGCCCGACGCGCAAGCGAGGGACTGATTAGCCCGACGCGCAAGCGAGGACTTGCTGACCCCTGACTTCGGCCGGGTGCGAGTCCGGATCAGTCTAAAGCGGTGTGAAGCGGCCGGCAACTACTTCTTTCCTTTCTGCCCCGCCCCGATGCAGTACAGATAGTGCGTGGTCCGTATAAACAGCTCACCTTGCGCAACCGCCGGGGACGCGAAGCACGGACCCTCCAGCGAGTTCTTCGCAACGAGGTCGAACTTCGGCCCGGCCTTGACGACGTAGACGTCGCCCTCGTCGGCGGGGAAGTAGAGGTTGCCCTCGATCAAGACGGGCGAGGCGCTGTGGCGCTTGCCCAACTTCTGCATCCACAACCGCCTGCCGGTCTTCGCCTCGAAGCAACTCGCATAGCCCTGGTCGGAGACGACGAAAAAGAACTTGCCGTGGGCAATCGGCGAGGGCACGTAGGAGGCCTCGCGTGGACTGACCTTCGCGTGGTGCCAGGCGATGTGGCTCTCGGTGATATTGCCGCGGCCGTCGGGCCGGATGCCCATCAAGTGGTACTCGGGGTAGCCGGTCGTCAGAAAGAAGAGTCCCTCGGTGTAAACGAGGCTGGCGACGTACTGTTCGGTTGGCCCGTCGATGATCCAGAGCAGCTTGCCCGAGTCGGGGTCGTAGCTCGTGACACACTTGCTGCCCGACAGCACCAGTTGCGTGCGGCCGCCCGCGTCCACGAGGACCGGGGTGCAGTAGGAGCGGGTCTGGTTGGGACGGTCGACGCGCCAGCGCTCCTTGCCGGTCGCCTGGTCCAGGGCGACAAGGTAGCCCTGCGCGTCCTGGTCGCCATTGAGCAGGAGGGTGTCCTTGTAGAGCAACGGCGAGCTGCAGAAGCCGTGGCGTGACAGCAGCTTGCCGGGCGAGGTCCGCCAGACTTCCTTGCCGTCGACGTCGTAACAGGCGACGACCATGTCCGGCTTCCGGAGGAACGCGACCCAGACGTGTTTGCCGTCGGTGGCGGGGGTGGCGCTGGCGTAACTGTTGAGATTGTGTTTTTGCTCGAGCGGGGCGGTCAGGACGGTCTTCTGCCAGAGGACCTTGCCGTCCTTGCGATCGAGGCAGGCGAGGACACGGCGCTGCTCGTCCTCGACGCACCAGGTGACGAAAACGCGATCGCCCCAGACGACGGGCGAGGAGTAGCCGCTGCCGGGCAAGTTCGTCTTCCAGCGAACGTGGTCGGTGTCGCTGAAATGGGTGGGGATGCCGAGCTCGTGCGAGGTCCCGTCGCCGCGCGGGCCCCGCCAGGCGGGCCAGTTCTCGGCCTTCGTTACGTCCGCGGCGCGGCTGGGGTGGAGGGTGAGAAGGAGAGGAAAGAGAGCAAGAAAGATACCTTTTCTGCCATTCATCGGACGAGAGCCCCCCAGGAATCAGAGATCAGAGGTCAGAGGTCAATAAATAGATCACGACGGTGAGAAGCAAGGAAATCCTCACGCTGACCTCTGACCTCTACTTGCGGCGGTTGATCGCCCCGCGCACCGCCAGCCAGTCGGCGAGGCGTTCCTTCCACGTCGTCAGGACGGAGTCTTTCAGCGCCAGGCCGACGCCGTGCGGGCCCTTCTCGTAGATGTGCAGCTCAGCGGGGACTTTCGCCTTGCGCAGGGCCAGGTAGAACAGGATGCTGTTCTCCGGCACCACGCCGGCATCGGCGTTGGTGTGGAAGAGGAACGCCGGCGGGGTGCGAGGAGTCACCTGCGTTTCGTTGGACAGGCTCTCGACCAGTTCGGCGGGCGGGTCCTTGCCGAGGAGATTGCTGCGCGAGCCCTTGTGGACGTAGGGCTCCTTGAAGGTGATGACGGGATAGCAGAGGATGGCAAAGTCGGGCCGGCAGGAGACGCGCTCAACGGGGTCGGGGTCGTCGGCCTTGCCGTCGTCGAAGTGGGTGGCGGCGGCGGAGGCGAGGTGTCCGCCGGCGGAAAAGCCCCAGATCCCGACGCGTTTGGGATCGAGGTCCCAGTCCTTGGCGCGGGCGCGGACGGTGCGGAGGGCGCGCTGGGCGTCCTGCAGCGGGGCGGGGTGGCGGTAGCGCGGGGCGATGCGGTACTTGAGGACGAAGGCGGTGATGCCCTGGCCATTGAGCCACTCGGCGATGTCCTTGCCCTCATGGCCGACAGCGAGGGCGCCGTAGCCGCCGCCGGGGCAGACGACGACGGCGGCGCCCGTCGCCTTGCCGGCAGAGGGGCGGTAGAGGGTGAGGGTTGGCTTGTCGGCAGGTTCGTCGCCCCGGGCTCCTGGCGCCCCCTTGGGCCAGAGCGGCATTTCCTTCGGCGTCGGAGCATCGACGGCGGGCAGCGACAGGCCCAGCAGGAGCAGCGCGGCGTTCATGGGAAGTGAAACCTCGAGGGTGCCGGGTGAATCCAAACAGTAGAGAGCTTACCGGAGCGACGGCGGCGTGCAACAAGCAAGTGGACTTTTTCTTGCGACGGGTCGGGCCGCGCTCCGCCTTGTCCGTCGCGAGCCTCAGCTGCTATAATGCGAGGAGTGGGGGATTTCACCCGCTCTGATCTTTGACAAAAGGGGGCGAATTGGTTTCGACCGTGGATAGTGAGGCGCAGGCGGCGTGTCGTGGTTGATCGGTTGGCCACGTAAAAAGCCGGTCACACTCATAACTGCTGAACCGCAGTTCTCCATGGCTGCCTAATAAAGGGAGCCCCATGTCCGGGAGCTTTGCCTGAGAGCTCTCGGCGTGGTCGCCAAGTCAGGCTCGCTGTCGCCAGAGTTCGGCCGCAAGGTCGATCGGACCGGCGGAGGCGACGGCTAAACTTCACAGTCGGTTAGTCCGAACGGGACCCTGTTTGTCGGGGATCGATCGGGCAAACGGGACTGGCGGGGCCGCAAGGCGCCGGCCGTCCGAAAAAGACAAGCTACACACGTAGATGTCTGCGCTGAAGTGCCATGGGACCGGGGTTCAAATCCCCGCGCCTCCACTGAAACCCGACTTAGGCTTGTCCTCAGTCGGGTTTTTTCATGAACGTATGACAATTCGAGGGTAAGCAGTTGGGGCATGGTCGCGCCTCCGGGGCGAGGGGGCTCTCCTCTTCCTTGATACTGGCGGGATGCCGCGTTCTGAAAGACACTTTCTACTCCGCGCCGTGTTGATCGACCGCTATGATGGAGCGGTCGGAACTGGGGAGAGGGGAAGGAAGAGAAGAGCCATGACGAAACCTCATGTCGAGCCGGTCGACCCAGCGCTGTTGGTGGACCGCGCCCTGGGGGTGATCCGGGCCGACCGCTTTCCCTACCTCGCCACCATCGACGGCGACCAGCCGCGCCTCCGCCCGGTCTCGCCGGTGCGGACCGATGGCTTCACAGTTTACGTCGCCAACTTGCGCGACTACCACAAGACCGCCGAGATCGAGGCCAACCCAAAGGTCGAACTGTGCTACCTCGACGACCAGCACGACCAGGTGCGTCTGACGGGCGTCGCCGAGGTGGTCGGCGACCGGGCCCTGTTACAGGAGATCTGGGATGAGAATCCTCTGCTGCGCCAGTACCTGGGCAGTCTCGACAATCCGCAGCTGATTGTCTACCGCATTCGCCCCGTGCGGGTGCGGTTTATGAAGGAATGGGCCCTCGACTATCACGAGGTGCCGCTGGGGACTCCCTGAGACACATCCCCTGCAGGAGGCGTGATGGAAGCGACGCGCGAGCAACTCGAGCAGTGGGACCGCGAGCATATCTGGCACCCGTTCACGCCCATGCAGACCTATGCCGCCGAGCGTCCGCTGATCGTCCAGCGCGCCGAGGGCTGCATGCTCCAGGACCTCGATGGCAAGTGGTACATCGACGGCGTCTCGTCTCTGTGGTGCAACGTCCACGGCCACCGCGTCCCCGAACTCGACGAAGCCATCCGCTCCCAACTTGACCAGGTCGCTCACAGCACGCTGCTCGGTGTGTCTAACGTGCCGGCGATCAAGCTGGCCCGCAAGCTCGTTGAGCTGGCGCCTTCGGGACTCGATCACGTCTTCTTCTCCGACAGCGGCGCCACCGCCGTCGAGGTCGCGCTGAAGATGGCCTTTCAGTTCTGGCGGCAGTGCCCCGTTCCGCGCCCGAAGAAGACCAAGTATCTCGCTCTTTCGCGGGCCTACCACGGCGACACGCTCGGCGACGTCAGCCTCGGCGGGGTCGAGCACTTTCACGCGCTATTCGCCCCGCTGCTGTTCCAGACGATACGAGCGCCGTCGCCGTACTGCTACCGCTGCCCGCTCGGGCTGGAACGCCGGACTTGCCAGGTCGACTGTGCTAGGGCGCTGGAGGACCTCGTTCGGACTCATCGTGAGGAGTTGGCGGCGGTCGTGGTCGAGCCGCTGGTGCAGGGAGCGGCGGGCATGATCGTCGCCCCGGAAGGGTTTCTGCGACGCGTCCGTGAGGTGACGGCGGCGAACGAAGTGCTGCTGATCGCCGACGAGGTGGCGGTCGGCATCGGCCGGACCGGAACGCTGTTCGCCTGCGAGCAGGAGGGCGTGGTGCCGGACTTCTTGTGCGTCGCCAAGGGGCTGACCGGCGGCTACCTGCCGTTGGCGGCGACGCTGACGACCGGGGAGGTCTACCGCGCCTTCCTTGGCCGGCCCGAAGAGAACCGCACCTTCTTCCACGGCCACACGTACACGGGCAATCCGCTCGGTGCCGCGGTCGCCCTGGCGACCCTCGAACGGATGGAGCATTGTGGCGTGCTCGCCGGGGTCGCGGAGCGGGCGGCCCTGCTGCGGCGTCACCTGGACCGCATCGCGGAACTGCCCTGCGTCGGCGACGTGCGGCAGAAGGGATTGATGGCGGGTATCGAACTGGTGGCAGACCGAGGGACGAAGCAGCCGTTCCCGGCTGCGGCTCGAACCGGCCACGCCGTCTGCAAGCTGGCGCGCGCTCACGGGGCGCTGCTGCGCCCGCTCGGTGATGTGGTCGTCGTGATGCCGCCGCTGGCCATCGACCTGTCGCTGCTTGATCGCCTCGGCGAGATCGTTCACGACTCGTTCCGCGAAGTCTGCAGCCCCCGGTAGCGGCGGGTGGACACCTGGGTTTCGGGCGCGGTAGGACGGATTTTCAATCCGTCCTGGCATCGAGCACGGACGGATTGAAAATCCGTCCTACAAGAGGGCGCGTCAGTCTTCGACCTTGGGGGCGGGGCGGCGGCGGGCCGGCGGTTGCGGGGAGGTCCCGCCACGCAGCTTCTTGCGAGCCCGCGACAGGATCGGCCCGATCGTGTTGACGGGGATATCCAGCTCGGTGGCGATCTCCTCGTAGGAGCGGCCCTCAAGGTAGTACAGCGCCACCACGCGGCGCTCCTTCGAGGGCAGGCGGCTGAGCAGTTTCTGCACTTCTTCGAGGCTCTCCAGGCCCACCTCCGCTCGCGGCGGTTGCTCGATCTCTGCCTCGGGGAGGTCCATCGTCCGAGCCGGCTGGACTTCGTGGGCGGCGGTGCGGCGAGCCAATTCATGCACGCAAATGCGGCGAGCGATCACGGTCAGGTAGGTGGCGAGACTGCAGCTGCCCTTGAACTCGCGCAGCACCTTGAAGTCGGTGGCGATAATCTGCAGCAGGATCTCGGCGGCGACGTCCTCGGTGTCCTCCGGGCGCAGTTCGACGCTGCGCAAATGGGCCGTGTGGTGGACGGTGTGATAGATCAGACCGAGGAAGCGGTCAACAAAGTCATTCCAGGCGCCGGGCTGGCGGGCGAGGCAGCGCTGTAAGAGAGTGCGGTCGACGGTCGTCAGTGCCACGGTCGAGTCTCCTGTCAGCTTCGCACTGCCTCGGACAGGGGCACCATTCCCCACTTTACCCCCATTTTAGGCAGCCCTGGCAAGTCGTGCTAGCCCACTCCGGTTGATTCGTTCCCCATCCGGCGGCATTTTCCGCCGGTTCTCCGACACCCTCGGCACAATCGCTCCGGGACACGCCACGCTTCCCTGAAAACGCTTCGCCTCTGGGAGCCCGCGTCGTGAATCCCTACTGTTAGAGGAACGAACGTCCCGGCGAGCGGGCCTGCGCTCGCCATCCACCGTCCGGGTGTCCACTATGCCGACGCCGACCTCCGATCCCTGGTTCCAGTCGCAGTTCGCCGAGCGTATCGGCGGCGTCAACTACGGCAAGAGTAACAAGATCTACAAATTCGAGAAGATCAAGCGCGCCAAGCGCGCCGCTCTCGCCGCCCATCCCGAGCGCAAACTGCTCGACTTCGGCATCGGCGAGAACGACGACATGGCCGACCCGCTCGTCCGCGAGGTGCTCGGGCGCGAGGCCAACAAGCTCGAAAACCGCGGCTACGCGGACAACGGCATCACCGCTTTCAAGGAGGCCGTCGCTGTCTTCATGAAGCGCAGCTTCGGCGTCAGCCTCGACGCGGCCACGGAGGTCAACCACGCCATCGGCTCCAAGCCGGCCTTGGCGATGCTGCCGGCCTGCTTCATTAACCCCGGCGATGTCACTCTGATGACGGTGCCCGGCTACCCCGTCGCCGGCACGCACACCGCCTACTATGGCGGCGAGGTCTTCAAGCTGCCGCTGCTCGAAGAGAATGACTTCTACCCCGACCTCGCCTCGATTCCGTCAGAGATCCGCAAACGCGCCAAGCTGCTGGTGATCAACTATCCGAACAGTCCGACCGGCGTGGTCGCCACGCGCGACTTCTATCGGCAGGTGATCGACTTTGCCCATACCAACCGGATCGTCGTCGTGCAGGACGCGGCGCACATTCTGCTGAGCTATGACGGTCCGCCGCTCAGCTTCCTGCAGGTCGACGGGGCAAAGGAGGTCGGCGTCGAGGTCCACTCGCTGTCCAAGGGCTTCAACATGATCGGTTGGCGCATCGGCTGGGTGTGCGGCCATGCGAAGCTCGTCCAGGCCTTCGCCGACGTCAAGGACAACTGCGACTCGGGGCAGTTCATGGCGATCCAGCAGGCGGCAAAGGCGGCCCTGGAACACCCTGAGATCGCCGACCGCACGCGCGAGAAGTACCGCCGCCGGCTGAAGAAGCTCGTCGCCGCCCTGCAGAAAGTCGGCTTCAAGGCGAAGATGCCAAGCGGGACGTACTTCGTGTATGTCCGCGCCCCGAAGGGGTGCGCCGGGCGGACGTTCGCCAATGCCGAGGAGGTATGCCAGTACCTGATCGAGGAGCAGTCGGTCTGCTGCGTGCCGTGGGACGACGCCGGGCGATACCTGCGTTTCTCGGTGACGTACCTGGCGAAGGAGGAGGCCGAGGAGGACGCCTTAATGGCCGAAACCGTCGACCGCCTTGGGCGGCTGAAGCTGGAGTTTTGAAGACAAGAATTTAGCCACAGATGAACACAGATAAACACAGATGAAGAAGAGTGATTTAGAAGGCAAAGGAACGGCCATGCTCTCTCCGGGAGCAGCAAGTTTCTCTTTTCTCTTTCATCTGTGTTTATCTGTGTTTATCTGTGGCTATTCTTCTTCATCATCACGAACAGAGTGCGGGCGGCGGCCTCGGCGAAGGCGGGGTCGTTGATGTGCAGGTCCCGTTCGATCAGGTTCACTTGCGGACTCATCCAGTTGCGCAGGCTCTGGAACAGGGCCGCATCGGCTTCCGGCCACCAGAACGGCTTGCCCTCCGCGTCGATTGCCGACACGCCGCGGAGAGGGACCAGCACCGCTGTCGGTCCCTTCGCGGCGCTGGCCTTGTGGGCGATCTCCTTGCCCAGCGCGTCGTTCTCCTCCGGTGTGGTGCGCATCAGCGTCACGGTCGGGTTGTGCTGGTAGAAGCGCCGGCCGCGGAACTTCTCCGGCACCGTTTCCGGCGGGCCGAAGTTGACCATGTCGAGAGCGCCCAGCGAGATCACCTGCGGCACACCGCGCAGCGCCGCCGCCGTCAGCCGATCGGGCCCCGCCGACAGCACCCCGCCAACCAGTTCGTCGGCCAGTTCGGTTGTCGTCAGGTCGAGCACGCCGCTGACCAGGCCATCGGCAATGAACGACTCCATCGTCAGTCCGCCGACGCCGGTCGCGTGGAAGACCAGCACCTCGCAGCCGTCCGCCTCGGCGATCTTCCGCGCTGCCTCGACGCACGGCGTCGTCACGCCGAACATCGTTGCCGTCAGCAGCGGCTTGTCGTCAGGGGTGCTGAGCCGCAGTCGGGTGGGGGCGGCTTGCACCATCCCGATCATGGCGCCAGCTGCGTTGGCCAGGACGGTTCGACTGATCCGATTGAGACCGCTGATGTCAACGACAGAGGGCATCATTACGATGTCGCGGACGCCAACGTAGGGACGGACCTGTCCGCTGGCGAGGGTGCTGACCATCAGCTTCGGCACGCCGAACGGCAGGGCACGCATGGCAGCAGTAGCGATGGTCGTGCCGGCCGATCCGCCCAGGCCCAGGACGCCGTCGACCTGTCCGGCGGCGTGCAACTCGCGGGCCAGTTGCGCCGCGCCTCGCGCCGCTGCCTCGACGGCCTGACCGCGCTCGCCTACCTGCTGGAGCGTCGCCAGCGTGGTGCCGGCCGCCGCGAAGACGCGCTCACGCGGCACGTCGGCGACAATCGCCGGCGGGCCGAGCACGCCGGCGTCGAGGACCAGGACGGGGACCGCAGCCGCCGTGAGACGATCGCGGACGAAAGCGACCTCGTTTCCCTTCGTATCGAGCGTACCGATCAGCAGGACCGCCATGAGTCTCTCCCCTGGGGTGGGCGGCCAAATGTTCACCCTCCGTCGTGTCCGCGGTGCTCCAGTTCGTCCAGTTCGCGCAGGCGGCGGTCGGCGTCGAAGACCGGCGGCGGCAGCGACTCTGCCAGGCGCAGGGCGTCCTCGGCGCCCAGGTCGGTGCGGGCAAGGCCGGAACCACGGAAGACCGGCAGGCCGCGGCGCAGAGCAATGATCTCGCGCCGCGTTCGTCCCCTCGGCGCATCGGGCCACGGAGTCATCCGCTCCTCAAAGTCGAAGAAGACGGGCACCACCTGACAGAGATACTTCCAGTAGCCGGGGTTATCGGTCTGGATGAAGAACTGCCCCCCGGGGACCAGGGCGGCATGGACCCGTGTCAGGAAAGGCGGGGTGATCAGCCGGCGGTGGACCTGGGCCGGGTCGTAGAAGGGCTGCGGGTGGTAACAATGGACCTCGGTGGCGCGGCCGGGTGGAAACGAGCGGAGCAGGAATGTCTCGGCGTCGCAGACGGCGAAGCGCAGGTTCGTCAGGCCGCGTTGGTTGCCGCGCCGCGTGGCGTAACGGATGACCACCGGCAGGACGTCGACGCCAAGGTGATCGTAATCGGGCCGCCACACGGCACTGCCGATCAGGAAACGACCGTTACCGCAGCCCAGGTCGAGCACCAGCGGAGCGCGGCGGCCGAACACGGCGTCGACGTCGAGGCGGCCCTCGGCCGGCAACTTCTTCAGCGCCGTCCGCGTCCATCGCGACGGATCGAGAACCTCGCCGGCGATGGGGACACCGAACTCGCGCTCGATCGGACGCCGTTTTTTCTTCGGTTCCATGATTCTCCCCGGTGCGGTCCGCTCTTCGTTTTATCGCGCACACTCGGACTAGGAAGCCATCGGTCCCGTGGGTACAATCCGCCCTTTCGGGGATGGAACCGCCCGAAGCTCACGAGACGGAAGGACTCCGCTATGCGTGTCTGTCTCTTCGAGGACTGCCACGTCGAGGGCCTCGAACCGCTGACGCTCACCCGGCCAGCGCATGACTTGCTCTGTGGTCTCACCTCCCTTGCGGCCAAACACTGGCGCTACTTCGCCCCTTGCTCGACTGGCGTCCTGGTCCGTCCGCACCTCGTCGACCTGCAGCGCCAGCAGCGGCGCGGCGTTGCCGTGAACGACCTGGACTGGCTGCGCTCTGGCCCGACGGTCCTCGTCAACAGCCGCTGGCTGCCGCCGCCGGGTTGTGTCACCGACCTGGGCCGTCCCTGCGTGGCGACGGTCGGCGACGAGGTCGCCTACGCCGTCGTCGGCAAGGAGGGCCTTGCTCTCTGCTCCCCCGAGACGATCGACGAGTGTACCGAGAACTGGCGGGCGACACTGCTTCGCTGTGAGGCGGGCGGCACGATGGTGCGTCACCCCTGGGACCTTGTCGACCACAACGGCGAGCAGATCATCCTCGACCACGAGCAGACCGCTGGAAGGCGCGGCGTCGGGACCGGGCCGGGCGTGGTGATCGTCGGTCCGCGCGAGCGGCTGGTGATCGACCCGACGGCACGCCTCGATCCGATGGTCGTCGTCGACACGACGAACGGCCCGGTGGTCGTCGACACCGAGGCGGTGGTGACTGCGTTCACGCGTCTGGAGGGGCCCTGCTGCATCGGGCCGCACTCTCAGATCCTCGGCGCGAAGGTCCGCGGCGGCACGACCCTCGGCCCTCATTGCCGCGTCGGGGGCGAGGTCGAGGCCAGTATTGTCCAGGGACACTCGAACAAAGTCCACGACGGTTTCCTTGGTCACGCCTACCTCGGCGAGTGGGTGAACCTCGGCGCCGGCACCAGCAACAGCGACCTGCGCAACGACTACGGCGACGTGACGGTCACCGTCGCCGGCCGCCGCGTGGCGACGGGGCGGAGCAAGGTCGGCTGTTTCCTCGGCGACCACACCAAGACGGGGCTCGGAACGCTGCTGAACACGTGCACCAGGGCCGGCATCTTCTGCAACTTGCTGCCCGGCGGCGGGCTGCTGCCGAAGTACGTCCCGTCGTTTTGCAGCGTCTGGAACGGCGCACTCGCGGAGAACGTCGAGCTGTCGGCCCTCCTGGAGACAGCCCGGAAGGTGATGCGCCGCCGGGGCGTCGAGCTGACGAGCGAACACGCGGAGTTGTATCAGACCCTGCTGAGCCGCACGGCGATTGAACGTCAGCGTACACTGCGTGAGGCCGAGCAGCGGCGTCTGCGCCGCAGCGCGTGAAGCAAGTTGCCGCAACTAGCACCAAACGGTAGATGGAGGCTTCTCTGTAACCAATCGAACGCTCCGGTGTGTGCCATGCTTTCGCGGCCCCCAGGGTCAACGTCTGGGCGAAACCAGCGCGGGCCGCGAAAGCATGCCACCCCCGTTGCGGCTCTTTCTTCACACCAAAGCCCCCAACTACCGTTTGGTGCTAGGTTTTCTTCGGCGCTCTAAGAGGTTGTCTGGAAAGCCATCATTCCATAACCTAAAGGTACGGAAGGAGTTGCATCCCATACACTAGGACTATGTGGAGGAGTAACGTCTCATGCGCCGCGCCTACCCGAGCGACCTGACTG
>JACOUH010000205.1 GCA_016177925.1 Planctomycetota bacterium | reverse complement strand
AGGACGGATTTCCAATCCGTCCGGACGGATTGGAAATCCGTCCTACGGGGAGATCATTTCCTGCCGCTCGCCTAAGGAGAACGTGACGGCAGCCCCGTTGGGCTGTCGCCGGCTCCCTCTTCCTCTTCTCGGAGTGATAGGGTAGCGTTTTCACCTTCGGTGAGCCCCCCGCATCGTCAAGCATCTCATGCGGTCAAGAGGATGGCGGCTGGATATACTGCCCGTGTGTCACCTCGTTCCCCCGACCAACCAAGAGGAGCGCCCGATGTCCACGCTGACCCGTCGTCTCATTCTGCCCCTGTTCGCCCTGTTCCTGTCCGCCGCGTCGCGGGCGGCCGAGGATAAACGTCAGGACAAGCAGGCCACGCCGGCGGAGCAGTACAAGGTGCTTCTCAAGGAATTCCAAGATGCGAGGACGGCTTTGTCGGCGGCGCGTCTGGGCAAGGTCGCGCTGCGATTCCTGGAGCTGGCCGAGAAAAACCCCAAGGACCCGATCGCGGTCGACGCCCTGGTCCAGGTAGTCGCAGTGTACAACAGCAGCGCCCACCCGGCGGGCAAGGACAGCCCAGGCGGCAGGGCCCTCGCGCTCTTGCTGCGTGACCACATCCGGAGCGCCAAGCTCGGCGAGGTTTGCCAGCGCATCTCCTTTGGCTTCCGTCAGGAGTACGAGACGTTCCTGCGCACGGTCCTGGACAGGAACCCGCACAAGGAGGTCCAGGCGCTGGCCCGTTTGTCGTTGGCCCAGTTCCTCAACAACCGCTCGCAGAGGCTCGACCTGGTCAAGGAGCAGCCGGAATTAGCCAAGCAATACGAAGCCCTGTTCGGCAAAGACTACCTCAAGGAATTGCAGGGGCAAGATCGCGTCAAGGCCGTCAAGGAGGTCGAAGCTCTCTTCGAGCATGCTGCCACACAATACGGCGACGTGAAGATTGCCGCGCTCTGGGCGGGTGAGAAACCCACAACCGTGGGGGAGAGAGCCAAATCGGAGCTGTTCAAGCTCCGCCACCTGGCCGTCGGCAGGGAGGCGCCGGACATCGAAGGCGAGGATCAGGACGGTAAACGCTTCAAGCTGAGCGACTACCGTGGCAAGGTCGTGCTGCTCGACTTCTGGCACGAATTCTGACTCACCTGACGGGCCCAGTGGCCCCACGAGCGGTCGCTCGTCAAGAACTTGGAAGAGAAGCCCTTTGCCCTGATCGGCGTCAACCTCAACGGCTACGAGCCGAAGAAACTCAAGGAAGTGATGGACAAGGAGAAGCTGAACTGGCGGTCGTTTGCCGACCCGGGCGCCATCAGCGACAAGTGGAAGCCGCCTGGCACGCCGACTTTCTACATCATCGATCAGAAGGGCGTGATCCGCTACAAGTGGGCGGGTGCCCCTGGCGCAAAGGCCATCGACACCGCCCTGGAGAGGCTGATCCAAGAGGCGGAGACGAACGGGAAGAAGGCGCCGAAGTGACCAGGCCAACCCGACCGGCGTACAGAAATACGCATTGGAGGTCTTGTCGGCGAATTGCTGACGAGAGAAGGGACCACAGACTCGTCCGGCAGGTGAAGCAGTTCGCAAGCTAGAGCGGTTGGCCCCTGCCCGTAGCGACAGGCGGCTCGCCTGTCGGGGCGAGCAAACCGACAGGCGAGCCGCCTGTCGCTACGGCCGACTGCAAACCGCGCTACCCGATCAGTTCCGGCAAAGGCCGGTGATTGCCAACGAGGTATTGCGGGCGGCCCGTAAGGTCGGTGAATTGCGTGGTGGCGACATCGATCCCCAGACGCTGATAGAGCGTGGCGAAGACGTCGCGGAAATGAACCGGCCGGGTGCGCGGCTCCTCGCCCCAGCGCGTCGTCGAGCCGAGGACCTGCCCGCAGCGCAAGCCCCCGCCCGCCACCAGCGCGCTGGCGACCTTCGGCCAATGGTCGCGGCCGCCATTTTTGTTGATCCGCGGCGTGCGGCCGAACTCGCCCCAGACGACCACGGCAATGTCGTTCAGCAGACCACGCTCGTCGAGATCCTGGATCAATGCCGACAGTCCTAGATCGAACAGCGGCAGGGTTTTCCGAGCAAGCGGGAAGAGGTCCTTGTGCCAGTCCCAGTTGTAGTCCCCTCGGAGCATGCGGCCGAAGGGCCAGCGACAGAACGCCAGAGTGACGCAGCGGGCACCTGCTTCGATCACCCGCCGGGCCAGCAGGAACTGGTCCAGGTATGTCTTCCCCTCACGCTCATTCGGATAGGCGCGATCGAGCCCGTACCGGCTGCGGCTGCGTCTATCTTCCCGGCTGAGGTCGAGCGCCCTCGCCAGTCGCGCCGAGGTGAGCACCTCGAAAGCCTGCTGCTGAAAGAGATCGATACCGTCCGGGACTCCGCGCGCGTCGACCTGCCGGCGAAACCCATCGAAGCTGGCCAGCAAGGCCCGCCGGTCGGCAAGGCGACGGAGGTCGACGCCGTTGAGCAGGATGTTCCGGCGATCGACGGCCTGCACTTCAAACCCAGCGTGGGCCACTCCCAGGTATCCGGGCTGTCCCGGCGGCGTGCGCAGAATGAACCGCGCGTCGGCGTCCACGGGAGTCAGATCGACACAGGGCGGCACCCCGGGCACCCGCGCACCCAGCTTTCGGGAAAGCACCGACCCCAGGGACGGCCAGTCGCCCTGCGGATACCCCGGCACGATCGGCGAGGAATCCATGGGCGGATGCGATTCCCAACCCGTCGAGCACCAGTGCGTGTTGTGATCGTCGCGGAAACCGACCAGCGAGCGAATGATCGCCAGCTTGTCCGCCCTGCGAGCCAGGCGAGGCATCAGTTCGCAGATGGCGATGCCCGGCACGTTCGTGGCCATCGGTCGAAAGTCGCCACGGATTTCGACCGGAGCGTCCGGTTTCAGATCGAACGTGTCCAGGTGGGTCGGTCCACCAGGCAACAACACCATGATGATGCCCTTGGCCGGGTTGCGTTGGCCACTCTTGGCTTCCGCCCGCAGGATGTCCGGCAGCGCCAGTCCTCCCAGCGCGAGCCCGCCGATGCGCAACCAACTGCGGCGGGACATACCGTCATCATCACGCGATTGTGGACCGGGAATAGTCAGCATGGTCAAAACCTCGGCATTGCCAATGGAATGGAATGTACCGAATCTGACAGCCCGCGGCGGGCGTCGCCTACTGCGGCCCCATCGGCCACCCTGGCCGCGTCCTCCCCCGCCGACCTGGCGGCATCGAGCACGAGCCACAAACCGACCCCGAAGGCCATGAGCCCGACGGCCAGGAACCACGGCTTGCGTGCCTCAACCTCCACGACCGTCCCTCTCCTGCGTCTGCCTGCTTTCTCTCTGCTATCCCGGCTTTCCCCTCCTGTCAAGAGGGTGGTGGCCAAGTTGACGGGAGACGGGGCGAGACAGGGGACGCGACAGGGCGAGCGTCTTATTCGTTGATAGATGCGAACCGCCAACGCATCGTTGAGTCCGGAGGGTGTTTCTTCCGCCACCACCTCCCAGGGGCGCAACTTCCTAAATAGCCGCACAGAACAGGGAAAGTGGTTGTGGGTGTGCCATGCTTTCGCGGCCCGCGCTGTCGGGGACAAAGACCCAGCCAAAGAAGGCCGCGAAAGCATGCCACCCCGGACACTTCACTTTCCCTCTTGCGGGGAGCTGCTCTGAAAAGAAGGGCCGCCGATGAGCACAAGTTCACATGCGGCCCCATTTTCATGGTCTCTGGGTGAACCAGCGTTCATGACGACTATTTAGAGTTTGTCTTGGTGGGGCGCAGGCTTCTGCGGCAGGGTGCAAGCCGGGTCAGTGCAGGGGTTGCCAGGCGCTGAAGGCGTCCGGGCCGAGCTGTTCCTCGATGCGCAGCAGCTGGTTGTACTTCGCCAGCCGCTCGCCGCGGGCTACCGAGCCGATCTTGATTTGCCCCGCACCGGTCGCGACCGCCAGGTCGGCGATGGTTGTATCCTCCGTCTCGCCGCTGCGGGCAGAAAGGACCGGACGGTATCCCGCCGCCCGCGCCAGGCGCAGCACCTCGAGCGTCTCGGTCAGCGTCCCGATCTGGTTTGGCTTCACGAGGATACTGTTGGCGACCTTCTCCGCGATGCCGCGGCGCAGACGCTCCGGGTTGGTGACGAAGAGGTCGTCGCCGATCAACTGCACCCGCGCGCCGAGCGCCTCCGTCAGCTGGTGCCAGCCGTCCCAGTCGTCCTCGGCCATGCCATCCTCGATACTGAGGATCGGATAATCCTCGACCCAGCGCGCAAGCAGCTCGGCCATCAGCAGTGCCGGGAGGCCCGTGCCGCCCGTGTCCTGCAGGCGATAGGTGCCGCCGTGGTAGAAGTGCGTCGCGGCGACGTCGAGCGCCAGGGCGGCGTCACGGCCCGGCTGCAGCCCCGCTTCCCGGATCGCCTCGACGACGAGACGAACCGCCTGCTCGTTGCTCTCCAGGCGCGGGCCGAATCCACCCTCGTCGCCGACCAGCACGCCCTCGCAGCCGTGGGCGGCCAGGATGCCGGCGAGCGAACGGTAGACGGCAACCGTCATCTCCAGCGCCTCGGAATAAGAACGCGCTCCGATCGGCAGCAGCAGGAAGTCCTGGAAGTCGAGATTTCCGCCGGCGTGCAGCCCGCCGCTGATCAGGTTGACCATCGGCAGCGGCAGCCGCGCCGTGTCGTCGTGATCGAGATGGCGCCACAGCGGCAGCTCGCGCGACGCCGCCGCGGCGTGGGCACAGGCCAGCGAGGCGCCGAGAATCGCGTTGGCCCCCAGCCGCGATTTGTCCGGCGTGCCGTCGAGTTCCAGGAGCGTGCGGTCGATCAACTCCTGATCGGTCGCGGGCAGGCCGCGCAGGCGCGGACCGATCTCGCGGACGACGTTGGCAACGGCGCGGCGCACGCCCCGTCCCCCGTGGCGAGCGGCATCGCCGTCGCGCAGTTCGTGCGCCTCGTGCCGGCCGGTGCTGGCACCCGACGGAACGATCGCCCGCCCGAAGGCACCGCCCTGGCAGTGGACCTCGACCTCGACGGTCGGGTTGCCGCGACTGTCGAGGACCTCGCGCGCGCGGAGGGCGGAAATGGTGGCATTCTGTTCTGTCATGGTAACTCACGGAAGAAGCAGGGTCTTGGTCAGTCCGGGTTATCGCCCTTCGACGGGAGGGCTCGAGCCAAGGGGGGCCACCCCAGTATGAGGCAGCGGCGAGGGGAGGTCAACGTACAAGCAAGCGGACAGCGAGACGAAGTGGGGGCTTCTTGGCAGGCTTGCGGTTGGAGTTCTGCCCGGCGGCGCCGCGCGCATCCGTGTACAGCACACTGCTCGACCGATCCCGGAGCCTCCCAACCCCCTCACGGCCGCACAAGGCAGCACGGGCCACAACACGCCAACAACGACCCCGCGCTCGCCACCACTTTCGAGGTCAAGGCCCTCATCTCCTAAGCAAACCCTGTCGTTGATCGGTTAATGTAAACTTTTAAGACCCTTTTTATACCTTTTTCCGACCGACAGGTCAGGCGCCGCTAAAGACTGCTGGCCATCAGAGTGCGTGGAGCCGCCCCTGGGGACCGGAAAGTCCCCGGAACGGGAACGGCGAAAGGAAGGAAACTTGCGGACTACCTTTTAGGGAATGTACAATCGCCCGCTGCCGCGATGCCTCTCAAGCTCCAAGAGACACTCCAAGAGGCGCTGGGCAGCCTTGTGCGCATTGGCGTTACTTCGGTTGGAACCGGCGGGCCAGGACAGACTTGGCTTGCTGGGTCCGAAAGGCCTCCGGCGCCCCCTGGCCCATTCTTCGGATTACCTGCAGCGATTCCGGGGTATTGATTTGCTCCAGCACTTCTAACGTCCGGACAATCCGCAGCCGCTCCGGGGAGGATGCCAGTTCCTGAAGAAGCAGTTCCAGCCGCTGGCGGCGCTCCAGGGAAACCTTGCCGTTCAGCTCGCGGCGCAGGGCAGGTTCCGCGGACTCTCCCAGCTTCTGCAAGGCCTGGAAGGCCTCGTCCCTCACGCGGAACCGGGCGCTGTCGAGATCGGCCAGTAGCTTGGCGAGTTTTTCCGGGGACGGCGGTCCGGGGAGGAGGTCCAGTTGGCCCTGCACAAAGCGAACCGCTTCTGGGGGGGCGCCCGCCAGGCGCCAGCAGGCCCGGTAAGCCCGCGCCGCATCTTGGCCCGCCAGGTCGCTCCAGAGGGCCTTGAGTTCTTTCTCGGCCAGGCGAGCCTGAACCCATTTTCCGTCCTGCCGGCGTCCGGTTACGTCCCAGAGGAGGATCGTCGTATCAGGGCTGGCCGTGGCCAGGGTGCGGCCGTCGGCGGAGAAAGCGAGGGAGGAAATCCCTCGTTGCGAGGACACGAGTTGCAAGCGCTGCTTCCGGGTGGCCGCTTCCCACAGCAGGATCGTTCCCCCGTCGTCCGCGGCGGCCAGGGTCTTGCCGTCCGGCGAGAAGGCGACCGAATAGGCTCGGTCCCGACCCCGTTCCCGTAACCGCGCAAGCAACCGGCCTGTGGCCGCGTCCCACAGGAAGACCGCGCCATCCTGAGTCCCCGAGGCCAGGTATTGCCCGTCGACGGAGAAAGCAAGCGACCTGACATAGTAGTCATGACCCGTCAAGCGGCGGACTTCCTTGCCGGTCGCCACATCCCACACGAGAATCTGACAGATTCGCTCGTTACCACCGCCTCCCCCCGAGGCCAGGGTTTTGCCATCAGGAGAAAAAGCCACAGCGTAGATGCGATCATTGTGCCCCTTCAATTGGCGGAGCAGCTTTCCCGTGGTCACGTCCCAAAGGTGTACCGCTGCCGGTCCATAGTCATCTGCCGAGGCCAGGTACTTGCCGTCCGGGGAGAAGGCCACGCAGTTCACAAAGGCCCGATGAGCCAGGAGCCGACGCTGCATCTTGCCGGTCGCCGGGTCCCACAGCCGGACCACCCCGTCTCCGCCGGCCGAGGCCAGGAGCTTTCCGTCGGGGGAAAAGGCCAGGGTCTTGATGTGGTACTGCCCACGGATTGTCACCGGGGCCTTGCCGGGGACCTCGACCACCTGCTTGCTTTCCGTCAGTTTCCGCACTTCGTTGTGCGTGGCGGTGTCCCACAAGCGAATGGCATCGACGCCATCCCCCGTGGCCAGGGTCTTGCCGTCCGGGGAGAACACCAGGCACTCGACGGCTCCCAGATCGCTGAAATGATGGCGTTCCTTACCCGAGGCCACGTCCCATAACCGGACCGCATGGTCTTGGCCTCCGGACACCAGGGTCTTGCCGTCCCGAGAGAAGGCGACCGAGGTCGCCCTGTCCTGATGCCCCCGGAACTTGCGTACCTCCTTGGCCGTGGCGACCTCCCAGAGACGAACACTGGAATCCTCAGCGGACGCGGCCAGGAACTTGCCGTCTCGGGAAAAGGTGAGACCGGTGACCCAGTTGCGGTGCCCCGGGAGGGAGCGTTGTAACCTTCCGGTGGACGGGTCCCAAAGACTTATTTCTCGCCCACGACCCCCTGCTGCCAGGTTTTTCCCATCGGGAGAAAAGGCCACCGCGTTGGCCCCGTCCAGCCTGAACTGCCGGATTTCCTTTCCGGTGCCGACCTTCCAGAGCCGGACCGTGCTGTCATAACTGGCAGAAGCCAGGGACCGGCCATCAGGGGCGAAAGCAACCGACAGGACGCGCTCCTGATGTCCCGGGAGCTTGCGAAGGGGCCTGAGCGTGTTCGCGTCCCACAAGCGGATCGTGTTGTCACTTGAGCCCGAGGCCAGGGCGCTACCGTCCGGGGAAAAGCAGAGAGAATGAATCGAGTGCGTGTGCTCGGACTGGGCGAGCTGCTTCCCCGTGACCCGGTCAAATAGCCCGATTGCATCACTCCCGCAGGCCAGCCTCTTGCCATCCGGGGAAAAAGCGACGGAGTAGATAGGATTTCCCTTCTGAGTGAAGCGCCGCAGCTCCTTGCCGGTGCTCGGTTCCCACAGGCGGACGGTGCCATCGTCGCTCGCCGAAGCGACGACCTTGTCATCGGGGGAAAAGACGACGACACGCACGAAGTGGCCATGCCGGAGGCGCGTCGTTCCCAGTCGGAACAGGGCGCCCGGTGGTAAGGCATCGCCGTGGCGATCGACGCGAACGGCTGGCTTCTTGTCCCCCGCCGTTTTGCCTGCTCCTGCTTCCGGCTGCTGTTTGGTTTCCTGTGTTGCAGCTTGTTGTGGAACAGCGGACGCCTGCCGGGCCACCCACCCGCCCCCGGCGGCCAACACGGCGGTCAACAACATCACCAGGACGGCGGCTTTCAAGCGGGCTATCATCGGCTCGGTTCGTTGCATCACTGCCGCCTGCCTTTCGTGCTGCCGCCGGGCGGCGTTGGCCCGGATGTTCATGGCGGTGCGGTATGATGTCAGGCCGGGGCGGAGATACCGCCACGGAGGAAGCCGCTGTCGGCTGGCGCGGTGTAGCGCACGCTCAGTTCCGGCGTTTCAACACGCTCGCCGCGGCGGTGGTGGCTCTCCATCGCCGCGTCCAGGATACCCGTCGTCAGCAGCGTCCGTTCGACCGGGTAGGGCGACCGGCCCGTCTCAAACAGCTTCTCGATGTTCGACACCAGCGCGTCGAAGTACTTCGCGCCGGGAGGAGGCGGCAAGTAGAACAGGCAGGACCCTGGCTTCGACTCGCCCTTGATGGTGGCGGCGAAGCAGAAGTCCTGGATGTGGCCGTTGAGCAGCAGGACCGTGCCGCGCGTGCCGTCACTGTACTCGATCAGGAAGGCGGTTGGCGGCGTACTCGGCATGGAGCCGACGGGGAAGCTGCCGACGTTGCGACGGATGTCGCCCGGATTGACCGTCTCACTGCGGCCCAGGGCGGCTTCGAGGAGGTCCCAGCTCCACTTTCCCGCGTCGCCCGCCTTCCAGACGTCCTTGCCGGTCAGGCAGGTGACCGCCTTGACGCCGGTTTCGCCGCCCTTGCGGCACTCCGTCATGACCTGGAGCGTTTCGAGAGCGTGGAAGCCGTAGATCTCGAGGGGACCGTAGGCGGCGACTAGGGTATCTTCGATGGGCGTCTCGGACTTCAACTCCAGTTCCGGTCGGCGCCACGTCACCGGTAAGCTCGACCCGGCCATCAGCGGAAACTTGAGGTCGCGCGACCAGCCGACCATCTCCTTCGCCAGGTCCCAGCTATAGGAGAGGTGCTTGTCGTTGAACACGGGCACGCTCTGGCCAGTCTTGCGGAAGACCTCAACGACTTCCTTGAGGAACTCGTGCCGCGGGTAGAGCACCTGGCCCTTCTCGTTGCGCCGGTAGTTGCCGTGCTCGCCGATCAGCAGCACGCCGTCGACGGCAAGCTTGTCGCCGTCCTGCGTCAGGGCGTCGCGGATCGACCGCGTCACTTGGACCTTGAAGTCGCGGGCGATCTCGCGGGACAGGTCGTTTTCGGGCTTCTGGTCGACGTACAGGGTGCGGACACAGTGGCGCGGGACATGGAAGGCCCCGCCGAGGGTGTAGCCGTTCAGGAATCGACCGGCGATGTGGTAGGCGTGCGACAGCGGACGGTAGACGGTCGCCAGGACGGCGAGCGGCTTGCGCTTGTCCGTGGACGGCTTCGGCGGTCGGGCTCGGAAGGACTCGGGAGACTCCGCCGCCTCGGCGCCCGCGCCGCTGAGGGTCAGGGCCGCGGCGGACGCGAGGAACTTGCGACGCGATATGCGGTAAAAGCGGTCGTGCATGGGTGGGTCCTGGCAGGCGGGCGGGCGCGGGGAGGAAGCTCATCTGTTGTGATGATAGCACGACCGTTCGCCGCGCCCAACGAAAAAGGCGGGGCGTCTGGTGGCTTGACGCGGTCGGCTACAATACAGACATCAGCGGACACCCCTTGACAAGGAGCCCCCATGTCCCGGTTCTGGCAGCACTTCATCAGCAACGGCTTCGGCACACCGCCCGAGCCGCAGCCGCCGGCGCCGCCGCCCGATGACGACGAGGCGCTCGACGCCTTTTCGCGCGTCGTCGTTCGTGTCGCCGACGCTCTTCGCCCCGCCGTCGTCCACATCCGCACCGGCCGCGGCCGCGCCGAAGGTTCCGGCTCCGGCTTCCTGTTTACCCCCGACGGTTTCCTGCTGACCAATCATCACGTCGTGCAGGGACACGAGCGCGTGCGCGTCCGCCTCCAGACGGGCGGCGAGTTGACCGGCCGTGTCGTCGGCACCGACCCGTGGAGTGACATCGCCGTCGTTCAGGCGGAGTCGTCCGGGTTGCCGTTCGCGCGGCTGGGCGATTCCGCGAAGCTGCGTGTGGGGCAGCTCGTTGTCGCCATCGGCAGTCCGCTCGGCTTCGAGTCAACCGTCACGGCGGGCGTGATCAGCGCCGTCAGCCGCACCTTGCGCAGTATCACCGGCCACCTGGTCGACAACGTCATCCAGACCGACGCGGCCCTCAACCCCGGCAACAGCGGCGGCCCGCTGGTCGATAGCCCCGGCCTGGTGATCGGCATCAACACGGCGATCATCCGGCCGGCGCAGGGCATCTGTTTCGCCATTCCGATCAACATGGCGCGCGACATCCTGCCGCAGTTGATGAAACACGGTCGCGTGGTGCGCGGCTACCTCGGCCTGCACGTCCGCAACGTCCCGCTGCCGCCGGCGCGAGCACGGCAGTTCGACCTGGAGCAGACGAGTGCCGTTGAGGTGGTGGGGATCGAGGAAGGCGGCCCGGCAGACCAGGCGGGCATTCTGGAGGAAGACCTGATCGTGTCGCTGGCGGAGAGCCCGGTGGCGAGCGTCGACGATCTGCACCGGCTGCTGACCCAGTTGCCCGTCGACGTACCGGCCTCGGTCGTCCTGCTGCGCGGCGAACGCTGCCTGGAGCGCATGGTCCTGCCGACGGAGTTTCCCAATCCGTCTTGATCGCTCGTTCGAGTCCGTTATCCGGCGAACTGCCCGGCCGCTTTCCGATCAGTCGGCGGGCGGTTCCTCGACAGATGCCTGGGCCTGGAGTTGCCGGAGCAGCGCCTGCGCGCGTTCCAGGGCTGCCTGGAGGTCCGCGACACGTTTTCGCTCTTCCTCGGTCTGCCGGGCCGCATCATCGGCGCGGCGTTTCTCCTCGTCAGCGCGGCGTGTCTCTTCGCCGATGAGTTTTTCTGCTTCGTCGGCACGGCGTTTCTCGTCGTCGGCGCGGCGTTTCTCGTCGTCGGCGCGGCGTTTCTCGTCGTCGGCGCGGCGTTTCTCGTCGTCGGCGCGTTTTTCCGCCTCGACAAGCTTCTGCAGGAGTTCGGCCGGCAAGGGGAGCAGTTGGCCCCGGAACCAGAACCGTGTCCAGCCGCCGAGCACGCCGACCTCCAGTTCCAACTCCGGGAGGGCGAGCCGGCCCTGGGCATTGGGGGCCACCAACTCATAGGCGATGCCGTTGTGGCGGTGCAGGCGGAGATCCTTGGTCTCGGGGTCGAACAAGAGGTAGTAAGGCACCTTCAACTCCTGCTCGTATTTCCGCAGGTTGTCGTGGTAGTCCTTGCGCTTGTTGGTTTCGGAGACGTATTCCAGCACGCAGAAAGGTCGGGCCGGCTCGAACGGCAGATTGTAGCTGCGCGTGTGGTCGATCGGCGCGGCACTGAGGATGAGCATGTTGTCGGGAACCACTTGCCCCAGGTGCGCGTTGAGTGGATACTGCACCAACAGTTCGTTGAAGACATGCAGGTCGCGCCGGTGGGCGCGCACCAGGGCAAAACTTTCCACAGTGATCTCGCGCTGGTAAGCCTGTCGCGTTGCTTCCATGAAGTGCTCCGGCGGGAGGGCCTGGAAGTACTCCTCCGCTGCGCGCTCGTAGTCCGCGACGGTCCACGACTCGAGGCCAAGATGAGACACGGTCGACTCCTCCAAACCCGTGCGAAAAACCCCATTATCCGTAAGTGCCCCGCCCGTTCCTAGAGCAGTTTGTGACTGTGCTCGACCAGTCGGCAAGGCGGACAACACCTCCTCAGCGCGAAGCAATCTTACCGGATCGATTTAGGTGCCTTCTGCCCCTTCGGGATGCGGGTCGTGTACTTGCGGTCCTTCATGCGCTTCTGAAAGTCCTTCTTCGCCTCCTCCAGTTCTTTCGGGTTCTGGAGCAGGTCGATCGCGCTCAGGGCGAGCACCTTGGCGGCGACGAGGAGGCCCTTGTGGCCGATCGGCGAGCCGATCGCGGCGACGTTTTGCCAGCTGTGGCCGGGACTGCCGGCCGCGAAGCAAACGGTGCCCAGGCCGCTGGTCGGGACGTGCCAGCTGACGTCGCCGACATCCGTCGAGCCGGGGTCGGGCGGGTCGGGCTTCTCGGACAGGTCCTCGATGGTGTCGTTGAGCGCCTTCGTCTCCTTCAGACCGAAGTCGGCACGGAGAGGACTCTGTAGCTGGCGGGCGAGGTCGAGGTCGGCCTTGTCGAACTGCGGCGGACCGATCCGCTTGAAGTTGCGGTGGATCACCTTCGAGAGCGGATAATTCGGGATGATTTCGTGGCAATCGGTGTCAATCTGGACGGACACCTTGGTACGCGTCATCTTGGCGGCGCCGTCGGCGATGTCCTTAAGCCAGTCGAACTGGTACTCGGCATCCTCGTGAGCGTTGGCCCGAACGAAGTACCAGACCTGGGCGGTGGCCGGCACGACGTTCGGCTGGCCTCCGCCCCGGGTGATGACATAGTGGATACGGTTGGTCTCCTTGACGTGCTCGCGCATGTAGTTGGCGCCGACGTTCATCAGTTCGACGCCGTCGAGAGCGCTGCGGCCCTTCTCGGGACTGCCGGAGGCGTGGGCGGGCAGGCCGATAAAGGTGAACTTCGCCGAGATGAGGGCCTTGGACGACGCGTACCAGAGGCGGTTGCGCGTGCCGGGGTGCCAGTGCAGACAGGCGTCGAGGTCGGCGAACTGCCCGTCGAGCGTCAGGTAGACCTTGCCGATGACCGTCTCCTCGGCGGGCGTGCCGTAGAGGCGGACGGTCCCCGAGAGCTTGTGTTTGTCGATCGCCTGCTTGACGGCCAGCGCCGAGCCAACCGCGGCAGTACCCAGAGCGCAGTGACCGCAGCCGTGGCCGGTACTGCGACCGAAGACCGACTTCCGCTGTCCGGTGATCTCCTGCGACAACTCCGGCAGGGCGTCGTACTCGGCAAGGATGCCGAGGACCGGCTTGCCCGAGCCGTACTCGGCGACAAAGGCCGTCGGCATGCCGCTGAGGCCCTCGCGCACCTGGAACCCTTCTTTCTTCAGCATCTTGACGAGGCGGGCGGCGGAGCGATATTCCTCCAGTCCCAGCTCGGCAAAGTTCCATATCTCCTGGTTGGCGGTGACCAGTTCGGGCCGGATGCCGTCAAGGTAGCGCACGACCTCCTGCTGCACGGGGGACAGGCTCCTGGGTTCGGCGGCGAGGGCGGGCGCGGACAGGGCGAACCAGGCGGACAGCACGACGAGAAGAGTGGTCAGTGATCGCATGCGCGTTTTCTCCTTGTAGAGGACCTCGGGTCGGTGCGATGCTGTGCAGATTACCAGCGGGAGGGAAGGCGAGCCAGTCCCCGGCAAAGCCGGTCCTGACCTTTCGCTCGCGCATCGACAGGATTTCACTGGACGGAGCGGCCGCGGTGTGTATCAATAGACGGATAGTAACTCCGTCACTCACCTACCGCCCGTTTTCCCCGCCCGATCTCCGTCGTAACGAAGATCCACGGGACCGGCGATTGCAGATGTGAGTTTTCCGATTGTAGATTTCTTTGAATCTGCAATCGAAAACTCGCATCTCCAATGGAGGGATCGTGGATCATGAAGGACGGGATCACGCTACGAGTGATCGGGCCGGTCGCGGCCGTCAGCCTGCTCCTGCTGGGGCTGGCCGTGGGGGCCAGTGTGTACCTGTCCCGGCTGCAAGAGAAGACTTCGCAGCTGGTGAGCGAGAACATTGGCAGTGTGCGGGCCGCGGAGGAACTCGAGATCAGCCTCCGCGAACTGCGCTACCAGCTCCACCTGTTCGTCATCACGGGCGACCGGGCCCACCTCGACGCGGTCCCGCGCTTGCGACGGAGCACCGACTCCTGGCTGAGCGAGGCCGAGCGGCTGGCATCGACCCCCCGGGAGCAGGCCCTGTGCCGCCGGGTGAGGCAGGGTTACGAGACATTCATCAAGGAGTTCGATCGCATCGCCGGGGTCACCGCGCAAGCGGGTCGCCCGCCATTCGAGGGACTGAGCCGCGACGTGTTCGAGTTGGTGGAGCGGGTGCTGACCAGGGAGATCCTGGCCCCCGCCCACGAGTACCTCGACACCAACGAGGAACTGATCCAGGAAAGTAACGTTGAACAGCAGGCCCTGACCCGGCGGCTGACGCTCGCCATGCTGCTGCTGGGTGGGGGAGGCGCGGCGTGGGGCCTGACCGCAGGGTTCCTTCTCGCCCGCCGGCTGGGCCGCTCGTTCATTCAACTCCGCGTGCCGATCCACGACGCCGCGGGAAAGCTGAACGAGGTCGTCGGCCCGGTCGAGGTCGACGCCGGGCAGAGCCTCGAGCAGCTGGAGATGGCCTTGCAGAAGCTCGCCGACCAAGTGTCGGCAGTCGTCGCCCGCCTGCAGGAGAGCCAGCGCGAGGCCTTGCGCGCCGAACAAATGGCCTGCGTCGGCCAGTTGGCCGCTGGCATCGCTCACGAGTTGCGGAACCCCCTGACCGCGGTCAAGATGTTACTGGAGGGCAACCGCGAGGAGGCGGCGGCACGCGGCATGCCCCTGGAGGACTTCGATGTCATCGAGCAAGAGGTCGGCCGGCTGGAGCGGCGCCTCCAGCAGTTTCTCGACTTCGCTCGCCCGCCGCGCCTGGAGCGGCGGCCGGTCGAACTGGGGAACCTTGTCCGGCAGACCCTGGGGCTCGTGTGCGGCCGGGCCCGGCAGCAGAACGTTCAGCTCGAAGTCACCGCGCTCTGCCCGCCGATCGTGGCGGAGGCCGACGCGGAGCAGCTCCGGCAGGTGTTCGTCAACCTGGCGCTGAACGCCCTCGACGCGATGCCCAGGGGAGGCGTCCTCGAGTTCCTGCTGTCCCCGCCCGCGAACGGGTACGCCGAGGTGGTCGTTCAGGACACCGGCCCGGGGATCGCCCCCGCGCTCTTGCCGCGGCTGTTCGAGCCCTTCGTGAGCGGCAAGGAGACGGGGCTGGGCCTGGGCCTGGTCGTCTCCCGGCGGATCGTCGAAAGTCATGGCGGCAGCCTCACGGCGGCCAACCAGCCCCAGGGCGGGGCTCGTTTCGTACTCCGCCTGCCCTTGGGAAAATCCGAAAAAGAAAACCCGAAACCCGAAGTCCGAAACCCGAAATCCGAAATCCGAAATCCGAAACAGGAGAGGGCCTCTCTTCCTTCGGATTTCGGATTTTCTTCCTTCGGATTTTCTTAACATGATGCCCACGCTGCTAGTCATTGATGATGAAGCCCCGATTCTGCACGCCTTCCGTCGCTTCTTCCGGGAGCCGGACTTCCGTCTGCTGACGGCCCCCACGGCTGCCGAGGGCCTGCGCTTGGCCGCCCAGCACAAGCCCGACGCGGTTGTCCTCGACCTGCAATTGCCAGACCTGTCCGGCAAGGAAGTGTTCCGCCGCCTCCGCGAGGCGGACGCCCGCGTCCCGGTCGTCTTCATGACCGGGCACGGCACGGCCCAGAGCGCCATCGAGGCCATGAAGGACGGGGCCTACGACTACCTGCTCAAGCCGATCGGACTGAGCCAGGTCCGCGACGTCCTCGCCTCCGCCCTCCAGATCAGCCGGCTGATGCGCGTGCCGGCCCTTCTGGCGGGCGAGGTCCCGCCCGAAGACGGCGACATCCTGATCGGCCGCTCGGCCGCCATGCAGGAAGTGTACAAGGCCATCGGCCGCGTCGCGACCCAGGACCTGACCGTACTGATCCAGGGCGAGAGCGGCACCGGCAAGGAGCTGGTTGCCCGCGCCGTCTACCAGAACAGCCGCCGCGCCAGCAAGCCACTGTTGACGATCAACTGTGCGGCGATCCCAGAGCCGCTCTTGGAGAGCGAGTTGTTCGGCCACGAGAAAGGCGCCTTCACCGGCGCCGATCGCCAGCGCATCGGCAAGTTCGAGCAGACCCGGGGCGGGACGCTATTCCTCGACGAGGTCGGCGACATGACCCCGCTGACCCAAGCCAAGGTGCTCCGCGTCCTGCAGGAGCAGCGGTTCGAGCGCGTCGGCGGCAACGAGACGATCCAGACCGACGTCCGTGTCATCGCCGCCAGCAACCGCGACCTGGCAAAGATGGCCGAGGGCGGGCAGTTCCGCGCCGATCTCTATTACCGCCTGAGCGGGTTTGCCATCGCCTTGCCGCCCCTGCGCGAGCGCGGCGACGACCTGCCGCTCCTGGTCGAGTATTTTCTGAAGTGCTTCAGCAAGGAGATGGGCAAGGAAGTTTCCCTGGCGACCGCGGAGGTCCTCGAGTTGCTCTGCCGCTACCCCTGGCCCGGGAACGTGCGCGAGTTGCAGAGCGTGCTCCGGCAGTCTCTGCTGCGGGCTCGGGGGTCGGTCCTGCTCCCCGAGTTCCTTCCCTCCGGCCTGCTGGGGTGCGAGGAGGGCGGGGCAGCCGCGCGAGCGGGGCGGGGGGCGGGGTCGGCAGCCATCGATTCCCCCACCCTGGACCGCTTCATCGACAAGCGCCTGCAGGAGGGCACGGGCCAGCTCTACGCAGAGTTCCAGGCCGAGACGGAACGCTACCTGATCAGCCGGGTGATGCGGCACACGGGGGGCAACCAGCTACAGGCTGCCCTGCTCCTTGGCATCCAGCGTGGCAAGTTGCGCAGCAAGCTGAGGGCCCTCGGCCTGCCAACCGCGCGCTCCGCGTGGTCCAAAGCGGACACCTCACGCCCGTCTTTCCCGCCTTGAAAGTTGTAGGCCACTGCCACCAGCGGAGCACGCCGCCGAGGCCCGACCCTTGGCGAAGGAACCGGCCCACATCGAGCCCGGCGGCGTCTTCGACGTCGGCAGTCTTCCATGGGCCGTTGCCGTGCCGGGGACTTCACCGCTCGCCGGAGGATGACCGACTGCGTCGTCGTTGTTGGCGGCAAGGTCACTTGCCCGGAAAGTAGGACCAACTGCACGATCATCGCGGGTGGCAGGGTCGTCATCCCGAAGAGGACGAGCAGGACGGTCTCCGTCAATGTTGCGATCAAGGAGAAGCAGGCTGTCCCTCTCGAGGCCCTCGGCTTCCCCCCGAAGAAGTGAACCGCAAGCGAAAGGAGCGGCTTGCCTCCGCGGGGATCGACAACAGCGTCAAGGTTTGGGACCTGGGCACCGGGGAGGAAACGCTGGCCCTCCGCGGCTACCCCGGCGGTGTCAGCAGTGTCGCTTTCAGCCCGGGCGGCAACCGGCTCGCCTCCGCCGGGGCCGACGGCACGGTCCGCGTCTGGGAGGCCCCCTGAGTGCAAGAGGGCCCTGCCGGCCGCTCCAGGCCTGGCCGCTGCGGGTCAGCACGTCTCGCTCCTACCCAACTCGTACATATCCCGATAAAGACGGTCGAAGATATAGGCACCAAGCTCTAGCCCCTGCACGATGAAGTGACGGCGGGTCGGGTCGTCCCAGCGCGGCTCGATCACCGCGAAAAACTCCCCGGCGTGGCGCTCGTCGATCTGGGCGTGCAGACGGTAATGGATCAGCTCCTCGGACTTGACCCACCCGCGCTCGACCACCGCCCGGCCAATGAGGGCCGAGATCGGCGCGAAGGCGTGCTCGATGATGCCCATGCAGGCGACGCCGACCTCCAACTCGTCCAGGACACAGGCACAGGTGAGGACGCTGTTGAACGCCCGCAGCGCCGCCCAGAGCGGCCGTTTCGCCGGGTCCTCGGCGCGCCCGCCGATGGTAGCCAGGAAGCGCTGGAAGGTGTTGTGATGGAAGAACTCCTCCTGGAACTCGCCGTGCTCCTCGACGAGGTTGTGCAGGATGTCGAGGCGGGCCTTGGGGTCGGGAATGCGGCCGACCAGGGCCGCCATCGGCCGCGGAAAGAACGTCACCGCGAAGAAGAACTGTTCCTGCGAGCGGCGGAAGCAGTCCAGCGACAGACTGCCGTCCTCGAGCGCGACGAAGTAGGGGTTGCGGAGAATGCCGACCTTCTTCAACACTTCGTTGGCGCAGGCCGTTACCTGCGGCGCGTGGTTCGCAGGGGTCATGTCAGATCTCCGAACTGTTGATGTTCCAGTCCGTGTCGCCGCCCGGCAGGCCGTGCGCGTAGACGGTGGCCGGGGCGCGGATCACCTCGATTTCTTTCAAAGCACCTTCCAGTGTCCCCGCGTCACGGCGCGGCACGGCGACGAACAGGGCGGGGAACCCCAATGCCGCGGCGCGGGCGAGGGCGGCCCGCACGAGCGTCGAAGCGGAGCGGAGGTCGCGCCAGGCGAAGCAGGAGAGGTGAGCGCTGACCATCTCCTGCCCGTCGGCTACCAGTCGCTTGGCACGCCGTGTGTCCTCCAGACAACCGCAGGCCGAACCGTCGGGCAGCAGCAGCCAGGCCGGCGCGACTAGCGAGCGTTCTGCCGGGTGTCCGGCGGGACAGGCGTAACGGCCTGCACTGAGGCGGCAGTACGCGTCGCGCACATCCTCCTCCGGTTGTAGGACGGATTTCCAATCCGTCCGACCGTCACCCCCGGACGGATTGGAAATCCGTCCTACAACACAGACGAAGCGCAGGACCTCAACGGCTGCGACGGCCGTGAAGGAGGGGATGCCGGCTCGGCCCGTGTACTGGGCGGGGACGGCGGGCGTGCCATCCATGACCACGCCGAAAGCGACGTCGGCGCGGGGACGAGCCCAGGCCTCGGCGGCTCGGGCCAGGCGGACCAGGGCGGTCCCGCGCCGCGCCTCGGGAGTTATTTTGAGATCGCCGATGTAGGCGGCGCGGAGTACGCTGCCGTCGGCCAGCAGCAAGGGGCGGATGGCGACGGCCAGCACACCCAGGACGTGCTCGTTCTCGACAGCGATGAAGCAGCGGGCCTCGCCCACGGCCCGGTAGAAGCGAGCGTAGTCGTCGCCGTGCTCGATGCGGAACGACCGGCCGGGGCCGAGCGGGTAGTTGAACTGGCGCTCGAAGGCGGCGAGGGCGCGAGCGCGGTCCAGCGGCGGGGGGTTGTGGAAGGCCTCGAGGATCATTCCTTCACCCCCAGGTGGAGCGTGCGGTAGAAGAAACTGCGGTCGCGGCGGTGCATCGCCTCGGACTCGTCTTCGTCCCAGCGGAATCCCTCGCCCAGGTCGCGGATGTTGAGCGTCGAGTTGAGCTGGCGGATGAAGACGCGGCCGCCATACCGGAGGGCCCGCCAGGCCAGTTCGAGCGTGTGACGGGCCTCCGCCGGCGTCAGCCAGTCGAGGATGTTGCTCAGGTGGATGACGTGGTAGCGCTCGCCCGCCGGCACCCCCGCCAGCACGTCGGCCATCAGGCCGCGCGTGCAGACGACCTCGGGCAGTTGCTCCGGCGGTTCCTCGGTGATCCAGGGAAGCGAAACGCCGTCGGGCAGCCGGCCGGCGAGCATCAGCCAGAGATACGGATTGTCCGCGGCCGGCAGGGTCGCCAGAATGGCCCGCGTCCGGCGGGCAAAGTGACGCGCGAACGGCTCGACGGGATTCTGCGTTGCCCCCTCGCCGAAGAGGCGCACCAGGTTCGGCAGGGCGAGCACGTCGTCATACGCCTCGTCGAGGGCGCGGCCCAGCGGCGTGGCCGGGTCGACGCGCCGCGCCTGCTCCGCAGGGTCGCCGAGCTGCAACAGCTCGGTCAGTTGGTCTTTCCAAGGGAGCAGGATCTCGCGGAGCCGGGCGAACAGCCGCTCGTAGCGCCCGCAGTGGTCCGGCCCCAGCGCGGCAACCAGGTCCGGTGGGCCGAACACATCTTCGGGCAATTCGAGCGATTCCAGGAGCCCGGCCAGCACTCCGCGCCGACCGCGTTTCCCCCTCACCGAAGAATGCCCAAGCACCGCTAGTCGCTCTTCGGGTCTGTTCGTCGCGAGCAGGTGCAACTTCAGGCGGCACAGGGCGAGTTGCGCAGGGTTGGGATCGACGAGGTGCAGATGAGCGACGTTCGGCAGAGTGGCGAGGGCCGCCGCCGTGCAGCCGCCCGAGGCGACCATGAGCACCCGCTCTCCGCGCCCGACGGCGTTGACGACGTCCAGGTCGAGCAGGGCGTCCTCGCGCACCAGGGCGAAGGCGAGCGGCAGCGCAGCGGCCTCCTCAAGCCAGTTGATGTCCTGGAACATGGCAGACGTGCTCCCTTGGGGATGAGCTGTCGTTGGGTATCTTACCCGCGCAGGTCGGATTGCCTATCCGGAGACATGAAGTCCGGTGAGAAAAAGGAAGACGAGAAGAGTCGGGGGTCGGCGTTCTTCTGATCCGCGCAACTTCGATGCCGGTTGTCTGGCAATTGTCGCTTGCAGTTGGCCACGTGACGTGGCCTACTGGGGAGCAGATGAAATGCCGCCCGCCGACCGGATACGACTTCCCAGGGAGACGAAGTGATGAAATCGACGTTCGCCTGGTGGCTGGCAGCGAGCATGGCGTTGCCGTCGCTGGCTTGGGCCCAGGCCCCCGACCCCGGCAGGGTTTCTGCCCCGCAGTTCGAGGTGCGGGCCAGTCGCGGCCACCGGGTCAAGGTCCGCGACGGGGTCCGCCTGTCGGTGGACGTCTACCGCCCTGACGCGGAGGGCCGCCACCCCGGCCTTCTCGCCATCACGCCGTACAACAACAACTCCTCCGGCTGGATGCAGCGGGCCCAGTGGTTCGCTCGCCGGGGGTACGCTGTTGCCATCGCCGACAGCCGCGGCCGCTTCGACTCCGACGGCGACTGGGACCCGTTCGACCGCCGGCACAAGACCGACGGCCACGACCTCGTCGAGTGGCTGGCGAAGCAGCCGTGGTGCAGCGGCAAGGTCGGCATGATCGGCTCGTCCTACCAGGGCTGGTCGCAGTGGTGGACCGCCACGCAGGCCCCGCCGTCGCTGAAAGCAATCGTCCCCGAGGTGGCGCCACCTGACGCCTTCGAGAACGCCCCGTATCAGAACGGCGTCCTGGTCGGCTGGATGATGGACTGGGCCGCGATGATGGCCGGCCGCACCACCCAGACCATCGGCGACGGGCCCTATAGCGGATTCACCAAGACCCGCGCCCGCGACCTGATGCGAACCCCGTACGTCAAGTTGAACGAACGCCGCGGCGTGCTCGACGCGCCGTGGTTCGACACCTGGATGCGGGATAACCTTTCGACGTCGGCTTACTGGCGCGGCATCGCCTACCAGGGCAAGGCGAATTACTCGCGCGTGACGGTGCCGGCCCTGGGCGTGACGGGCTGGTTCGACCCCAATCACCCCGGTTCGCCGCTGAACTACGTCGGCATGAAGCGGTACGGGGCGACACCCGAGGCACGGCAACCGCGCCTGGTGATCGGCCCATGGGGACACGGCTTCAATCGCGCCCGCAAGATCGGCCGCTTCGACTACGGCCCGGATGCCATCATCGACTGGGGCGGTTACGTCTGCCGCTGGCTCGACCACTACCTGAAGGGGACGGACAACGGCGTTCAGAATGACGCGCCGGTGTATGTCTTCGTCATGGGCCGCAATCGCTGGCACGCTGAGAAGGACTGGCCGCTGCCGCAGACGCAATGGACCAGGTACTACCTCCATAGTGGCGGAAAGGCGAACTCGCTGAAGGGGGACGGCCTGCTCAGCACGACGCCCCCGACCGACGAGTCGCCGGATGCCTACGTCTACGATCCGGCGAAACCGACGCGCGCCCCGTTCAAGGGCGGACAACTTGACGACGGCCCCGTCGACACCCGTCCGTCGGTGGGCGAGGATGTGCTCGTCTACAGCACGGAGCCGCTGACGGAGGAGATCGAAGTAACCGGCCCTGTTGAGGCGAAGCTGAATGCCGCCAGTTCGGCGAAGGACACCGACTGGATGGTGCGGCTGATCGACGTCCAGCCTGACGGATACGCGGCGCTGCTCTGCGACGGCGTGATGCGGGCACGCTGCCGCGATCCGCGCAACGGCGGAGCCTTCACGGCGGAGCGGCTGAGTACCATCGAGCCGGGGAAGATCTACGAATACACGATCCGGTTTTGGCGCGGTACCGGGAACCTCTTTGCCAAGGGACACCGCATCCGTGTTGAGATCTCCAGCAGCTACTTCCCTTACTACATGCGTAACCTCAACACGGGCGCCGACAACCTGGCCCTGGAGACGCGCGCCGTCGTGGCCCGGCAGAAGGTCTACCACGATGCCAAGCACCCGTCGCACGTGCTGCTCCCCGTGATCCCGGCGCGTCGCTGACCGCCGGCCCTGTCTTCCCCCCTCTCCCCCGAGGAGAGAGGGGAGAAACAAGTATCGGAGATGTCGTATGTCCAATGAAAAACCTCTTGGCGGAAAGGTCGCCTGGGTAACCGGCTCCTCGCGAGGCCTGGGCCGCGTCCTGGCCACGACGCTCTGCCGCCTCGGCGCGGCGGTCGCCATCCACGGCACGCGTTTCGACTCGCCGCGCTCGTTCGGCGAGGGCGAGTCGATGGAGCAGGTAGCGCGCGACGTCGCCGCCGAGGCGGACGGTGAGGCGCTGCCGGTTTGGGGCGACGTAACCGACGAGGCAGAGGTGAAGCGCATCGCCGGGGAGGTCCGCGGCCGCTGGGGCCCCATCGACATCCTCGTCACCAACGCGGGCGGGGACATCGGCGCCGGCGGCACCGGCGTCGGCCGCGGCGGACGTCCCAGCCCCGACGACTGTGTAGGCATCCCGCTGGCCGACATCCGTGCTGTGCTTGACCGCAACCTGCTGACATGCATTCTTTGCTGTCGCGAGGTGGCGCCGGAGATGATAACGCGGCGCGGCGGCCGGATCATCACGATCGGCTCGATTGCCGGCTGCTTATCGAGGAGGGGACGCTGCTGCGTTACGGCCGGCCTCACGAGGTCGCTTCTGTGGTCGCCTTCCTGGCGTCGGAGGAGGGGCGATTCATCAGCGGGCAAGTGATCCGCGTTGACGGTGGCTCGCAGTGCTGGCCGGCGTAACGCCCGCTCGGTGAGTGACTGTTTGCGCGAGAATGAGAATCCCCCTTTGCATCCTCGAAGAGGTGGAAACCATCGTTCTTCCGCCCTGAAGGGGCGGTCGTCAATAGCCCAGGACGTGAGCCCTGGGATGGGCTCGCGGTCCCACCTCGACCAACAGCCCCGAAGGGGCGGCAGTAACCGACACCCCGCCGCTCACTGCCGCCCCTTCGGGGCTCTCCGCCTCGGGCCTTGCCCGCGAACCAGGGGCTCACGCCCCTGGCTATTGACGACCGCCCCGTTGGGGCTCAATTCCGGGACGGCCGCCCCGTTGGGGCTCAATTCCGGGACGGCCGCCCCGTTGGGGCTCGATCCCGGGACGGCCGCCCCGTTGGGGCTCGATCCCGGGACGACGCCTCGGTGGGGGTCGCAACCTGGGACGACCGTCAGTCCTGGCACACCTGCTTGCTGCGAGCCAACTCCTCGCGGACCTGCGCGATCCGCTCGCGGTCGATCTCGATGCCCTCCTGGCGCAACCGGAACTGCACGTCTTCATCGCTCGCCTCGCACCCGAGCGCCGGTAGCGCCTCCTCGACGGCCCTTGTGATGCTGATGATCTCCTCGTGCGCCGGCTGCTCCTGCGGCGTGTCCACCCGCCAGTGGCTCTCCGGAGAGTGGTGCTCGCCTCGCGTCCTGTTCTCCGCCATGACCGATCTCCTGCTCTCTCGATGGGCCCTCTGCCAAGGGACACGGAGCAAAAACGGGGCCGCCTCACTCGGCACTGCTCCTCTGCGGCCGGCACTCGATTTGCACCCATTCCCTCTCAAACGGTCGCCCCGCTGATCAAAACAACGAGATCGCCCCTGCCGCTCGGCAGGGCGCCTCTTGCCCTCACTCATCAGGAAGGAGGAACGCATGGTTTCCGCACAAACTCCGATCAGCCGGCGGATCGCGTCCGGCCAGGCTCGTCGCGGCAGCGCCCGCGAGGGGACCAACGTCGGCGCGGTCGAGCGCTGGATGTCGCTGGTCGGCGGTGGGCTGCTTGCCTTCGACGGACTGCGCCGGGGCACGCTGGGCGGTGTCGCCGAGGCAGTCCTCGGCGGCAGCATCCTGTACCGCGGAATGACAGGGCACTGTCATCTCTACGCGGCGCTAGGCGTCAACACGGCGCAGCACTACAAGACCGCCGCGGTTTCGGCGCGACGCGGCGTCAAGGTGGTGCAGGCGGTCACTATCCGCAAGCCCGCCGATGAGCTGTTCCGCTTCTGGCGCGACTTCGAGAACCTGCCGCGCTTCATGCGCCACCTCGAATCGGTCACCTGCGAGGACGGTCGCTCGCACTGGGTTGCCCGCGGGCCGGCGGGCATGAACGTCTCGTGGGACGCCGAGATCATCAACGAGGAGCCGAACCGCTTGATTGCCTGGCGCTCGCTGGAGGGCTCGCAGGTGTCGACGGCAGGATCCGTCCACTTCACGCCGGCGCCGGGCGACCGCGGCACCGAGGTGCGCGTCGTCCTCAAATACGACCCGCCCGGTGGCAAGCTCGGCAGCTGGCTGGCCTGGCTGTTCGGGGCCGATCCCGAGTGCGAGATCCAGGAGGAGCTGCGCCGCTTCAAGCAGCTGACCGAGGCCGGCGACATTCCGACTGTGAAGGGCCAGACTTCCTGCCGCGGCCGCTAACGACTTGCTCCCCTCTCCCCTCGGGGGAGAGGGGGAAAACCTCGCGTGGGTCGTCTTCTTGAAGGGCCCCTCGGACGCAAGTATGCTCAACCGTGGGGGGCTCCGCCTTCCCTGAACTCCGACCCACGAGGTTTCCCCCATGCGCCACGTCACACTCTCCCTCGGGGCTTGCCTCGCCCTGCTCGCCGCCGCCGGTACGGCTCGCCCACAAGACGAGACGGATCGCATCGTCCGCGGCAAGAAGGCCTCTGAGTGGATGCAGATCCTGCGCACGCACAAGGACCCGCGTACCCGGCGGATCGCGCTGATCGCCCTCGACCAGGCGGGCCCGCAGACGCGCAAGATCTTCGACACCATCGGCGCCGCCCTGCGCGACGACAAGGAGATCGCCGTCCGCCAGGGAGCAGCGCTGACGCTCGGCCGACTCGGCGCCAAGGCTCTCGACGAGCGCACTTTCATCAACATCCCCATCGTGGCCGGTGTCGAGGCGCTGGCCTTCGCCATCAAGCACGACAAGTCGCCGGTGATTCGCGAGGCCGCCGCCGCCGCCCTCGCCAGGATTGCGAGCAGCGTCAAGGACGCCCCGGCGGAGGTGCGGGCGACCGTCCCGACCCTGGCCGCGGCCCTCAAGGACGAGAGTCCTGACGTCCGCGTCGCCGCTGCCGACGGGCTCGGTGCCATCGGCTCGGACGCCGACAAGGCCGTCACTGCCCTCATCCAGGCGGTCCGCGACAACAAGGGCAAGGAGGGCATCCGCGTCCGGACCTACCTGGTCTCCGCCCTGGGCCGCATCGGCAAGCCGTCGTCGTCGGCCGTCGACATCCTCGTCGACCAGGCGTTCGAGGCCGAGCCCGCCGGCGTCCCGCCGCAGGTCCACGGCGAATTGCGCCGGGCCGCCGTCACCGCGCTGGGGCTCATCGGCAACCCCGAGGCGCTGCCGCCGTTGGCCAAGTTGCTCGAGGACGCCATGACCGTCCGCGAGGTCAAGGTCAAGGACGACCGCGGCGAGCGCGTCCTCCGTCAGGTCAAGGATTTGCAAATGACCCGGATCGCCATGACTGCCCTCAACCACTACGGCTTCGAGCGCAAATCGGTGCTGCCGACGCTGCTGAAGGCCACAGCCATCGAGCAGGATCAGTACGTCCGCTGCCAGGCCCTCCACGCCATCGGCCAGCTCGGCAAGGAGTTGGGCGCCGACCTGGGCGGGCAGCGCAAAGCGGTGCTGACAGCGTTTCGCAACGGCATGGCGGACAAGATCAACGACGTCGCCCTGGCGTCGATCCTGTCGTTGGGCGAACTGGGGCGCGGGATCATCGGGGCCGATTACGAGGTGGTGCGCGATGACCTGAAGCGAGCGACGCGTGCGCCGCAGCGGGCCATCAGCGACGCTGCCACGAGCGTCCTCAAGCAGCTCGCCGATCAGCAAGAAAAATAGCCACACCAGCCCGACGCGCCAGCGAGGGATGTCCCTCGATGTGTGCGGTCCCAGGCAGGCGCGAGGTGAGCTATGGATCAGCCCGTGTTGTCGTTCCGGTCAAGCTTTTGGGTCGTATGGCGTTCGACCACGTACGTCTTGGGCGCCTGGGCGCTGGTAGTAAGCGTCTGGGCTTACCTGTCCGGTTGGGAGATCCACCTCGCCATAACCGTGGGCTCCCTGGCCGGCTCCCTGACGGCCGGGCTATTGCTGGCGCTGGCCGTGGTGTACTTGCGGGTGTACGTCACCGCGGACGGCATCAGGTGCTACGATGCGTCTGGCGTCTTCTACCACTTTGCCCCCTGGCCGACCATCGAGCGGGTGCGGCCGCTCAACGTCCTCGGGTTGAGGTACTTGATGGTCCAGTCGTCGGCCACGCGCCGCGAGTTGTGCGTGCCCTTGTTCCTTACGGACATGCCCGGCTTCCGCGCCGCCATCGCGGACCGCGCCGGGCCGGACCACCCGTTAACCGAAGCGTTGCAGGGAGGTCGGTAGGCCGCGAACCTGTCCGCTACCGACCGTGAACCGCCGCGCTCGTTTCGATACAATGGCGGTCGTGAAATGAGTTGAAGGAACCGCGATGATTTACGACGTTTCGCCGCCGCTTAGCCCTCGACTGGCGGTCTGGCCCGGCGACACGCCCCTGACGCGCGAGGTGTTGCTGGACAACAACCAGGATTCGTCGGATGCAAGCAAAAGTGTCTCGAACATCACCCTGTCGACCCTCCACGCAACAGTCCACCTCGGCGCCCATGCCGATGCCCCGAGCCACTACGGCCGCGGTGCTCCCACCATCGACCAGCGCCGCCTCGACCTCTATCTCGGCCCCTGCCAGGTGCTGCGCGTGTCCGTGGGGCGCGGCGGCCTCATCACGCCCAGTAGGGTGTCGCCGCCGTTCCGGGCCGAGCGTCTGTTGCTCGCCACCGGCACCTTCCCCGACCCGCACGTCTTCAACGAGGACTTCGCCGCCCTGTCGCCCGACTTCGTCGCCCTGCTCGCCCGGCACGGCGTCCGCCTCGTCGGCATCGATACGCCGAGCGTCGACCCGTTCACCTCGAAGGACCTGCCCGCCCACCACGCTGCCCTGGAGCACGACCTGGCCATCCTGGAGGGATTGGTGCTGGCGGAGGTGCCCGAGGGTGTGTATGAACTGATTGCTCTGCCGCTGAAGCTGGTGGGCTTCGACGCCAGCCCCGTCCGTGCCATTCTTCGGAAGAACGAAGACGGCCACGGATAACACGGAGGCTCAGCCGACGGTGGCGACGGCGTCGAGGTCGAGTGAGGCCCACTCCTGGCGGCGCCATTTCTCGACGGCGATCGCCGCCATCGCGGCATTGTCCGTACACAGCGCCAGCGGTGGGATGAATAGCTCCGTGCCTTCCTCCTTCGCCATCGCCTCCAAGGCGGACCGCAGAGAGCGGTTAGCCGCGACACCCCCGCCGACGGCCAGTCGCGTCAGTCCGGTCCGGCGGAGGGCCTGTCGCGACTTGGCCACCAACACGTCGACCACCGCTTGCTGGAAGCTCGCCGCCAGGTCGGCGCGTGTTTGGCCCGGCGGCGGGGGTGGCACTTTCGAGACGTTCGGGCCGGCCAGCGCGTAGAGCACCGCCGTCTTCAGGCCGCTGAAGCTGAAGTCAAGTCGTTCGTCGTGCAGCAGGGCCCGCGGGAAGCGGTGAGTGTTCGGGTCGCCGCCGGCCGCCTCGTGCTCGACCGCCGGTCCGCCAGGGAAACCAAGTCCGAGCAGGCTCGCCACCTTGTCGAACGCCTCGCCCGCCGCATCGTCGCGCGTCGCCCCGAGACGCTCGAACTGCAGCGCGCTCTTGCAATGGAACAGCGTCGTATGCCCGCCGCTGACCACCAGTCCGATGCAAGGGAAGATGTCACGCCCCGCCGCCAGCCGGCAGGCGTAGACATGCGACTCGATGTGATTGACCGCGAGCAGCGGCACCTCCAGCGCCAGCGCCAGCATCTTCGCGGCGCTGACGCCGACGAGCAGAGCGCCGACCAGTCCCGGCGTGTTATGGACCGCGATGGCGCCGAGCTGATCGAGGCGAATCCCCGCAGTGCGCAGCGCCTCGTCGATGACCGGCAGCAGCCGCTGCAGATGCGCCCGGGCCGCCACCTCCGGCACGACGCCGCCGAAGCGGGCGTGCAACTCCGTCTGCGAGGCGACCATGTTGGCCAGCACCTCCAGGTCGTCGGTGAAGACGGCGGCCGCGGTTTCGTCGCAGGAGGTCTCCAGGGCGAGGAAATGGGTTCGCGTCATGATTGTTGCGGGTGTCTTCCCGCTTCGCGCAGACGCTTCGCGTAGGGAGAATTCGGGCTGTGCCCTGCGTGGAGAGGCCAGCCATCGTATTCCTTGACGAAGGGCCAACGCTGCACCGGCAACCCGAGCGGCAACGGGTTTCGCTCGATGTACGGGATGGTTCGTCGGATCTCGTCGGGGTGCTCCAGAAAGACTTTCCATCCTCCACGGGTCGACCAGGTCGGGTGGTCTGCGGGCCGGTGATTGCTCGCACAGAGGCGAATGCGGCTGGCCTCCTTCAGGACATCGATCATCTCCTCGGCCTGGTGCTTGTGCTTGCGGATCAGGATGTGGACATGGTCGGGCATGATTGCACAAGCGTAGCTGGTATAGCACTGTTCCTCGATCACCTCGCCGAATGCCAGGCCGATCTCGGCGCGGGCGTCCTCGTCGAAGGAGAGCAAAGGATGCTGGAGGACCTGGGCGGCCTTCTCGTAGAACCGGCGGACCTCGTGACCAGGAGGTTGAACGGCTTTGCGGCCGAAGTGGAGTTCCCCGAGTTCTGCGAGGACGTCGGTGCAAACTTCCTTCGACCCGCTGCCGCGTGGGTCGTTCGGGAGCCACCAGCCGTAGGCGGTCCAGATCAGGTGGTAGGCGATAACAAGAGGTTGGGACATGGCCTTTCTCCCCGTCTTCCGCTTGCGGCTTAGCATCCGGCAGCGCGTGCTAAGCCGCAAGCGGCAAACCTCGGTCAGCGCAGCCCGGCCAGTTCCTGCAGCAGGTGCCAGTTCTCCAGCCGATCCTGCTTCGCCGCCAACAGCGTCGCCGACGGATTGCCGTCGCGATCGAAGTGCTTGACGAAACGCCCCTCGCTGCGCGCGAAGTCGATAAACGTCACCTCCTCCTTCGTCTTCGGATTGACGAACCAGTCCTCCTTGACCGCCGGGTTCCCTTGCAGCGATAACCGCTCCTTGACCTTCTCGCCCTTGCGCGGGTCGTAGATCAGGATCGGGAACGCCCGGCTGTCGACCGCCAGCCGCGCCTGCTCGCCGGCCATGTTGTCCGCCACGCCGTGCTCTGGCTGGCACGTCGTGTAGCAGCAGATGATCGCCGGCCCGTCAAACTCCAGTGCCCCCAGCACCGCCTTGTAGAAATGATTCACGTGCGCGCACGTCGTCTGGGCCACGAACGTCCGCGGATGCATCATCGCGATCTGGGCGATCTCTTTTCTCCGCTCCTGCTTGCCGCCCAGTGTCTTGCCATGCACCGACATCTTCGTGTTCTGCCCGGTGAAGCTGGACGTCGACGCCTGCCCGCCGGTGTTGGAGTAGACCTGCGTGTCCAGGACGAACACTTTGACGTTCATGCCCGACGCCAGCAGCCGCGACAGGGCCTGGAAGCCGATGTCGAACATGGCGCCGTCGCCGCCGATGCACCACAGCGGTTTGTCGGCCCAGCCGATCTGGTCCCAGCGCATGCGGACGCCGATGGCGTCGGCCGGGGCGTTCTCGAACAACGAGTTGGTCCACGGCACCAGGTAGGGGTTGTACGGATACGTCGACGTGTAGACCGTGTTGCAGCCGGTGGCGGCGACGAGGCCCCACTGGTCGCCGTACTTCGAGCCGGTCGCGGCGCAGAGCATGCGCAGCGCCGTGCCCTCGCCGCAGCCGGCGCACGAGCCGGCCCCGCCGACATAGATGTGCGTCTCCTCCTTGAGCATCATGTCGATCAGCAGGTTGTCGCTGATGTACTTGGGATTGCTCGGCCCGATGTTCTTGAAGTAGCGATGGCTCTTGCGGGCCTTGAGCATCACGTCGTCGGTCTTGACGATCATCTTCAGCGCGTCGTCATCGCAGACCGTGACGCACTCGGCGCAGCCCTTGCACTTGCTGGGGTCGATGATGATCTGGAACATGCCGCCGGGCAGGCCCTTCTTCTTGCCACCGTCGTAGTACTTCTTGGTCCGCGACCACTGCTCGGCGTACATGGCGCGGTCGGCCTCGGGCAGCGTCTGTAGCTTTGCCTGCCACTCCTCCTCGGAGAGGACCTTGCCGAGGATGGCGGTGTCGGGACACTCGGTGACGCAGTCCATACAGCCGGTGCAGTTGGAAGGGATGTATTCGGGAATCTCCGGCGAGATGTTGCTGAAGTCGCGCAGAGTGGCCGTGCCGGCGGGGATCAGCGAGCGCGCCAGGGTCAGGTCGGCGGGCAGGTCCTTTTCGCCATAGCCTTCCTCGTAGCCACGGATGATGCGCTCGTTGAAGTCGTTGACGTCGAGCACCGGCAGATTGACCAGCTTGTAGGGATGATCAACCAGGGTGCCGTAGCTGTTGTTATTGAAGGGGTCTTTGTCGTTGGCCTCGTTCATCGAGGGGGTTTTGGTCGCAGGCGCTATCATGAAATCCTCCTCAGAGGGTGATGATTTGGAGTGTGGGTTGCCGCTTCGCTTAGCCCGACGCGCAAGCGAGGATCACTCTGATCCTCGCTTGCGCGTCGGGCTAAGATGCAGGTCACTGCCCGTAAATGATCGAAAGCGGGATCTCTTTCATCTCGCTGTAGCCGCGCTTGACGCAGGTCAGGTTGTCCTGCACGACGCGGTCGCCACGCTTGCCGAAATACTTGCGCAGTGCCTTCTCGACGCCCTCGTAAACCTGCTCGTCGGCCATCTCCGACTGCTTGGCGTACGGCGTCAGCTTGAGGAACGCCCCCAAGAGGACGATACCCTGCATGCGCATTTGCAGGTCGGGCTCCGAGGCGACCTCGCGCGCGATGTGGACCATGTCGCAGTAGTAGACGCGAATCTTCTTCTCGCGAATCTGGTGCTGATTGTGCAGCGGCACGCGCTTCCAGACCTCCGCCGGGTCGCTGTACGGCGACTGCATGAAGATCGCCCCGCCGGGCATCAGGCCGGCCATCGTTGTCGGGGCGAGGATGGCGGTCGGATCGTTGATGCAGAGCAGATCGACGTGCTCCAACTCGCAGTGCATGTTGATGTGCGAGTCGGCGACGGTCAGATAGTACGTCGTCGGCAGGCCCTTCTTCTCGGAGCCGTACTTCGGGTAGGCCTGCACGTCCTTGCCGAACACGTTGCCGCCGATAGTGGCGATGACCTTGTTTGTCGTCACCGAGCCGAAGCCGCCGACCGAGTGACCGCGCATCGAGAAGCCGCCGGTCGGCCGCAGGTCGGGGTCCTCGGTACACTTCAGCGCCAGCGCGTGATCGATGCCGACGCAGAAGAAGTCCTGGCCGTCGTCGATCATGTTGTCGAAGGAGGCGATGATGTCGCCGGGCCGCACGTCGCGACTGCCCAGTCCCGCCGCCCCGCTGTAGATCCGCGGCAGAGTTTCGATCTTCTCCTGTCCGTTCTGTCCGTTGAGCGCATCGCAGAAGGCCGCCTTGATCTCGCGCGTCAGGTGGTTGCCCGTGGTCGACAGCGGATCGTCCATGCGCTCGAAGACGGTGAACGCCTTGCAGTCCTTCAGCGCCCGCACGATCTGCCGGGCGGGGAAGGGACGGAACACGAACACGGTGAGGCAGCCGGCGGCGATGCCCTTCTTGTCGCGCAGGTAGTCGATGGTGGCCTTGGCCGTCTCCATGTAGCAGCCCATGCCGACAAGGATGTACTCGGCATCCTCGCAGCGGTAGGGCTCGACGAAGTCGTAGCGGCGGCCGGTGTTGCGGTAGAACTCGGAGAAGCACTCTTCGAGGATCGGCTCGACGCGGTCGTAGTACCAGCGCTGGGCGATCTTGCCCTTCATGTAACTGTCCTGGTTCTGCACGACGCCCGACATGATCGGGTTGGCCGGGTCCATCAGGTTGATCAGCTTCTCTTTCGGATCGCCGATGTACTCCTTCATGAACGCCGGCTCGAGCAGGCGGACCGTCTCGACGGTGTGGGTGGTGAGGAAGCCGTCCTGCACATTGAAGAAAGGCGTCTGGCTGGCCTCGGCGGCGCGGCGGCAGATAAGACAGAAGTCACCGGCCTCCTGGGCGTTGCGCGCAAACAGCATGCCCCAGCCGCAGTCAGCGACGGACATCAGGTCGTCATGGCCGGCGTGGACGTTGAGTCCCTGGCTGGTCAGGGCGCGGGCGCCGATGTTCATGAGCACGGGCAGGCGCTTGCCGGAGATGGTGTAGAGCACCTCCTTCATCAGCACGAGGCCCTGGCCGGAGGTGAAGTTGGTCACGCGGCCACCGGCGACGGCGAAACCTTCACAGACGGTGGCGGCGGAGTGCTCGCTCTCCGGCTCGAAGAACATCAGTGGGTCGCCCCACAGGTTGCGCTTGCCGTCCATCACGGCGGCGTTGAAGCCCCCGCCCATGGTGGTCGAGCTGGTGATGGGGTAGGCCCCCGCCGCCTGGGCGACGTGGATCTCGACGTGAACGACCGCCTCGGCGCCGTCGCAGGTGGTCGGGAGGCCCGGGTACTGGAAATCGCCCTCCCGGGCTTCCCGCGCCGCGACGGGGGTGCGTACCGGGCCTTGCGCTACGGCAGAACTCATGCGTACCTCGTTCGTGTGTTTCGGTTCACATCATAGCGAGCGGGGGGTGTGAACCCCCCGGTAAATCCTGACGAGCGGGGGGTGTGAACCGGGGGGTTCACACCCCCCGCTCGCCGGGGTGTCGATCAACCGGGCTGGCGCGGGCGCTGCCGCTGGAAGACAGTGCATAGGTAGCGGCCGTCGTCGACGCAGGGGAAGTCGGCCAGGCGCTCGTCCGAGCCGGGCTCGGTCGGGCACCAGCGCAGCGTGTCGCCGGTCAGGTCGTAGATGCACAGGGCGAACTTGCCCTTGTGTTTGACGGGCCCTTCGTCGATCCGCATGACCATCTCCTTGGGCTGCTCGCCCGCGTCGAGGTCGAAGGTGCCCATGTAGATCTTCCCGTCAAGAAATTTGACGGCAAACAGATTGCCGGCGATGAGCAACTCGGCCTGGTGCCGGCCGGAGACCGAGAGCCACGCCCCCTGGAGCTGCTCCAGGTCGGCGCGGGTTTCTTTGACGGAAGACGTTGCTGGCATGGAGGTCTCCTGGTACGGGGACCGCCGGTTGGCGATCGGTCGCGTCCGCAAGTGGAGTGGCAGGGAGAGATCCCGGGCATTGCGGCGCACAATTATTCATTGCCGATTATACCGGCTGAGCGAGCGCCTGCAACGGGAGAACTCCGCCCGCCCGTGTTTCGCGGGATTTTCCGCGCCGAACGGATCAGACGGGAGAAACGGGAGGGGAGGACTTCGCGGCTTGGTCCATCTTCCGCTTGCGGCTTTGCAGCGGCTGCAAAGCCGCAAGCGGGGAAGCGGAAGCGCTCCGTTCGCCAAGTTGGCCTCGCACGGAACTGAGGGCGGGGGTATGGTGGCTCGCTCACGGTCCCCTCGGCGCGGCGGCGGATCGCCCGGGATCTCTCTTTCCCGAAATGCGCCGTTTCTCTATCCCCCTTACACACGATGCCTTCTTTCGCCGGCCCGACTTTTCAGTTCGTCGACACGGTCGCCTGGGAAGACCTGGTACGAGCGGGCGGTTTCGGCCCGCGCAGCACCCCGCTGCTGGTGAAGGGAGCCGTGCGTGCCTGGCCCGCCTGGGAACACTGGTCCTTTCGCAACCTCTCTGAGCTGCGCCGTCCCGACGGGTCGGAGATCATCTTCCGCTTCCAGAACGGACTCGTCGAGCAGGGCGTGACGCGACAGCCACTCGACCTGCCGATCGGGCCCTACATTCGCGAACTGGCCGAGGCCGCCGAGCGGCCGCGACGCGAGGAGGTCGGCCTGCTGCCGTACCGGCGCTGGAAGGAGATCGTCCCGGGCCAGACGTTCCACCTGGACTGGGAGTACATGAAGTCGTTCGAGGCGAACCGCGTCTACTTGGCGCAATGGCACATTCTCGAGGAGTTCCCCGCGATGCGCCGCGACTTCGCCATCCGCGACCTGTGGCCGGGCTGGCGCTGGACGTGGGAGTTCGTCTTCATCGGCCCATCGAACACGGTGACGGGCCTGCACTACGACTTCCCGAACAACTGGTTCTGCCAGGTCCGCGGCCTCAAGGAGGTCATCCTCTTCCCGCCGGACCAGACGCCGCACATGTGCAAGTCGCGCAAGTACGACTGGGGCGCGACGCTGAGCGACATCGACATCTCACGCCTGGACGAGCAACCGGCGGAGCGTGCGACCTTCGAGAAGGCGCGCGGCCTGTACGCACGGATCGAGGCGGGTGACGCGCTGTTCATCCCGCGCCGCACCTGGCACGCGGTGGTGGCGCTGGAGCCATCGATTAGCCTGGCGGTCTTCGGCCTGAGACCGGCGGAGATCCTGATCGGCGGCGGGGCGTCGACCGCCCGCCAGCTGCTGCACAAGTTTCACCTTTACCGATGGGGAAACTGCACCTGTCACAAGATGCATCGGCGCGCGAAGGCGGCCTAAGTAGCTGCACGCAAGAGGGAGAGTAGCCCGCCGCTCCGCGGCGGCTCTTTCCCCCGCCGCGGAGCGGCGGGCTACTTTCCCTTGCCCGTGGCGCTATTTAGCGGGGCCGCCAGGGGCAACGTGAATCAGAGAGATCACACCTCGGCCCACTCGCCGGGCTTCAGCACGACGGGCGTCGCCTGCGTCTGCTGCCGCACCTGCTGCGCCCACGCGGCGGCATCCTGGGCGATCACGTCCCAGGTGTTGTAGTGGATCGGCAGCACCTTCCTCGGCTGGATCAGCTTTACCGCCCGCAGCGCGTCGTCCGGGCCCATCGTATAGTTGTCGCCAATCGGCAGGATGGCCAGGTCGACCCCTTCCTCGCCGATCAGCCGCATATCGCCGAACAGGCCGGTGTCGGCGGCGTCATAGACGCGCGTGCCGTCGTTGAAGGTGATGTAGAAGCCGCACGGGTTGCCGCCGTTGCTGCCGTCGGGGAGCATCGAGCCGTGGAAAGCGAGCGTCAGCTTGACACGGCCGAACGGGAAGCGATGTGACCCGCCGTGCTGCTGGCCATGTACCTTTTGCAGTCCTTGCTTCTGCAGCCACAGCGAGATTTCGTAGTTGCAAACGACCGTGGCCCCGGTGCGCCGGGCGATGGCGAGGGTGTCACCGACATGGTCGCCGTGACCGTGCGAGACGAGGATGAAGTCGGCGGCCACCTCGTCAGGCTTCACCGCCGCCTTGGGGTTGTCCGTCAGGAAGGGATCGATGAGCACGTGCGTGCCGTCGCTCTCCAGCAGCAGCGCCGCGTGTCCCAGCCAGCGCACCCGTGTCGCCATGATCGTGATCCTCCACCGATGTCTGGGGCTGCAACTTCACCGCGCTTCAATCAACCACGCCGCCTGCCCCGCGACAAGCGAAAACCGCCGCGGTCCTTAGCCCTACGCGCCAGCGAGGAAGAAGTCAACCCTCGCTAGCGCGTCGGGCTAAGGGGCATGGCGTGAGCTAAACTTGCAGAACGTTTCGCCCGCCCGGACCTTTGCATCAAGCTGGAGCACCATGCCTCCCCAACAAGGACAGTATTTCGCCGCCGAACCGCCGCCCAGCGCTCGCTCGACACTCGCTGCCGAGGTCGTCCCCGATGATCTCACGGACCTCGCCCAGCAGCTATTTGGCCAGCTGGCCCCGCGCCTCGACCTCGCCCGGATCAAGGAACTGCCCGAGGAGCGACGGGCGTCCGAACTGAGCCGTGCCCTCGAAGCGCACCTCGACGCGGAACAACCCTGGCTGAACACGCCTGAGCGCGACCAGGTCGTCCGCCTGCTGCTCGATGAACTGCTCGGCCTCGGGCCGCTCGAGCCGTTGCTGCGCGACCCGACTGTCAGCGAAATCATGGTCAACGGCCCGCAGCAGCTCTATGTCGAGCGCGCCGGCCAGCTCGAAGAAGTGACGGCGCGCTTCCGCGACGCCGACCACCTGCTGCAGATCATCGAGCGCATCGCCTCACGCGTCGGCCGGCGCATCGACGAGACGTCGCCGATGGTCGACGCCCGCTTGCCCGATGGCAGCCGTGTCAACGCCATCATCCCGCCCCTTGCCCTGCGCGGGCCGACGCTGACCATCCGTCGCTTCGGCACGCGCCCCCTGATCGCCGAGGACCTCATGCAGTTTGGGGCGTTCACGCCCGAGATGCTGCTCGTCATGGAGGGGGCGATCAAGGCGAAGCTCAACGTCGTCGTCTCGGGCGGCACGGGCAGCGGGAAGACGACGCTGCTGAACTGCCTGTCCGGGTTCATCCCCAACCGCGAGCGCATTGTCACCATCGAGGACGCCGCCGAGCTGAGGTTACAGCAGCGCCACGTGGTGCCGCTGGAGACGCGGCCGGCCAACACCGACGGCCGCAATGCCGTCACCATGCGCGACCTGGTCCGCAACGCCCTGCGCATGCGGCCCGATCGCATCATCGTCGGCGAGTGCCGCGGTGCCGAGGCCTTCGACATGCTCCAGGCGATGAATAGCGGACATGAAGGATCGCTGACCACTCTGCACGCCAACTCGCCGCGCGATGCCCTGACGCGCCTGGAGACGATGATCTTGATGGCGGGCTACGACATGCCGGTGCGCGCGATCCGGCGGCAGATCGTCTCGGCGGTGCAGTTACTGATTCAGGTGGACCGACTCGCGGGCGGACCGCGTCGTGTCACCAACGTGACCGAAATTGTTGGCATGGAAGGCGAGACGATCGTCAGCCAGGACCTGTTCGTCTATCAGCAGCAGGGCGTCGACGTGCAGGGGCGGGCGTTCGGGCGGTTTGTCACGACCGGCGTGCGGCCGACGTTCGCGGTCCGCCTGAAGGCCGCGGGCATCGACCTGCCCGTCAACCTGTTCCGGCAGCGCGTCCTGCTCCAGGCCTGACCCAGCCGCATTCAGCTTAGCCCGACGCACAAGTTTTGAAGTTGCGCTCAACGTTTGTATCGGTGTGTCGATGATCAAAGGAAACGACTCCTTCCTGGCGGTCCAGTCGCCCGGTAGAGTGGTGGCGTGTGACAGGCCACCCTCGCCCGCCGCGGAAGGAGTCTGTTGTGAT
>JACOUH010000204.1 GCA_016177925.1 Planctomycetota bacterium | reverse complement strand
GCCGAGCGCGTGATCGCCACCAGCTGAGTGAGGAAACGCTCCTCGTCGGCGCTGAGAGGCTGTCCCGGCCGGAGCTGCTTCAGCCGGCCTGTCGCCTCGCCCAGGAGCATCTGCAGATTGAACAGCGACCAGCCCGCGCGCGCGGCCAGCAGGCGGCGCATGCCCTCCAGGCTCTCCTGGATCTGGGCGATCTCCGAAGGAGGCAAAAAGAGGAGGACGCGGTCGTGCAGGGGATGCAGGTCGACTTTATAGAAGAGGCGGTCGAAGTGTTCGGGGCGGCGGCGGATCTTTTCGGCAAGGGCTTCGAGGGCAGCGGACATGCGCGGGCGCGCCTTCGGTCCGCCGCCGCGGACGACGACGACCATGTCCTCGTCATCGCCGAACTCGGCGACATAACGGCGCCAGCGCTGCTGGCACTCCTTGTCGGGGCTGAGCATCTCATCGCGCTGGGTGCGATACTGTAAGCGGGTGAAAGCACCCCAGACGCAGAAGAAAAGCGTGACGGCGGTGACGGCGAGGACCAGAAAAGGGAAGCGGGCGGCGCACAGGACGACGCCGGCCAGCAGGCGCGGTACGAGGGGCAGGCGGGGGGCCCGCTGCCGCGGGGCACCCGCGCCGGGGACCGTTTCCGAGGGGGTCATTGTCCTCGTACCTCTTCCCATCCGTGGGACAGTGCCCTGGCTCCGGTCAGGGCGGGCGGATTGTAGGCAAGCCCCCTTGTTCTTGCAATACACGTCCACGCGCCGGGGCCAGGGGTCAGGGTCAGGAGAGAGGAGTTTCTTCCTGACCCCTGACCCCTGGCCCCTGCTCCCTTGTCGGCCGGGCGCGTCGGGGATAGCATCGCCAGCAGACGCGGTCCACCCGCGGAAAGAGCGAGGAGAGCGCGATGGCACACCCCACCCAGCTGTCGGCCGCCGATACCGCCCTGCTGGTCATCGACGTCCAGGAGAAACTGATACCGAAGATCCTCGACGCCGACTCCCTCCAGCGCAACGTTGCTTTCCTCATCGATGCCGCCCGCCTATTGCACATGCCCGTCCTCGCCACCGAACAGTATCCCAAGGGGCTCGGCCCGACCGTTGCCTGCCTGCGCGAGCGCCTGTCCGAGCGGCCCGACAAGGTCGCCTTCAGCTGCGCCGCCATCCCGTCCGTCGTCGAGACGCTGCACCGCGAGGCGCGGCCCAAGGTCGTCCTCACCGGCATCGAGACGCACGTCTGCGTGCTGGGCAGCGCCCTCGATCTGCTGGCGCTGGATTTCCGCATCTACGTCGCCGTCGACGCCGTCGGCAGCCGCTTCCGCATCGACCACGACTATGCCCTGCGCCGCATGGAGCAGGCGGGCGCCGTCCTCACCACCAGCGAGACGATCGCGTTCGAGTGCGTCGGCGGCGCCGGCCACCCCGCCTTCAAGGGCATCAGCGCCCTCATCCAGGCGCGCATGAAGGCCCTCGCCCCGTAAGCCCGCCAGTGGGGCAGGCATCTTGCCTGCCTGAAGTCTGGCAGGCAAGATGCCTGCCCCACGTTAAGGAGCTGCGCGTGTCAACCGTTGGTCAACTGAGTTTCTCGCCCCGCCTGCTCCTGGGGCCGGGCCCCTGCGACGTTCATCCACGGATTCTGTCCGTCATGGCGATGCCTGTCCTCGGCCACCTCGACCCGGAGTTCCTTACCATCCTCAACGAGACGCAGGAGTTGCTGCGCGGTGCGTTCCAGACGAGCAACCGCCTGACCTTCCCGATCAGCGGCACCGGCATGGCCGGCATGGAAACCTGCATGGTGAACCTGCTCGAGCGGGGCGACCGGGCCGTCGTCTGCGTTGCCGGTTTCTTCGGCGAGCGAATGGCCGAGGTCGCCAGCCGCACCGGCGCCGAGGTAACGCGCCTCGAACAGCCGTGGGGGCAGGTCTTCGACCCGCAGCGCATCCGCGAGGCGCTGCAGAAGGTGCGACCCAAGCTGCTCGCCATCGTCCAGGCCGAGACGTCGACGGGGGCCTGGCAGCCGCTTGAGGAACTGGGGGCTCTCTGCCGCGAGTTCGACGCCCTGCTCGTCGTCGACGCGGTGACGGCGCTGGGCTGCATTCCCCTCGCCATAGACGAGTGGAAGATCGATGCGATTTATAGCTGCACGCAGAAGGGCCTGAGCTGTCCGCCCGGCCTGGCGCCCGTCAGCTTCGGCCCGCGCGCCGCCGAGGCGATGGGGAAGCGCAAGACGAAAGTGCAGAGCTGGTATCTCGACCTGTCGATCCTCCAGCGCTACTGGGGCGAGGACCGCCTCTACCACCACACGACGCCGATCACCATGATGTACGCCCTGCGTGAAGGACTGCGCCTGCTGCACGAGGAAGGGCTGCGGCCTCGCTGGGACCGTCACTTGCGCAACCACAAGGCACTCGCGGCCGGCCTGGTCGCGCTCGGGCTCAGCTACACCGCCGCCGAGGGACATCGCCTGCCGCAGCTGAATGTCGTCCGCATCCCCGACGGCGTCGACGACGGCGTCGTGCGGAAACGGCTGCTCGACGAGTTCAACATCGAGATCGGCAGCGGGTTGGGCTCATTCAAGGGCAAGGCCTGGCGAATTGGCTTGATGGGCTACAACAGCCGGCCAGCCGTCGTCTTGCAGTTCCTGGCCGCTCTAGAGCAGTGCCTGCAAGCCCAGGGCGTCAAGGGGGCGCCGGGCCGCGGCGTGGCGGCTGCCAACGACTTTTATTCTTCGCAGAAGTAAGACGATCTTTCCCGCCGGGAGAAAAGCCATGCGCATCGATCCATCGCGTCCCTTGCAGATGGCGGAAGTCCCCACACCCGAGAATGTCCGGCCGCGCCGCCTGCGACATCATCCGCTCGTCCGGGAGCTGGTGCGCGAGACGGAATTGTCGGCCCGCGATTTGATCCTGCCGCTGTTCGTCCGCCCCGGCCACGGCGTCCGCAACGAGATCAGCTCGATGCCGGGCAACTACCAGCTCAGCGTCGACACTCTCGTCGAGGAGGTCGGGCAGGCGGTCGACCTCGGCGTGCGCGGCTTCATCCTGTTCGGCATTCCCTCCTTCAAGGATGCCACTGGCTCCAGTGCCCTGGAGGACGAGGGCATCGTCCAGCAGGCGTTGCGTGCCTTGCGGGCGGCCTATCGCGACTCGGTACTACTGATCACCGACGAATGCCTGTGCGAGTACACCGACCACGGCCACTGCGGCCCGCTGGGCGAGTACGGCGGACGCACCGATGTCGACAACGACGCCACGCTACCGCTCTTGGCCGAGCAGTGCGTCAGTCATGCACGGGCGGGTGCCGACATGGTCGCCCCCAGCGGCATGATGGACGGCATGGTTGCAGCGATCCGGCGCGGCCTCGACGACGACGGCTTCACCTGGTTGCCGATCATGAGTTACGCCGCGAAGTACGCTTCCGGGTTCTACGGCCCATTCCGCGATGCCGCCGAGTCGCCGCCGCAGTTCGGCGACCGCAGCGGCTACCAGATGGACCCCGGCAACAGCAACGAGGCGCTGCGCGAGGTGGCCCTGGACCTTGCCGAGGGCGCCGACATCATCATGGTCAAGCCGGCGCTGGCCTACCTCGACATCGTCCGCCGTGTCAAGGACCGCTTCGGCGTGCCGGTCGCCGCGTACAACGTCTCCGGCGAATTCGCGATGGTCAAGGCGGCGGCGGCCAAGGGTTGGATCGACGAACGCCGTGTTACGCTGGAGATCCTGACGAGCATCAAGCGGGCTGGCGCCGACATGATCCTGACCTACTCGGCGCGGGACGTCGCCCGCTGGCTGAAGTGATCCTCCACGCGGGGAGCGTTGACACAAGCCCCAAGCGCCAGCGCGGGGACGATGAATCCCTCGCTAGCGCTTCGGGCTTGTGTCGGACGGTCAGTCATCGCCGAAGCCAGGCAGCCACGCCTGGGTCGGGCCCTCCGGCGCGGCCCTCGACCGGGTGGCGGTTCGCCGAGGCGCGCGTGGCTTGCGGGGCGGTGCTCCGAGGTCGATGGTTGTGCAGACCTTGTCCTGGCGGGCGGTGTGGACCTGGCCGGTACACGCATGGGCGTCCAGCACCGCCCGGGCCGCTGATGCTGCCAGCGACGGGTCGTTACAGTCGCGGCTGAGGTGCAGCTGCACAAGGTGGCGCAGCCGGCCGGGCCGCGAGCGGCGCAGCACCTCGCGCAGGAGAGCGGCGGCCTGGTCGTTGGACAGGTGGCCCTGGTCGCCCAGGACCCGAGCGATCAGCGCCGCCGTCCGCCCGCTGGCACATTCCATGCGGACGTCGTGGTTGAACTCGAGCGCTAGCAGGTCGACGTCGACCAGCGCCTCGACCAGCTTTCCATCCCAGCAACCGAGATCGGCGACGTAGCCAACGGCACAGGAGTGCCCAAACAGGTCGGGCAGAGCTTCCAGGCGAAAGCCGAAGGTAACGCCGCTGTCGTGACTGACTGGCAGAGCCTTGCAGCGCAGGCCCGGGGTCAGGATGAAGTCGGACTGCGCTTCATAGTCGCGCACCAGCTGTGCCGCCTCCAGTGATGCGAAGTTGTGGGACCACGTCTCCAGGACGCGATGGTGCCCGGGATGGCAGTAAACCGGGACGCGACGGCGCAACAGATGAGCGAGGGTGCTGTCGTTCCAGTGATCGGTGTGCGTGTGAGTCAGGAGCAGGGCGTGGATGGAAGCCCACGAGGTGCCGGCGGCGGTGAGGCGGGCGGCGAACTGGCGCGGACCGAGGCCGGCGTCGATCAGCAGGCCGAAGCCATCACATTCCACAAGGGTGGCGTTGCCGCCGCTGCCGCTGGCCAGCACCGTGAACCGCAGTCCCATCCGCGCATCCCTCCCGGTCTTCCCTCCGTTATAACAGCAGAAGCCCGGCGCAGGACAGGCCAGCCGGGCAACGGAGGAGGTTGGTAGCCGCATTCGCCAGAATGCGGGTGAGCGGTGCCCGCATTCTGGCGAATGCGGCTACGGCAAGGGAGGAGGGCCGATGGTTGAAGACCTGCACCGGGCCAACCCGGTCGGCCGCTTCTCAGGGCTCGCCGGAGACTACGCTGCCCACCGTCCCGTCTATCCCGATGAGGCCATCGACTTCATCGTGGCGCGGGCCGGCCTTGGACCGTCGTTGCTGGTCGTCGATATCGGCGCCGGCACCGGCATCTCGACGCGGCTATTCGCTCGACGTGGCCTGCGCGTCGTGGGCATCGAGCCCAACGACGAGATGCGGACACAAGCCGAGGCGGAATCGCTGCCGCCGCCCTTGGCATCGCCAACGTACCGCCCCGGCCGTGCCGAGGCGACGGGACTGCCGGACGCCTGCGCCCACCTGGTGCTGGCGGCACAGGCCTTTCACTGGTTCGAGCCGTCCGCCGCGCTCGGCGAGTTTCGCCGCATCCTGAAGCCGGACGGGTGGGTCGCCCTGCTGTGGTACGAACGTGACGAGTCCGAACTGTGTACGGCGGCCTTCGGCGCGACGTTGCGGACCGCCCCCGATGCCGCCCGCGTCGAGGGACCGCGAATGCGCGCCGGCGAGGCGCTGGCAGACAGCCCACACGTCGAAACCGTCGAGCGGGCTGTCTTCCCGCATCGTCAGCAGCTCCACCGCGCCGGACTGCTCGGCCGCGCCTTCTCCGTCTCCTACGCCCCGCGCGAGCCGGATGCCGTGGAGGTCTTCGCCACGGCGCTGGATGCCGTGTTCAACCGCTTCCAGCAGGACGGTTTCGTCACGCTCCACTATCACACAACGGTCCACCTCGCACGCCGGCGGGCCTGACGCTCCTGGAGAAAGGATCGCAACGTGCTGGTCGACCTCGTGCAAACCACCACCCGCGATGGCCTGCGCCTCGACGGGACGTACCAGGCCCCCACTGCTCCGACCGGGGCCGTCTCGGTCGACGCCTTTTGTCTCGTCCACGGCACGGGCGGCAACTTCTACTCCTCGACCCTATTCGATGCCTTTGCGGATCGTCTTTTGCAAATGGGCTGTGGAGTGCTGCGCGTCAACACGCGCGGCCATGACGGCATCAGCACCGCCGCCACTGCCAAGGGGGGCCGACGTCAAGGAGCGGCCTACGAGATCGTCGACGACTGCCGGCACGACATCGCGGCGTGGATAGCGTGGCTGGCCGGTCGCGCCGGGCAGCGCGTCGGGCTGATCGGACACAGCCTTGGGGCGGTCAAGTGCCTGTATGCGCTGGCCCAGAAACCCGACCCGCGCGTGGCCTGCGTGATCGCCCTGTCGCCGCCGCGGCTGTCCTACGAGTGGTTCTGCGCGAGCCCGCAGGCCGCCGCCTTCCTCGTTGACTATCACGCGGCCCAGCAACTTGTCGACCGCGGCGAGCCGGGGACCCTGCTCGACGTCAAGCTACCGCTTCCCTTCGTCATCACCGCCGGCGGCTACGTCGAGAAGTACGGCCCCGACGAGCGCTACAATTACCTGCGTTGCCTCCGTGGTGTATCCTGCCCGATGCTCGTCACCTTCGGCAGCATCGAGGTAGAGAACAACATGGCCTTCCGCGGAGCGCCGGAGGCGATCGAAAAGTTGAGGGAGCGTTCGTCACGGATCGCTGTGACGACGGTCGCGGGGGCCGACCACTTCTACACGGGCGTCCGGGACGACTTGCTCGTTCAGGTGGAGTCCTGGCTGCGTGCGAGTTGTTACAAATTGTGACTTGGCGTGCTCCCTCCGCGTGGAGCATGATGGAGCCTGCGACAGAAGAGAAGCCTCCGCCCCTGGAGACCACACATGTCGACGGCTTCCCGCTGGCTGGCCGCGCTGGGGCTGTTCGTCTCCCTGTCCGTCCACGCCGCGGAGCCTCCGCTCGCGGAGCGAGCCCGCGCCCTCCTGGAGCGATACTGCTCGCGGTGCCACGGCAGCGGCGGGCCCGCGAAGGGCGGCTTCGACTTCGTCCTCGACCACGACCGACTCGTTGCCCACAACAAAATCGTGCCCGGCAAGCCGGCCGAGTCGGAACTCTATCTACGTCTCGTGAGAGGGGAAATGCCTCCCAAGGGGAAGGCACCACGGCCTGCCCCGGCCGAGGTCGCTTTGCTAAAGGACTGGATTGCCGCTGGCGCCCCCGGCCCGCCCTCCGTCCCGCGGACGTTCGTCCGTAATGCCGCTCTGCACCGCCTGATGCTCGACGATCTGCGGAGTGTCTCCGCCCGACACCGGCGCTTTGTCCGCTATCTCAGCTTTACCCACCTGTCCAACGCCGGCCGCTCCGCCGATGAGTTGCGCACCGCCCGCGAAGCGCTGGGGATGCTGCTCAACAGTTTGTCGTGGCACCCGCGTGTCATGCCCCCGAAGGCCGTCGACCGCGAACAGACACTCTTCCGCGTCGACCTGCGTGACTACCGCTGGACTGCCCGCACCTGGGACCGGCTGGTCGTGGCCTATCCGTACCGGAGTGCTCCGGTGGACATCGATGCCCGAGCCTGTGCTTACGCCACCGGCTGCGACGACTTCCACCTGCGCGGCGACTGGTTCGTGGCCAACGCCTCGCGCGGCAAGCTCTATTACGACGTGCTCGAAGTGCCCGCGACCGACAAGGCGCTCGAACGGCTACTGCAGGTCGACGTGGCCCGCGATCTCAAGGAGGAGACGGCTCTGCGGGCGGGCTTCAACGGTTCGGGCGTGTCGCGCAACAACCGTATCCTCCAGCGCCACGACGCCGCCTTCGGCGCCTTCTGGCGCAGCTATGACTTCAGCGACAATTCGGACAGACAAAACATCTTCGTCCACCCGCTCGGGCCTGTGGCCGGACGCACCTCGTTCCGTCCCGCTGGCAGCGAGGTCATCTTCAGCTTGCCCAACGGGCTCCACGGCTACCTGCTCGTTGACGGCGACGGCCGCCGGGTCGAGCGTGCTCCCGTCAACATCGTCAGTGACCCCCAGCGGCCCGACCGCCAGGTCGAGGTGGGCATCTCGTGCATGTCCTGTCACGCCCGCGGCCTGCTGCCCAAGGACGACCAGGTCCGTGCTCACGTCGAGAAGAACCGGGCCGCGTTCGGTCGCGAGGATGTCGAGGCGGTCCGGGCCCTCTACGCCCCCGCAGAGAAGACGCGAAGGCTGATGGACCACGATACGAAGCGTTACCTGAAAGCGCTGGAGGAGGCGGGCGTTGGCAAGGACGAGCCGGCCCCCGTCCTGACGACCACGCTGCCCTACGAGTCCGCCGTCGACCTGCTGGCCGCCGCCGCGGAGGCCGGCATCCCTGCTGACGCGTTCGCCCGCCAGGTCGCTCGCTCCGCAGTCTTGAAGCGAACGCTCGGTCCCCTGCAAGCCCGCGGCACCGTGCAGCGGCAGGTCTTCGAGGAGACTTTTCCTCACCTGCTTCGCGAGTTGCGCCCCGAAGAGGTGTCTGGCAGGCAGCCCGCGCCGCCGCGTCCGGCGAATCTGCCCGAAGCCTTCGAGGGGCACACCGACGCCGTGCTGTGTGTCGCCCTGTCGCCGGACGGTCGCCTTGCCCTGTCCGGCGGACAGGATGACACGGTGCGCCTGTGGGACGTGAAAACCGCACGGCAACTGCAGTGCCTGGAGGGCCACACCGGCGCAGTCCGCGGCGTGGCGTTCTCTCCGGACGGCCGGCGGGCGCTCTCCTGCGGGGACGACCGTAGCGTGCGGTTGTGGGATTTGCGGGGCACCCGCGACAGCGGGTCGGGCAAGGAACTGCGTCGCCTGACGGGCCATGTCGACCGGGTGCGCTGCCTGACGTTTTCCCCGAACGGCCGCCACGCCCTCTCCGGCGGCGATGACCGCACGCTCCGGCTGTGGGACGTCGAGAAGGGAGTTTCGCTCCGCACGTTTTCCGGATACAATCGACCCGTGATGTGTGTCTGCGTGGCGCCGGATGGTCGACGGGCGGTGTCGGGAGACGCCGGCGGCGAGGTGCGGGTCTGGGACCTGGCGTCTGGCCGCGAGCTGGCGAACTGGGAGGCACACCGCAAGGGAGTGCGCTGTGTGGCGTTCTCGCCCGACGGACGACGGGTGTTGTCAGGTGGAGACGACCGGACGGCACGGCTCTGGGACGCCGCCAATGGCAAGCCGCTACGGGCTTTCGAGGGACATGAGAATCCGGTCCTTTTTGTCGCGTTCTCTGTTGATGGCCGAACCGTCTACTCGGTGGCCGGGCAGAGCGAGACGCCGGAAAACTTTCTGCGTGCCTGGGACGTCGAGAAGGGAAAAGAGGTCATCCGCCTGGGCGGCGAGGCCCGCGTCTGGTGCGCTGCCCTCGCCGTCGACGGTTCGCTGGCCCTGACCGGCGGGCCGGACAAGGTCTTGCGGCTGTGGCCGCTGCCGAAGGATCGCTGAACCGTGGGGCAGGCTTCCAGCCTGCCTGAAAGAAGAAGGGAGGCTGGAAGCCTGCCTGAAAGAAGAAGGCAGGCTGGAAGCCTGCCTGAAAGAAGAAGGCAGGCTGGAAGCCTGCCTGAAAGAAGAAGGCAGGCTGGAAGCCTGCCCCACGGAGAAACATCACGTCGGTTGCAACGAGTTGTCTGATTTGGAAAGGATCGAGCCATGAAGAAACGCCTGGTGGTCCCCCTGTGCGCCCTCGCCGTCGTCGGCGGGCTGGTCGGCGCTGGAGCCGTCGCGACCCTTCGCTCCGCCCGCGCCGAGGCCGCCAAGAAGAAGGCCGACGCGGCCGCAGACATCAAGCTCGCCGCGAGCCGCATCGTCCACGTCACCGTCTACCAGAACAACGCCCTCGTCACGCGCGAGGTCGACGTGCCCGAGGGCACCGGCACCCTCGAACTGGTCGTCTCACCGCTGCCGGCGCAAACGGTCAACACCTCCCTCTACTCGGAGGGTGCGGAAGGCATGCGAGTGCTGACCACGCGCTTCCGCCTTCGCCCCGTCAAGGAGGACACCCGCGAGGAGGTGCGCCGCCTGGAGGGCCAGGTCAAGGAGTTGCAGAACGCCGGCCAGAAAATCCAGTCTGACATCATGACGATCGAGCAGAACATGGCGATGATCGGCAAGCTCGAAAACTTTACCTCGGCCAGCGCCACGGCCGCCACCGAGAAGGGCAAGCTTGACGGCGACCAGATCATCACGCTGTCCGACTACGTCATGAAGCAGCGCAACGAGAAGGCCAAGGAACTGGTCGGTCTCAAGCACCAAATGCAGGACAACCAGGAGCAGGTCGAGTTCAAGCGGCGGCAGCTCGGCGAGCTGACCTCCGGCACCAGCAAGGTCGAGCGCGACGCCATCATCGTCGTCGACAAGGCCAACAATGCCGCCGGCAAGGTGCGGCTGAACTACCTTGTCTCGTCGGCCGGCTGGCGGCCGCAGTACCGCTTCCGCGCCGGCAAGGAGGAGAAGGAAAGCGTTCAGCTCGAGTACCTCGCTGGCGTCATCCAGCAGACGGGTGAGGACTGGGGCAGCGTCAAGCTGACGCTGTCGACGGCCCAGCCGATGCTGAATGCGGCCCCGCCGGACCTGCGCGTGCTGCAAGTGTCGCTGATGCCGCGCGGGGCGATCGCCGACGGCAAGGGCTTCGGCGGCTTCCAGGGTTTCCAGGGCGGTGGCGGTGGCTTCCCGCCCATCCAGCCCGCGCCGGGCGGGCAGGCGATGCCCCAGGTCGAGATGCCCAACAAGGACTTCCAGGCTGCCGTGGAGAAGCAGTCGAAGGAGTTGCGCTCGCAGTCGGCCCAGGAGTACAACCTGAAGAAGGCCGAGGTTGGCGGCAGGCTCATCAACGACGCCGCCGCCCTGGAGCAGTCCAACGAGATCCTCTGGAAGGAGCGTGACGAGTTGCTGGCCCGCCGCAGCAAGGCCGGCCGCGGCCCCGTGCCGGAGGGACAGAGTGTCACCTACCACCTCGCCAGCAAGCTGACCGTGCCGTCGCGCAACGAGGAACAGGTGCTCGAGGTGGCTCGCATCGAGCTGAAGCCGGAGTTCTGCTACAAGGCCGTGCCGGTGCTGACGCGGCACGTCTACCGGCTCGCCAACCTGACCAACACCAGCGAAAACGTGCTGCTGCCGGGCGAGGCGACCATGTACATCAACAGCGACTTCGTCGGCCGCATGGACCTGCCGCTGATCGCTATCGGCGAGGAGTTCACCGCCGGCTTCGGCGTCGACCCGCAGCTGCAGGTCGAGCGCGAGATGCTCGACAAGCAGAAGACGCAGCAGGGCGGCAACCAGGTGCTCAAGTACGAGTACCGCATCCTGGTGTCCAGCTACAAGGCAAAGCCGGTCAAGGTGCAGGTCTGGGACCGCCTGCCGAAGACGGAGCAGGAGACGGTCAACGTGACGGTGCTGAAGGCGACGCCGGAGGTGTGCGGCGATCCGGTGTACCTGCGGCAGCAGAAGCCGCACAACCTGCTGCGCTGGGACTTGACGGTTGAGCCGAACATGCGCGGCGAGAAGGCAAAGGAGATCCACTACGAGTTCAAGGTCGAACTGGACCGCCAAATGACCATCGGCGGCTTCCAGAGCAAGTGACCCGATGACGGGGTGACAAAGAATACCAGCCCGACGCGCCAGCACGGGACAACGGAATCCCGCGCTGGCGCGTCGGGCTGGTGTTCTTTGTCTGCCGATCTTCGTTTGCAACTCGTGGCCGCGGCCATATAATTCTCCCTTTAACAGCACCACAGCGGGCAACCCGCTAACGCGGGCCCCCCGCTCCCGGCCCGCCGCCGGGTCGTGAGAAAAGGAGAGCGTATGGTCGAGGACAAGGTCGAACCGCGCGAGGTCAGCTGGCGCCAACGCCTGCCGTGGACGGAGATCTTCCAGGGCTTCCGCGTCGCGCTGGACTTCAACAAGTTGTTGCTGGCGGCGGCGGGCATCGTGTGCATGGCCTTGGGCTGGTGGCTGCTGGCCGTCCTCTTCCACTACAGCCGGCCGGAATGGAACGCCAAGGACTACGCGTACACCAACGAGGCCGAGTCCAAGGACCAGGCGTGGCGCAAGTTCAAGTCGGACCGGCAAAAGTGGGACCTGATGCACGCCGCCGCTGGCCCGGTCGACTCCAATGAACGAGTCGATGCCGGCGACATCGCCGAGAGCTGGCAAGAGTACACGGCCCTGACCGAGTTGCAGAAGGCGGCCACGCCTGCCACGGAAGCCGAACTGAAGAAACTGGAAATCAAGAACGACGTCATCGCCAGGGCCCGCCAGAAGCTCTCCGGGCTGAAGGACCCGCGCATCAAAGAAGCAGGGAACCTGCGTACCTGGCCGTGGTTCGAGGACCGCGGTCCGAACCCCTACCTGATGCTCACCGGGCAGACGACCGCCTGGGAGCACGGCGGCTTCTGGGACTGGCTGCTCAAGGTCGAGGTGCCGGTGCTGCTGGAACCGCTGGTCAAGATGGTGCGCCCGGTGGTACTCTTCTTCCACCCGCACGCAGGCCCGCTCAACTCGTTTTACTTCCTGCTGGTGCTGCTGGTCACCGTCGTTACCTGGGCAATCTTCGGCGGGGCGATCACGCGCATCGCCGCCGTCCAGGTGGCCCGGCAGGAGAAGTTGACGTTGCCAGAGGCATTCCGCTTCACGACCAAGCGCTGGCTGTCGTTTGTGACGGCGCCGCTGTTCCCGCTGGCGTTGGTGCTGTTCTTCCTGGTGGTCATGATCGTCTTCGCCTTCTTCCACTGGATTCCCGTGTTCGGCGACATTCTCGTCGACGGTATCTTCTGGCCGGTCATGCTGCTTCTCGGCCTGGCGATGGCGGCCTTCCTGGTCGGTCTGGTCGGCTGGCCGCTGATGTCGTCGACGGTCAGCACCGAGGGGACCGACGCGTGGGAGGCCGTCAGCCGCTCGTACAGCTACGTCTACCAGGCGCCGTGGAACTACCTCGGCTACTGGCTCCTCGGACTGGCATACGGGGCGGTGCTGATCCTGTTCGTCGGCTTCATGGGGTCGTTCACCGTCTACCTGAGCAAGTGGGGCGTCAGCCAGGCGCCGTGGCTGCAGACGAAGGCCTATGACCGGGACCCGTCCTTCCTCTTCGTCTACGCGCCGACCTCGTTCGGCTGGCGCGAGTTGACGCTGAAGAGTGTGCAGCTGCAGGACGGCTCGTTCGTGGTCGACCAGCAAACAGGGAAGATCAACGAGGAGAACTACAAGAAGTACATGGGCGCGGACGAGACCTATGCAAAGGACCACCCGCGCGATCCGCTCTCCTGGTGGAACAAGGTCGGCGCCGTCATGGTGGCGTTCTGGGTCTGGCTGTTCTTCCTGCTGATCCTCGGCTTCGGCTACAGCTACTTCTGGAGTGTCAGTGCCATCATCTACCTCTTAATGAGAAAAAAGGTGGATGACGCGGAGATGGACGAGGTCTACCTGGAAGAAGACGAGGGCGAGGCCGGCTACGCCGGGCCCCTGACCGCCCCCGCCGGGGCTCCCCCGGCGCCTTCCCGGCCGTCGACGTCGCTGACGATGGTCGAGGCGCCGACGCTCAAGCCGCCCGCCCCGACTCCCCCGGCGACTGTGCCGGCGCCGGAGGCGGCGCCTTCTCCTGCCCCCAAGACGCAGTCGGCACCGGCGAGTGAGGGCCCCGCTTCGGAGCCGTCTCCCCCCGCCCCGGCTGCGACTGAGCCGCCCAAGACGGGCCAGCCGGCCCCAGGCGAAACGCCGGGGACGTAAGGTGACAAGGTGACAAGGTGAGGGAGTGCCCTCACCTTGTCACCTTGTCACCTTGTCACCTTCTCACGGGCCAGCGTCATGTCCTCCGCGAAGAAGTTCCTCGCCTTCGACCTCGGTGCCGAGAGCGGCCGCGGCATCCTCGGGCACTTCGACGGACAGAAGCTGAGTCTGGAGGTGGTTCATCGCTTCCCCAACGGCGCCGTACAGACGCTCGATACGCTGCACTGGGACGTCCTCCGCCTGTACGGCGAATTGCTGAACGGCCTGCGCCTCTGCGCCGCCCAGCACGGCAGTGTCGACAGCGTTGGCGTCGACACCTGGGGTGTCGATTTTGCCCTTTTGGGACGCGGCAACACGCTGCTGGGCAACCCCCGCCACTATCGCGACCCGCACACCGAGGGTATCCTGGAGCGGGCTTTTGCGAAGGTGCCGCGCGAGGAGATCTATCGCCAGACCGGCCTGCAGTTCATGCGCTTCAACACGCTGTTTCAGCTCTTGGCCCTGCAGCGCGACCGCTCGCCGCTGCTCGATGTCGCCGAGTCGCTGCTGATGATCCCCGACCTGTTTCACTTCTTCTTCACCGGCATCCGTGCCAACGAGTTCACCGACGTCAGCACCAGCCAGCTGTACGACCCGACCGCGAAGACGTGGGCGTATGGCCTGGTGAAGGAGTTCGGGCTGCCGGGCAATATCCTCGGCACGATCGTCCAGCCGGGGACGGTGCTCGGCCCGCTGCGCCCCGCGATTGCGATGGAAACCGGCATCAACCCGGCGCAGGTGGTCGTCCCGGCGACGCACGACACCGGCTCAGCGGTCGCCGCCGTCCCCGCGGGCGAGCCGGGGGGTTCATCCCCCCGGTGGGCGTACATCAGTTCGGGGACGTGGTCGCTGATGGGCGTCGAGGTGCCGGCGCCGCTCTTGACCGACGCGGCGCGCGACTTCAACTTCACCAACGAGGGAGGCGTTGGCGGGACGATCCGTCTGTTGAAGAACATCATGGGCCTGTGGCTGGTGCAGGAATGCCGCCGTGCCTGGGAAAAGCAGGGCCACTCGCACAGTTACGATGAGCTGGCCCGCCTTGCCGAGTCGGCGCCGCCGTTTGTCAGCCTCGTCGACCCCGACGATCCCTCGTTTATCTTGCCGCCGAACATGCCGGCGACGCTGGGCGAGTTCTGCCAGCGGACGGGCCAGGCGGTGCCGCAGGAGCCGGGGACCGTCGTGCGCTGTGCCCTGGAGAGCCTGGCGCTGCGCTATCGCTGGGTGATGGAGCGTCTGGAGGAACTGACGGGCGGGCGGTTGGAGGTGATCCACATCGTCGGCGGGGGGAGCCAGAACGTGCTGCTGTGCCAGCTGACCGCCGACGCCTGCGACCGGCCCGTAGTGGCCGGGCCGGTCGAGGCGACGGCGATCGGCAATGTGCTGGTGCAGGCGCTCGGCCTGGGCGTGTTGGGCTCGCTGGCCGAGGCGCGCGAGGTGGTGCGGCGGTCGTTCCCGGTGCGGACCTTCACGCCGCGCGAGGCCGACCGCTGGCAGGAGCCGTATCAGCGGTTCTTGAAGTTCCTCGATTAGCCCGACGCGCCAGCGAGGAACTTAGCTCGACGCGCAAGCGAGGAACTTAGCCCGACGCGCCAGCGAGGTTCGCTGGTTGCCTCGCTGGCGCGTCGGGCTAAGGCGGACGGCGGCTACTTCTGCCGGATGCAGTAGAGGTTTTCGACGCCGCGCAGGAACAGCGAGCCGCCAGCGACGGCCGGGGTCGACCAGAACATCTCGTTCAGGTCGTTCGTGCCCAGCAGCTTGAACTCCGGCCCCGCCTGGACGACGAACGTCTTCCCGTCCTCATCGAGGCAAAACACCTTGCCGTCATAGGCCCACGGTGACGACGTGAAGCTGCGCGCCCCCTGCAGCCGCTCGCGGGTGTAGGCCGGCTTGCCCGTCTTGGCGTCGTAGCAGCTCAGCATGCCGCCGCGCTGCTCCGCGACGTAAAGATAACCCTTGTACAACAGCGGCGACACGATGTAGGGCCCCGACCGCGTCCGCGACCAGGCGACACCGTCGTTGGACGTCTGCTCCGCCTTGAGCGTGATGTCACCGCTCGCACCCGCCTTGACGGCGAACAGTGGGGAGTTGCCGCCCATCCCCCCGAACCCGCCGCCGGGACGCCCGCCCCCGCCGGGACGCCCGAACCCGCCCCCGCCGCCCATCATCCCACCACCCATGCCGCCGCAGCCAAGGTAGAGGCGCTCCTCGTCGGCCACTGGCGAGGCGCTGGCCACCCCGCCCATGCCGCCCAACTCCCAGAGCACCTTGCCCGTCGCCGGGTCGTAGGAGAGGGTGCGACGGCTACCGCAGGCGACAATTTCGGTCCGCTTCTTGTTCTTCCAGACGAACGGCGTCGCCCAGGTGGAGCGCTCGGAACGCTCGGCGCGCCATAGCTCCTTGCCGGTCTTCTTGTCCAGGGCGACGAGGAAGGACTTCTTCTCGTTGTCGCACTGGATGAAGAGTCGATCGCCGTCCAGCGCCGGCGAACTGCCCGTACCCCAGCCCATCATCATGGGGTAGGAGCCGAGGTCCTTGTTCCAGAGCTCCTTGCCCTCGAGATCGAAGCAGTACATGCCGCCGCTGGTGCCGAAATAGGCGTAGACCCGTTCGCCGTCGGTGATCGGCGTCTCCGAGGCGTAGGAGTTCCCCATGCCGGCGACGATGGCCGGCTTCTTCTCCGCCGCGAGTTGCTTCCAGAGCACCTTGCCGTCTGTTGGCGCGACGCCGGCGGTGCCGGCATTGGCCACAAACACGATCTGCGCTACTCCGCCTATGGTCAACAGATGCGGCGAACTGTAGCTGCCGCCACCCTCCTTCTTAACCCAACGTGGAGCACCGGTGGCGAGGTCGTAGGCGGCGAGCCGGCCGGCGGCCGCGACAATGACAAGGTCATCAACCACCAGCGGCGAGCTTGAGAAGCCCCAGACCGGAACCTTGGCGCCGGTGTCGGACGCCGCGTTGCGGGTCCACACTACGGCGCCGTTACCAGCGTC
>JACOUH010000203.1 GCA_016177925.1 Planctomycetota bacterium | reverse complement strand
CAGCCTGCCTCTGTAGAAGAGGGAGGCTTCCAGCTTGCCTCGGTCGAAGAGGCAGGCTGGCAGCCTGCCCCACGTGCCCTCACGGCTCGCTGCGGAAGCGCGACTGGCTGCGTGTCCAGTCGCCAACTACCGCCTCGATCGCGACCGCGCGCTGCTGCCGCCACACCTGCAGACGGACGCGCCGTCCCGGCGGCAGGGTGCTGATTAGATTGATGAAGTGGTTCTCGTTGCGGACGGCGGTCCCGTCGACCTCCAGGATGACGTCGTTCGCCTTCAGTCCCGCCGTCGCTGCCGGCGTGCTCGGGTAGACACCCTCCACCAGCGCTCCCTGCACGCGGTCCATACCCAGCTTCAGCGCGTCGTTGGCCTCGAACGAGCCGGCTAGCTGGACGCCGAGGTAGCCGCGGCTGACGCCCCCTCTCTCCAGCAGTTCCTTGACCACTCGCTTGGCAGGAAGTCCTTGATGCGGATGCTTCCGCCCAGGCTCACCTGGCCGCGCTGGCGGGCGCTGAGGATGCCGTGCGTCACCGTCTGGTTCAGGCCGAACGGACTGCCGATCGCCAGGACCCACTGTCCGACGCGCACTCGGTCACTGTCGCCGAGAGTGACAGTGGTCACCCCCTTCTCGAGCGGTAGCCGCAGCACGGCGACATCGGTCTCCGGGTCGGTCCAGACGCGGTCCGGCTTGAGGATGCGGCCGTCGGCGAGGCTGACGGTGATTTGCGCAGGGGCGGCCTCCTGCACGACGTGATTGTTGGTCAGCACGCAGATGTCCCGCTGGCCAGGCAATCGCACCAGGACGCCCGACCCCGACTCCTCGACCGAGCGCGCCCGGCCGCCGCTCTTGGCGGCCGCCTGCTTGCTCGAGTCGACCGCCACGACGGCCGGGGAGGCCTTCCTGGCAACGGCCTCGAAGCGGTCGCTGACCTGCTCCAGGTCGCTCGCCGCCGCGGTCAGACGAGCCCCGGGCACCGACAGCGGGGCCGCTGCCGAGGCCCCCAGCCGAGGCGACCAGTTCGCCGCCACACCGCCAAGGAATGCACAACTTCCGACAAAGACGATCTGTATCAGACGTCGCATGGCTCGCTTTCCCAGAACGGGAGACGGGATTCCGACCTTGGGGCAGGTTGCTAACCTGCCGAGGTGAAGTATGGCAGGTTGGCAACCTGCCCCACGAATTCTAACCCCGCGCCGAGCGACCCTTGAGCAAAAGGGATCGTAAAGAGGTGTTCCCGACGGAGGCGAGCGCGTTAGAAAACGAAAAAAGCCCGCGGATGACCGCGGGCTTGGCAGACTGCCCCAAAGGGCGGGGCATGCCCCGCCGCTTGACAAGGCCGCCGGCGGCGACCTCATCGGTTGTGCGAGAGGTCCGTTTCGAGGTCCGAAAGCTTGACCTCCTTGTCCTCGTAGAGGCTCGACGGGTCCAGGACGTGCTCCCAGTTGCCGCCACCGCGACGGTCTGCCCAATCGGGGTAGCGCTCCATCTCGCGCTGACATTCGACACAATGCGTCGCGTAAGGGAGGGCATTCAAGCGGCCCACGGGGATCTTCTTCTGGCACCCCTCGCAGATACCATAGGTCCCCTGCTTCAGGCGGGACAGCGCCCGCTCGATCTGGGTCAACTCGCGGGCGTCGAACTCGGCCAGCTGTGACGTCATCTCGTCACTGCCGGACTCGAAGGCGACGTCCGCGCTATCGCCGGTGCCCGTGCTGCTCATCTGCGCCAGTTCCTCCGCGAGCTTCTTGCGCAGATGATCACGCCGGGCCAGCAGGGACTTATGCAGTCGCAGCAACGCGTCTTGTCTTGCCATGGCTCACCACCTCTCGAATCGTTCTGGGATGATCGGCGTGCAGTCGAGAAGGTTGCCGGAAGCAACGGTCCTCTCTCCGGTGTCAGGAAGGATGCCTCGCAGAGCCCCCAGATGCCGACGACTCTTCCCTACTTCGGGTTTCGTGTTGCAACTCCGATGCCACTTGCGCGGTTTACCATCCCGTTCTCCGGTGCGTTCTCCTAACTCTCTTGAGCCGTTGAGCTTACTGCTAACAGTTTAGCAGGTCCGCGGCCACAAAATCCAACCGCTTGGCTCATTTTCACACAGGCCGCTGCTGCATTTGCAGCAACCTCGTCGCATCTGACAGGCAGGAGGGACCTCGCCAAGACGCCCAAGTATATCCGACAAACCGCGCCCGCGCGCACCGCGGCAGGGCCCTGCTTGAGGTTTTTCGCCCCCCAAACCGGCAAAGAAGGAGTCCCAGCCGGCGCATCCCGCATTGGTGGCGGCCCTTCTCATTCCGGCAGGGCCCGTCCCGTTACCGCTTGCTGAGCGAATGGACACCTTGGAATTGGGCTTCCTTGCCAAGCGGGCAAAGAAACTCGACCCGGCACAGGTCGTCGTAAGTCCACTGCTCGAGGCGTCCCTGGTAGAAGAGTTGACGCGCAATGCGCTGGGGGGGGCCGATCAGGTCGCGCACCTCGCGCGGGTTCTTGCCGCGGAAGAAATCCTCCCGTTCGGCCTGGGTCATCTTGTACAGCCGCTCGCGCTGCGCACGGCGTCCCGCCTCGTCGGACCGCGGCAGTTCGTGCGATCCAGCGCGGGCCGTCAGGGCCCCCAGCAGCAGACCGAGCAAGAGCACACCGTTGGCGAGCGGGGGGTGTAAACCCCCCGGTACACACCCCGAGTCGGACACAGAACCGGGGGGTTTACACCCCCCGCTCGCCAGCAGCAAGCGAGAGGGCAGATGCAGAAGGTGTTTCACGGGCGTTGTCCCAGGGCGGCGGCCAGGCCAGCTAACTCGCTCTGTGGCGTCAGATACCACAACCGCGGCGTCAACCCCGAAGACAGCTGACCCGGATCGAACAGGGCAGCCGGCTTCTGGTCCGCCTTGATCCCGAGGAGATAGTCGAGCAGCACACGCGGCTTCTCGTAGCGGATGGCCTTGTAATCGTCCCCGAGGCCGGCCAGCTCGGCCGCTTTCGTGATGGCCTCCTCGAGGTAGCCGATCTCGTCGATCAGCCCATGGTTCTTCGCCTCCTTGGCGGTGAAGATGCCGCCATCGGCCCGGCGGCGGACGTACTCGAACTTCACCTTCTCCTCTTCTCTGTGACCGTCCTTCGTCTTGACGATCTTGATGCCTTCTCGTGGCTTGCGGAACAGCTCCTTGTGCATGATCCCCTTGAGGTTGGCGCGGTTCTCCTCGATGACCTCCACGAATCGGGTGTATCCCTCCTCGACCATGTCCTCCCAGACGGCGCGCTCCTGGGGCGTCATGTCCTTGAAGGGGGACCCGCCGGTCTTGACTTCGCCGCGCTTGATCACGTCCATGTCGAAGCCGATCTTCTCGCTCAGCCCGGTGACGTTGGGAAAAGCGGCGAAGACACCGATCGAGCCGGTGATGGTTGTCTCCTCGGCGTAAATGTGCTTCTTGCCGGCCATGCTGATGTAGTAGCCGCCGGAGGCGGCGAGCGAGGCCATCGACACGACGAGCGGCTTCTTGCCCGTGGAACCGGGCGTTTGGCCGTCGCGGAGCTGCACGAGGCGATGGTAGAGGTCGTCGCTGGCGGTGATGCTTCCGCCGGGGCTGTTGACGCGGAGCACGATGGCCTTGACGGTCTTGTCCTTGGCGGCCGTCTCGATCTGTCGATGGGCGTAGCCGAGCAGGCCTTCCATCAGCACGCCCTCGACCTCGACGACGGCGACCTTGTTCGTGGCCTTGGCCTCGCCCGTCACCCGCCGTTCGATCAGCGGGGTGGGGTCGGTGTCGCCACCCTTGAAGACGAATATCCCCATGCAGATGATGAGGAGCACCACGAAGGCGACCACGTTGAACAGCAGCGAGACACCGAAGGCGACGCCGAGGCAGGAGGCCCCGCGCGACGGCGGCGCCACGAAGGGGGCCCCCGTTGGGCGCGGGTCGGACACGGAAGGAGTGGGTGCATCGGACATGGACCGTTTCCTCGCGGCGAGACGTCACGAAACGGGCTGTCTTCTCTGGGCATGATAGCCCGTCCGGCCGCTTCGGCAAAGCGACCGCCATGATCCTGGGCCCCGCACTGGACCCCGCACTTTATTGCAATCGCCCTCCGGGCTCGGGTCTTGGAGCCCTCGGGGCGACACGAATAAAGCTCCGGGCGAGTCTTCGAGCCCGGGGAACGAGAGGCAGGGTTCTTTTCGTTCTCGGCTTCGGGCTGTACCGGCCCGTTTGGGCCAACTAGAATGCGGAAGATGTCTCATCCCACCGCCACGGAGGCCCGGGCCATGACCCCTTCCGACCAGAAGAAGCTCCTCGATGACGTCGAGGCATTCTGCCAGGAGATTCGCCCGATCGAAGAACTCTGTTACGTCGAGTACCGCTTCAACGAGGAGGTGCTGCCGCTAGCGCGCAAGTACAACCTTCTCGGCATGCCGGTGCCGGTCGAGTACGGCGGCCGCGGCGCCGACACGGTCACCTACGCTCGCGCCCTGGCCCGCATCGGCCGCGAGGGCACGGGCGTCCGCACCTTCTTCTCCGGCCACACCTCCATCGGCGAGTACCCCATCCTGACCTGGGGCAGCGACGACCTGAAACGCCGCTACCTGCCAGCCGCCTGTCGCGGCGACAAGGTCCTCGCCTTCGGCCTGACTGAGCCCGAGGCTGGCAGCAATCCCCTCGAGATGACCTCCACCTACGAGCGGCGCGGCGACCACTTTGTCCTCGACGGCGACAAGTACCTGATCTCCAACGGCGGCATCGCCCAGGCCATCGTCACCTTTGCCTATCCCAAGAATGCCACTGGCCGGGACCGCCGCGTCAGCGCCTTCGTTCTCGACACCGACGTGCCCGGCTTCGAGGTCGAGTCGTTCACGCCGCAGGCAAAGATGGGCATGCCGACGTCGAACACGGCGATGTTCAGCATGCGTGGCTGCCGCGTGCCGGCCGAGAACCTGCTCGGCGAGGAGGGCAACGGCTTCAAGATCGCGATGGGGACGCTGGTCAGCGGCCGCATCAGCGTCGCGTCGGGCTGCCTCGGCGTCATCGAGGACTGCCTCACCGAGGTGGTCCGCTACGCCACGCAGGAACGCGTCCAGCACGGCAAGCTGATCGGCAAGCACCAGCTGATCCAGGAGCACATCGCTCACATCGAGATGGATCGCCTCGCCACGGAGGCACTGGTGATGAGGGCCGCCGAGGCC
>JACOUH010000158.1 GCA_016177925.1 Planctomycetota bacterium | reverse complement strand
TCTTCTGTTCATCCTTCATCCTTCATCCTTCATCCTTTCGAGGATGGACGACCCGAGAAAATACCTGGACCCGCTGGCGCTCGCCAAGGTGCGCAGCCTCGAACTGCAGGCCCGCCTCATCGTCGAGGGCTACCTGTCGGGCATGCACAAGAGCCCGTATCACGGCTTCTCCGTCGAGTTCGCCCAGCACCGCGAGTACGTGCCCGGCGACGACATCCGCCACGTCGACTGGAAGGTTTACGGCCGCACCGGGCGCTTCTACCTCAAGCAGTACGAGGAAGAAACCAATCTCGTCTGCTGGCTCCTCCTCGATGTCAGCGAGTCGATGAACTACAGCTCCGGCCCGATCGGCGACGATGGCCGGGCGCTGGTCAGCAAGTACGACTACGCCTGCATGGCGGCGGCGGCCCTGGCCTACCTCGTGCTGCACCAGCAGGACTCCGCCGGCCTGGTCACCTTCGACAACCAGGTCCGCGACTTCCTGCGCCCCTCCAGCCAGCCGTCGCACCTCAAGGAGATGGTGACCGTGCTCAACCGCGGCGGCACCGGCAAGGAGAAGACCAATCTCGCCGCCCTCTTCCACGACCTCGCCGAGCGCATCACGCGCCGCTCCATCGTCGTCGTTCTCAGCGACCTGTTCGACGAGCCGGCGGAGGTCCTGGCCGGGCTGAAGCACCTGCGCCACAAGAAGCACGAGGTCGTCATGTTGCACATCATGGACCGCGCCGAGCTGGAATTTCCCTTCCGTGAAGCGACGCTGTTTCGCGGCCTGGAACAGTGGCCCGACCTGCTGACCGACCCACGCTCGCTACGGGAGGGTTACCTGCACGAGGTCGAGGCCTTTCTGGCGGAGATGCAGAGCGGTTGCCGCGGCCAGGACGTCGACTACGTCCGCCTGCCGACCGACGCTTCGCTGGGCGTCGCCCTGTCGGGCTACCTGGCGCATCGCCTCGCGCGCCGCACCTGATGCTTGGAATTGGTAGCTTGGAATTTGACCGAGAGCTTGTCGCCCTTCCGTCCAACGACAAATTACAAACTACCAATTCCAAACTACAAAGCCGGTGTGGTATCCTCATTCCTGAAGGAGAGAACGCGGAGAGAACGAGGCTCGGGCCGGGCAACACGTGGTTGGCCTCGCGCCCGTTGGGAACCCACACCGAGGACGTGCCCCATGCCCGACACTCCGCCTCCCATCACGCCGCCCGACGAGCCAGCTGAGACGCACCCGCCGCAGCCTCCCGGGCCTGAGCCGCCCGAACCCGAGCCGGACTCCGGCGCGGTCGCGGAGATGGAGTCGTTCCTGGGGACGGCAGTCAGCAATCGCAACGTGACCGGCTGTATGGGCGCTCCTCGCACCGTGCTGGAGTCCAGCGGCCGGACCGAGCCGGTCGCGCCGCCGAGCCGCATCGGCAGCTACGAGATCCTCGGCTTCCTTGGCCGCGGCGGGATGGGCGTCGTCTACAAGGCGATGCAGGCGGGCCTGAAACGCATCGTCGCCCTCAAGATGATTCTCCACGCCGACCAGGCTGGATCCGAGCAGGTGGCACGCTTCCGCACCGAGGCGGAGGCGGTGGCACGCTTGCAGCACGCCAACATCGTCCAGGTGCATGAGGTCGGCGAGCACGAAGGCAGGCCATTCCTCGTCATGGAGTACGTCGATGGCTACTCCCTCGAGACGACGGTCGGCCGCCGCCAGTTGCAGCCGCGCCGGGCGGCCGAGTTGGTGCGCGTGCTGGCGTTGGCCATGGACTACGCCCACCACCGCGGCGTCGTCCACCGCGACCTCACCCCCGCCAACATCCTCATGCAGAGGAAGTCCGAGAAGCCTGCACCGAAACCCGAACCGAAGAAAGAAGACCTGCCCCCGGACTTCGGCCTCGTGATTGCGGATTTCGAGCCCAAGATCACCGACTTCGGTCTCGCCAAGCGCATCGACCTCGAGGAGGGACTGACGCGCAGCAGCGCCATCCTGGGCACGCCCGGCTACATGGCCCCCGAGCAGGCCAGCGGCCGGTCGCGCTCGGTCGGCCCGCCCGCCGATGTGCATGCGCTGGGAGCCATCCTGTATCGGCTGCTGACCGGGCTGCCGCCCTTCCAGGGCGACACGCCCCTGGACACCGTCCTGCAGCTGCGCACCCAGGACCCCCTGCCGCCGTCGCGGCTGGCGGCGCGCTGCCCGCGCGACCTGGAGACGGTTTGCCTCAAGTGCCTGGAAAAAGATCCGGCAAGGCGCTATCAGAGCGGTCGTGCCCTTGCCGACGACTTGCAGGCCTACCTGGCCGGCGAGCCCGTCGCTGCCCGCCCGCCACGGCCCATCGAGCGCCTGATCCGGTGGGTGCGGCAGCGGCCCGCCCTGACCCTGGTGCTGGGCACGGCCGGGCTGGCCCTCCTGGGTCTGACCGTCGGCTTGCTGTGGTACAACGCGGTGGCGGTCGGCGCTGTCGCCGTGCTCGGCCTGCTGGCCGGCGGTGGCGTCTACCATGCCCAGCTGCAGGCCGCCCTGCGCGAGAGCAGTCGTCGCCAGCGGGCCGCCGAGCGCGACGTCGAGCGGCTCCACCTGGTCCTGGAGATGGCGCGCCGCCTGGTCGCCACGCGCGACCTCGACTCCTTGCTGCGGTTGCTCAGCGAGTGCGCGGTCCGGCTGACGGGCGCGGAGACCGCCACCGTCTATCTCGTCGATCCGGCCCGCCGCGAGCTGTGGTCGCGAATCCTGCTGGACGACCGCGTCGAGCCGATCCGTCTCTCGCTCGGCGTTGGCATCGCCGGGACGGTCGCCGTCACGGGAGAGACGATCAACGTGCCCGACGCCTACGCCGACGCGCGCTTCCACTCGCACATCGACCAACGCAGCGGTTTCCGCACGCGGAGCGTGCTGGCGCTGCCACTGCACGGGCGCGACGGCCGCATTATCGGCGTCTTCCAGCTGCTCAACAAGCGGACCGGGCCCTTCACCGCCGAGGACGCCGAGGTCATCTCCCTGGTCAAGGAGTCCGCCGCAGTCGCCATCGAGAACGCCCAACGGGCCGGCCCGCTGGGCTGAGCCCGTCGCAGGTCCAGCAAGCGCGCAGGCACCGAAGTGGTTGACCGCGCGCGCGGCTCCCTCTAAACTGAATGGTTATATGAGTGGTTTGTGCCCACTCAATCCTCGAGTGTTCGCGGCCCGCGGCCCGCCTATCCATGCTGACGGCACGTATTATTCCCTGCCTGGACGTCAACTGTGGGCGGGTAGTCAAGGGAGTCAACTTCCTCGCCCTGCGCGACGCCGGCGATCCCGTCGAGGTGGCGCGGCGCTACGAAGAGGAGGGCGCCGATGAGTTGGTCTTCCTCGACATTAGCGCCAGCCACGAGGGCCGCGCGATCCTGCTCGACGTCGTCCGCCGCGTCTCGGAAGAGATCTTCATGCCGTTCACCGTCGGCGGCGGCATTCGGAGCCTCGAGGACGCGACCCGGCTGATCCAGGCCGGCGCCGAAAAGGTCAGCATCAACTCGGCGGCCGTGCGAACTCCCGAGTTGATTACCGCGGTCGCCCGCAAGTTCGGCCGCTGCGCCACCGTGGTCAACATCGACCCGCGCCGGGTGCGGCGTGACGGCCGCGAGGTCTGGGAGGTCCAGATCAACGGGGGCCGCATCCCGACCGGGTTGGAAGCGGTCGCCTGGGCCCGCCGCGTCGAGCAGTTCGGCGCCGGCGAGATCGTTCTGACGTCGATGGACGCCGACGGCACCAAGGCCGGCTACGACCTGCCAATGACGCGGGCGGTTGCCGACGCGGTGCGCATCCCGGTGGTGGCCAGTGGCGGGGCCGGCAGCCCGGAGCACCTCTACCAGGTGCTGACCGCCGGTGGTGCCGACGCCGCCCTGGCCGCGAGCATCTTCCATTACAACGAGTACGGCATCGCCGCGACCAAGGCCTACCTGGCCTCGCGGGGAGTGCCTGTGCGACGGACGGGGAATGATGAATGATGAATGATGAATGATGAACGAACAAGAGGGAAGAAGGAGCCGTTTGCGCCTTTCTCATTCCGTATTCATCCTTCATCCTTCATCCCTTGGAGGTGAGAGATGGCAACTGCCGACGACGAACTGATCCAAGCTGAACCGCCGCGCGTTCCCGCCGAGCTACGCCGCGAGCCGGAGGTCAACAAACTCTTCCGCATGGTCATGAAACACGAGGGCAGCGACCTGCACCTCAAGGTCGGCCTGCCGCCGATGATGCGCCTCAAGGGCATCATCCGCCGCATGGAGATGAAGCCGCTCACCCAGGAGGACATGGAGCGACTCCTGTTCCCGACCCTGACGCCCGCCATGAAGCAGACCCTCGAAACTACCGGCGGCATCGACTACTCGTATGTCATCGGCCAGGACGAGTGCCGTTTCCGTGTCAACCTGTTCAAGCAGCGCGGCCGGCTCAGCCTGGTCTCCCGCCGCGTCACCTCCAAGATCCCCACCTTCGAGGCCTTGCACCTGCCGGACTCGATCGAGAAGCTCTGCCACTACGACCAGGGCCTGATCATCCTTGCCGGTGTCACCGGCTCCGGCAAGAGCACCACCATCGCCAGCATGCTCGACTACATCAACGAGCGGGAATACCTGCACATCCTCACCATCGAGGACCCGATCGAGTACACCTTCACCGACAAGAAGTCGGTCGTGAACCAGCGCGAGGTCTTCCTCGATGTCAAGGACTGGGCCACGGCGCTGAAGCATGCGGTGCGGGAAGACCCCGACATCATCCTCGTCGGTGAGATGCGGGACCGTGACACGTTCGAGGCCGGCATCAACGCCGCCGAAACGGGCCACCTCGTATTCGGCACCATCCACGCCTCGACGGCACCCTCGACGATCGGCCGTATCCTCGACCTGTTCCCCGCCGACATGCACCCGGCGATCCGCCAGGCGCTGGCGTTCAACCTCAAGGCGATCGTCGCCCAGAAGCTGCTGCCGTCGATCAAGCCCGGCGTGCAGCGCGTGCCGACCAACGAGATCATGATGGTCAACCCGACCGTCCGCGATCTGATTATCAAGGCCGAAGACAAGAAGCTGCCCGACGCTATCCGCATCGGCTTTCTGGAGGGCATGCTCGACTTCACCGAGAGCCTGCTGCGGCTGGTCAACGACAACCTGATCGATCGGGCCACTGCTCTGGAGGTCGCGCCGAACCCCGAGCAGCTCAAGATGGCCTTCAAGGGCATCAAGGTCTCGACGCCCGGTATCCTCTAACGGAAAATGCTGAATGCTGAATGATGAATCAACAGAAAGAGGCCGGCCGAGGCGAGGCCGGGCGACAGGAGGGACTAGGCGATGAGTTCTGCATTCATCATTCAGCATTCATCATTCATCCTTTCTGCTGCGAGTTTTCCGCGCGGGGACGGCTTCTACTACAATCCCTTCAAGTTCCTCGCCGTCCTGGTCATCTACCTGTGCTGGGTCCGCACCTGTTGGTGGGTCGACCAGGATGCGCGCCAACTGAAGCTGCCGCGCAAGACCTGGAACCCGCTCCTGTTGGGCAGCGGGCTGCTCGGTCTGCTTGCCGTCTGGGGCGTGAAGGCCTTCTTGCCCGCGTTCTTCTTCCTGCTGCTCTTGTACCTCGGCTCCGTGCTGTCGTACGTCTACGTCCGCAATGAGAAGGTCGATGCCAACGAACAGGTGCTGACGCCGCGTCACCTGCGCCGCCTCGCGGCCCGCCTGTTCAAGAGGAAGGTGCGCAAAGAGGACGACGACGAGGAAACACCGATCCCGATCCGTTTCGTCGGCAAGAGCAGCGACCGCAACGAGGAGGACGACGCGCGCACGGCACGGGCCGCCGAATCGCGCGGCTACCAGTCCGCCCTCGATCTCGTTCGCGAGGCCCTCGACCGCCGCTCCACCGACATACACCTTGAGCCGACCAAGGAGGAAATGCTCGTTCGCTTACGCATCGACGGCATCCTGCAGGCGGCCACGCCGTTCGGCCGCGCCATGGGCGACTCAGTCGTCAACATCTTCAAGGTGCTCGCCGCCCTCGACATCACCGAGAAGCGCAAGCCGCAGGACGGCAGCTTTTCCGCCGTCGTCGACGGCAGCCGCTCCATCGACTTCCGCGTCGCCACCGCCGGCAGCGTCAACGGCGAGAAGCTCGTCCTGCGCATCCTCGACCGCGAGGGGGCGCTGCTGGAGCTCGCCCGCCTTGGCATGCGGACGGCCATCCGCGAGAAGGTCCACGGCATCGTCATCCAGCCGCACGGCCTGTTTATCGTCTGTGGCCCGACGGGAGCCGGCAAGAGCACCACCCTGTACGCCTGCCTCGGCCAGATCGACCGCTACCAGAAGAACGTCATCACCGTCGAGAACCCGGTCGAGTACCACATCGACAACGTCACGCAGATCGAGATCAATCCCAAGGCCGGCAAGACGTTCGCCAGCGAGTTGCGCAGCATCCTGCGGCAGGACCCCGACGTCATCTACATTGGCGAGATTCGCGATCAGGAAACGGCGGAAATCGCCTGTCAGGCGGCCCAGACGGGTCACATGGTCTTCACCACCCTGCACGCCAACGACACGACCACGGCCATCGCCCGCCTGATCGACCTCGGCGTGGCGCCGTTTTTGATCGCGTCGGCGCTGTCGGCGGTCCTGGGCCAGCGCCTAGTGCGTGTGCTCTGCCCGAAGTGCAAGGTCAAGTACAAGCCCAACGCCGACCTGTTGCGCAAGGCGAACCTGCCCGCCGCCCAGATCAAGTTCTTTTATCGACCGACCGAGGTAAGGCCGGCCACCGAAACGGAGGAGGTGGAAAGCGACGAGGGGAAGACTCCGGCGGCAGCGCGGGTGTGCCCGCAATGTGGCGGGACCGGCTACCGTGGCCGCACCGGCATCTTCGAGATGCTTGTCGTCACCGATCGGGTTCGTGAGTTGATCCGCGAGAATCCCAACCTCAACGCCATCAAGCAGGAGGCCATCAAGGGCGGCATGAAGGCGATGCAAGAGGACGGTCTCCGTCAAGTCATCTCGGGTCAGACCTCCATCCAGGAGCTGCTCCGCGTCTGCAAGTGACGCCGGCGAGCGGTGGTGAGGTGGTGAGGTGGTGGGGTGGTGAGGGGCGCCTTCCTCACCACTTCACCACCTCACCACCTCACCATCCTACCACCTAAAGTCAGTCGAGATTGTCGCGGAAGATTTGCTCGAACTCGTTGGCTGGGACGGCTGCAGCGCTACACGCGGACACTGGCCGAGGAGGCATCGCACGGCGACACCAGCCGCGCCGCCAGCGGGATCGCGTCCCCCGCCAGATGGTCGGGGTAGCCCTTGCCGTCGTAGCGCTCGTGATGATGCCGGGCCACGTCGATCGCCATCTGCAAAAAGGCACGCGCCGAGCCGTGTTGCTCGGCGACCGTCGTGAGGATGTCCGAACCGATCACCGTGTGCGCCTGCATGATGATCCGCTCGTCGCTCGTCAGCTTGCCCGGCTTGAGCAGGATGTGGTCGGGCAGGCCGACCTTGCCGATGTCCAGAAGCGGTGCGGTGCAGGCCAGCAGATCGACGAACTTGCGGTCAATCTGGCTGGCGAAGTGGTCGCCGTGCGATGCCTCCTCGGCCAGTGTCCGCGTGTAGCGCTGCAGCCGTCCCAGCCGGCCGCTGCTGACGCCGTCGCGGTGCTCGACCAGCTTGGCCAGGGCCAACACCAGGGCGTTGCGGGCGTCGACCAGGTTGCTGTCGCGAGCGCAGAGGCTCTTCTCCAGTTCCTGGTTGAGCGTCAGCAGATGGCACGTCAGCAGGTCGGAGCGATCCTGCGCCTCCTTGAGCCGCAGCGCTGCCTTGACGCGGGCCATCAACTGCACGATGCTGAACGGCTTGGCGAGGAAATCGTCGGCGCCGGCGAGCAGCATTTGGGCCATGTCGTCGGGATTGGCGAAGCCCGACAGGGTGATGAGCTTCAGGTGCGGACACGGTTCCTGCTCGCGCAGCCGGCGACAGACCTCCAGCCCCGACACGTCCGGCATGTTGATGTCGAGCAGGACGAGGTCATAGGGCTTGCGATACACCATGTCCAGCGCCTCGAGGCCGCCGGCGGCCTCGTCGCAGACGATCCCTTCCGCCTTGAGTACACAGCAGCAGAGCTGCCGTGGCGCCGGCTCGTCGTCCACAACCAGGATCTGGTAGGGCATGTCGGCTCGCTGTAGCATCGACCGCGACAGGCGGTTGCCGGACGGCGAGTAGCTGGGCTCGTCCCGGCACTGCGAGACGCGGGCCGTCTGGAACGCCCTGAGCCCGCCGGCCACCCACGGCAGCAGCGCCTCCTGCACGGCCTCGGGCGTCGGGTAGCGGTCTTCGGGGTCGAGTGCCATCAGCCGGGTGACGATCGCATCCAGCTCGCGCGGAATGTCGGGCCGGGCAGCCAACAGCGACGGCGGCGGCTGCGTCAGCCGGCGGGCCAGGTCCTGCGCCACGTTCTTCTGCGGCGGGAATGGCAGACGGCCGGTCAGGCACCAGTAGAGCGTTCCCCCCAGGGCGTACAGGTCGGCCCGGATGTCGACCATGCTAGCGTCCTTGACCTGCTCGGGAGCCATGAAGTCGAGCGTGCCCAGGACGGTGCCCGGCTCAGTAAGCCGGCACATGTTGCTCCGCGCCAGGCCGAAGTCGAGCAGCTTGGCCTGTCCCTCCGGCGTGATCAGGATGTTCGACGGCTTGATGTCGCGATGCACCATGTTGTGCTTGTTCGCCTCGCCCAGCGCCGCGGCCACCTGCTGGACGATGTCGCAGGCGAGCGTCGGGTCGAGCGGGCCGTGCTGCAGGACGTACTCCTCGAGGTCCTGGCCGGGCACGTACTCCATGACGAAGTAGTGCAGGACCGGGTCGTCGGGGCGCGGGCCAGCCACCTCGCCGGCGTCGATGGCGGCGACGATGTTGGGGTGGACGAGCTGGGCGATGGCGCGGACTTCGCTGTAGAAGCGCAACAGCAGCGTGGCAGAGTGCTCCTGCTCGACGGGCATGACCTTGATGGCCACCTGGCGGCGGAGGCGGATGTGCTCGGCCTTGAAGACGACGCCCATGCCGCCGGCGCCCACCCGCTCGAGGATGCGATAGTTGCCCAGCACCAGGCCGAACGAGGTCCCTGCCTCGATGCGGCCGGCCTGGTAGGTGTTGAGCAACCCGTGCTCGACGAGCGTCGCGAAGAACCCCGATACGTCCAGCGAGGACAGGACCTCTTTCTTGATGTCTGGAGTGAGCTTTTCCCAGTCCTCCATGAGGATGAGGTGATTGGCGAGCAGTTCCTGGAGGCGATCCTCCATGTCCTGGCGGACCTGGTCGAGGGCGATGGCGAGCGAGGCGGTGGGACGGTAGGGCAGGATGGCCTTCATGTCTGTTCCTGGGACGGGGCCAGTTCCGCGGGCGACGGTTCCAGTCGGGAGGATGCCGCCGCCCGGGCACAGGTCGGCATTTTGATCGAGGGAGGCACACGCCTCGGCACGCTCTTTAGCGCAACTATAGGTCAGCGGCGGAGGGAGGGAGAATGCGCGACAACGTGATTTTTCGACAATGAAAACACCGTTTTCAGATGTCGCCCGAGAAGTGATGCCGGGGAAGAGGTGCCCCGTAGCGGCGGGCGGCTCGCCTGTCGTTCTTCCGTCGCGGGACTGTGGATATGGAAAGCGCCCGGCGGGGCCTTCGAGCCGTGCGGCCTACCAGACCCGCCGGGCCTGCACTTCATTTGGCCGGGCCCGCTCGGCGGCACGGAGCAGGCTCTCGAAGGAAATGACCTTGTCCCACAGGTGGCCGTGGCGTTTCATGCCTCCCTCTTGCTCCCCTCTCCCCCCAGGGGAGAGGGGGGAAGAATCAAGCCCCGCTCTTGAGCCAGCCGCCGACCAGCCGGCCGACCTCGTCCAAGGCGTTGGCCACGAAGTGGTAGCTGTTCAGTTTAATACATTGCAGATCCTTTGAAAGCCGCATCTGGAAGCGCAGGGTTTCCAGGCGCCGGTTGGCCTGCGCCAGCAACTCCTGCCGCTGCCGCGTGTACTTGGCCTGAATCAGCGTCTCCAGCAACTCGTACAAGTGGCGCTCGATGCGTTCGCCCAGCACGAAGCGGTGGTTACGAGGGAAGCGGCTGGTGTGGTGACAAGACCACAAAATTAGATCGTAAGTCTTCGTGATTACGACCAGTTCCTCGTGGTCCCGGTGGCCCGCCATCGCCACTCCTGGCGTATAGTGTACCCATGTTCAAAAAGAACATTTTTCGCCTTCCCGCATCCTGCGGGAAAGAAGTAAAGCAGTAAAGGGGCTCAGCGGAAAGTCCTCGCCGGACAGAGGCCGACATAGATGTAACGGTAGGCCGGCACAAGCATGTAACGGTTGGCAGAGCGGAGGAACGACGCAGGACTGAGGAACGAGCCGCCCCGCAACACACGGCCTTCTTGGGTATCTATACTTAGAATATCTTCAATATCGTCTTCTACCTGCGCCCCCTGCGGATACTCCTTGTACCGCTCCTGGCACCAAGAATACACATTGCCGTGCAGATCGAACAAGCCCAGATCATTGGGCTTCTTGCTCCCTACCGGCCAGGTCCGTTCCCCAGCGTTCTGGAAATACCAGCTGTACTTCCCCAGCAGTTCCGCCGACTCCCCGTAATACCGGCTCGTTGCCGCCCCCGCCCGGCAAGCATACTCCCACTCTGCTTCCGTCGGCAACCGATACCCCGTCCGACTCAGGTACTTCTCCTTCAGCTTGGTCACCTGCCCCCGCGGGTTCGTCTCGTAGCACCACTGGTCTTCGGGGATGCCCTCTTGCTTGCTCAACCAGTTGCAGTAGGCCGCCGCCTCATACCATACCACGCCGCCGATGGGACACGTCGGGTCAGGATAACGCTTCATCTCAGTGTGCCCGAATTTCGGGAGGAAACGCAGGAATTGCTCCTTGGTCACCGACGTGGCGGCGAGGGCGAACGTCCGACCGATCCGCTTGCGGTGCTGGGACTCAACACCCCCTCTGCCCTCCTCCGTGGGTGGCGAGCCCATCACAAACTCCACCGGGCCAGGGATCACCACCATCGTCTGCCCCTGCCCGTTGACGTACCAGTGCCGGCCCTCCGGTCGCTTACGCTCCCGGCTCGCCGTCTTCGCCAGCTCCTGCCGGATGCCCTCGAGCCATTTCTCCCGCTGCGGCTTGTCCTTGGCCCCTGCTTCGTTGGTCTGACGCAGCCACGCCTCTTCCTTCCACTGCCGCAGCAGCCATTCCGCCGCCGCATGCAGCCCTGGATCGTCCACCGTGCGATACATCTCTTGCACCTGCTGCACCAGCCGCCTCTTCCCCTCCGGCGTCCAGGCTTCCTTGCCAAATTCCTCCGGGCCAAGGCTCAGGAGCAACGCCCGACGAATCGACACGTCTGGCTCTTCTGCCAGCCGCTTGACAAGGGCCCCGACCTCCGCCCCCAGCGGCCCGAAGCGGTGGATCAGATAGCTCCGCACGCGCGGATCGGGACGGTGCTTCAAGAGCGGCCACACCTTCATGGGCTGATTCATCCGCAACATGGCTACCGCCGCATTCGCCTGCCGCTTCGCCAACTGCTCCTTGTCGTCCTCCTTGGCATCCGCGGGCAGTTTCTTGTCTACCTCGCCGGTCAGCACGGGCAGGCCGCTCTCGCCGTGCGCTTGAAGCTTCGGGAACAGCACGGCAAACTGCTGCTCGTCGGCATCCATCAGCAGCTCGGCCAGCCGCTGCGGATAGTCGCCGACATAATCGCTCAGGATGAACGTCGCCAGCCGCCGCTCCGCCGGGCGCTCGCGATCACGGTACACTTCGCTCAGCGGCGCCAGCAGGGATTCCTTGACGTCGCGCAGGCCGGCACTCCAGACAGCGGCGTGTAGCGGCTCCGCCGCCAAGAGCGGGCCCACCACGTCACGCCCCGCTTCCTTCCAGCGAGGGCTCTTCGGGTCGAAGCCGGCCAGGGCGACCAGCGCCCGGAAGCGTCGCTCTGCCTGTCGTGGGGCAGGTCGCTGACCTGCCGGAGCCGCCGGCAGGTCAGCGACCTGCCCCACGACGGCCCATAGCTCTTTTGCCAGCTGCTGGCCGCCGTGCAGCGCCGACTGATCGCGCAGCAACAGCGCCTCCTCGGGTTCGGTGTCCTCCGCCAGCAGCCGCTCCCGCAGGAACCGGCGTGGCGTTGAGCAGCGCATCGACCTGGGCCAGGGCCCGCTTCTGTTGCTCATCGAGCTTGCCCTGCTGTTCCTGGAGCGTGCGAGCCTGCTCGCTGGACAGCAGCAGCGAGCCGACTCCCAGGGCCACCAGGGCGGTGAAGACAAGGGCCGCAACGCCCGTGACCCGGGCGGGATGCTTGCGCACCCAGCGGCCCGCCCGGGCCAGGAAGGGCTCGCGGTAGGCCGCCACTGGCTCGTCGCCCAGCCAGCGCTCGATCTCCTCGGCCAGCTCGCGCGGTGTGGCGTAACGCTCCGCCGACTTCAGCGCCATCGCCTTGAGACAGACCGCTTCCAGGGCCGCCGGCACCTGCCCTTTGACCTGGCGCGGCGGCGGAAAGTCGCTCTTCTGCACCTTCTGCAGCACGGCCCCCATGTCTGCCTCGGCAAAGGGCGCCTGCCCGGTCAGGACGTGGAAAAGCGTCGCCCCCAGGCTGTAGACATCGCTGGCCGGGCCCAGTTGCTCGAGGCGGCCGGCGGCCTGTTCCGGGCTCATGTACGCGGGCGTGCCCAGCGCCTTGCCGGTCTGCGTCAGGGCGGAATCGCCCGAGCGCAACAGCGCTCCTTCGGTCCCCTCGACATCGGCCTTGCCGAGCACCTTGGCCAGGCCCCAGTCGACGACGAGCGTTTCGCCGTACTTGCCGAGCATGATGTTGCCCGGCTTCAGATCGCGGTGCAGCACGCCCCGGCTGTGCGCGTAGGCCATGACATTGCACACGTCGACGAACCGTCCCAGCAATCGCCGCAATCCCAGCGAGCGTGCCGACCCCGACGGCCCCGTTTGCTCGGCCTGGTAGAAGGCCGCAAGGGCATCCTTGAGGCTATCGCCCTGAATGAAACGCATGGCGTAGAAAGGCCGGCCGTCGGCGTAGACGCCCAGGCCGTAAATCGGCACGATGCCGGGATGCTCCAGTTGCCCCGTCACCTCGGCCTCCAGCAGAAAACGCGCCCGGCTCTCCGGCTGGCCGGCGTGGCGTTCCTGGATCTCCTTGAGGGCGACGTCGCGTTGCAGTTCCTCGTCGCGGGCCACGAAGACCTCGCCCAGGCCGCCCCGAGCGTGCGGCCGCAGAATGCGAAAACGCGCGACGGCGCCGGTAGAACGGCCGATGATGTCGGGGCTGGTCGCATTGGGATCGAATTCCGAGCGGTCCGCGGAGACATGCACCAGACTGGCCTGCACGTCCGCGTCGGCGACCTGCTGGAGGTCCTGCCGTACTGAGCGGAGAGAGCTGACCGCGGCCAGGCTCTGCTGCGGATCGTTGTTGTGCATCTCCAGATGTCGCTCGACCAGTGCTTCGAGCAGCTCGCGGTTCGCAGCACGCAGAGTCCCTTGCTCGAGGAGGACCTGGCCGAGGGATTTCGCCTTGTCGAGGACCCAGGCGTGCATGGCGGCGACGAGGGCTTCGCGCGAGATGAAGTCCATCTGCAAGGCGAGGATACCAAAGAGCAGATTGCGGTCGGCCTGGGGATGAGGCATGGGAGACCACTCCGCGTCGGGCGTTCTGAGAGACTGGTGGGGTCGATTCTGCCCTTACCGCAAGGAATCCGCAAGAAGATTCCCGCTGGTTACCCGGAAGCTGCGTGGAGGTTTCTCGCGGAAGCGGGTTCCTCGCAGTCGGGTGCGGATGGCCCGGTAGGGGCCGCGGACCTCGACGGGGGGCGTTGCGGTTGGAATCGAACGTCTCGAACTGGCTGAGCCCGTCGCCGAGCCAAACCTGGATGACCGCCGTGTCGCGCTGGCCTTAGCCGCCCGCAATCGCGGGCAAAAAATGGACCTCGCTGTCTGGCCCGGCCGTCTCCAACAGGCCCAACCGTCCCACCTGGCCATCGACGATCACCGCCAGTCCGGGACGCAACGCCCCGCCCGGACACAGCCGGCCGCGCACTCCGGGAAACTGCTGCTCCAGCGCCTCGATGAGCTCACCCACGTTCGCGCCCGGCACGGTGGCGGTTTCCCTTCCCCCCGTCAGGTCGCGCAGCAGAGGCGGAATCCAGACCCGCGCCATCCTCTCCTCGCTCATTGCTTCGCCAACAATTTCGCCATCACCCGTCCCGGCGACATCGGCAACTCGTCCATGCGGACGCCGAGGGCCTGATAGATCGCGTTGGCCAGCGCGGCGGGCGGCGGCACGATCGGCACTTCGCCGACGCCGCGCACTCCGTACGGATGGCCCGGGTTGGCCACCTCGACCAGGACCGTGTCGATCATGGGCAGATCGAGGGCCGTCGGCATCCGATAGTCGAGGAAACTGGCGTTCGTCATCACGCCCTGCTCGTTGTAGATGTATTCCTCGTTCAGCGCCCAGCCGATGCCCTGGACGACCCCGCCCTGCATCTGGCCCTCGACGTAACTCGGATGAATCGCTTTGCCGACGTCCTGCACCGCCGTGTAGCGCAGGACCGTCACCTTGCCCGTCTCGGGATCGACCTCGACATCGACAACGTGCGTCGCGAAGCCGCCGCCGACACCTGGCGGATCGACGCTCGCTCGGCCGACGATCGTGCCGCCCGTCGCATGCAATTTCTCGGACAACTCCTTGAACGTCAGCCGTTTCTTGTCATCGCTCAGGCAGCGCAGCGTGCCGTCCTCGTAGGCCACCGCTTCCGGCTGGACGCCCCAGAGGAGCGCGGCGCGGGCGATCATCTGCCGCTTGATGTCCTGGCCGGCCTCGTAGGCGGCCCAGCCGGTCGCGAAGGTGACGCGGCTGCCGCCGGTCACGTCGGTGTAGCCGACCGTGTCGGTGTCGCCGACCGCGGGGCGCACGTCGTCGGCGCGAATGCCGAGCGACTCGGCCAGCTGCATCGCGATCGAGGTGCGGGAGCCGCCGATATCGGTCGATCCCTCGACGAGGCTGACCGTGCCGTCGGCATTGACACTAGCGCTGGCGCTGGACTTCAGACCGCAGTTGAACCAGAAGCCCGACGCCACGCCCCGACCCCTCCGGGGAACTCTCAAACCCGAAATCTCAAATCCCAAATTCGCGCCATCGCCTGCCTTCTCGAATTTGGGATTTGAGATTTGAGCTTTGGGATTTGGCCCCAGGGGAGCCGTGTAGTGCGCATGCTGCTTCGCCGTCTGGGCGGTTTCCACCATGCCAATCCGGGGAAAGACCGGGCCATCGGCGCGGCGCGTTCCTTCCCGAGCGCCGTTCTGGATGCGGAAATCGAGGGGATCGATCTTCAGGTGCTCGCAGAGTTCGTCCACGACGGTTTCACTGGCGAAGGCGGCATTGGTCGCACCGGGCGCGCGATAGGCCGACGTCGCCGGCTTGTTGACGACGACGTCATAGCCGTCGATGTGGACGTTGGGAATGTCATAGCAAGCGAAGATGCACATCGCCCCCGGTCCCAACGGAGAGCCGGGAAACGCGCCGGCCTCGTAAGCGAGGGTGGCCCGGGCCGCGACGAGCTTGCCGTCCTTGTCGGCACCCATCTTCACCTTGATGTAGGAACCGGGAGTCGGACCGGTCGCCTCGAAGACGTCGGCCCGGTTCATGGTGATCTTGACCGGCTTGCCCGTCTTCTTGCTCAGGGCCGCCGCGACGGGTTCGAGATAGACGCGAATCTTGCCGCCGAAGCCGCCGCCAATCTCCATCGGCACGACCTTGATGCGCGACAGTGGGATACCCAGCAACTCTGCCACCTGTGCCCGCACCGTGAACGCGCCCTGCGTGCTGCACCAGATCGTCACGGTCCCGTCGGCGTTCCACAGGGCGGTCGCGTTGTGGGGTTCGATGTAGCCCTGATGAACGGTCGCGGTGTGGAACTCGCGCTCGATGACAACGGCCGCCTGTTGGAATCCCTGCGCGACGTCGCCCTTCTTGAACTGGATGTGCTTGGCGATGTTGGAGCGCTTGCCGGTCGGCTTGCCGAGCGACTCGGTGACGAGATCGTCGTGCAGCAGCGGAGCGCCGTCCTGCATGGCGGCCCGGACATCGGTGACGTGCGGAAGTCCTTCGTATTCGACGGCAATCAGCTTCAGGGCCTCCTCCGCGAGGTGCGCGCTGACGGCGGCGACGGCGGCGACGGCCTGGCCCTTGTAATGGACCTTACCGCGGGCGAGGCAGTTGCTGCTCAGATGCTTGAGGTTGACCGCCCCCTCACCCAACTCGGCGATCCGGTCGCCGGGATCGGTGAGATCGGCGCAGGTGACGACGGCTTCCACCCCGGGCAGTTCGAGGGCCTTGCTCGCATCGAGGGAGCGAAGGAGGCCATGCGGGATGGGACTGCGAAGGATGCGCCCGTGCAGCAAACCTGCCATCTGCACGTCGGCGCCATAGAGGGCGCGTCCCGTGACCTTGTCGACGCCGTCATGGCGAAGCGGGCGCGTGCCGATGACCTTGTAGCCGGTGGTCGAAGTAGTCATAGGTGCTCAGCTCCCCAGGCGGGCGGCGTCGAGGACGGCGCGGATGATCTTGTCGTAGCCGGTGCAGCGGCACAGGTTGCCGGCCAGCCAGTGCCGCACCTGTTCCTCACTCGGCTTCGGGTTTTTCTCCAGCAGCGCTTTGGCGGCGACGATGAAGCCCGGCGTGCAAATGCCACATTGCAGGGCCGCGTGTTCGAGGAACTTCTGCTGGAGCGGATGCAGCCCTTGCGCCGTCGCGATGCCCTCGATCGTCGTCACTGCTTTGCCCTGCACCTCGGCGCCGAAGACGAGGCAGGAGTTGACGAGCCGGCCGTCGAGGAGGACGTTGCACGCCCCACAGTTGCCGTTGTTGCAGCCCTCCTTGCTGCCGGTCAGCCGCAACTCGTCACGCAGCACTTCGAGGAGGCTCTGCCGCGGCTCGCAGAGGAAGTCCATCGGTTGGCCGTTGATGACCGCCTGGACGTGGATCTTCTTCGGCATGGCTCATCCTCCTTTCACGCGTTGGAGGGCAATCCGCAGCGCTCGCTTGACCAGCACGCCCACCAGGTGCCGGCGATAGTCGGCGCTGCCGCGCATGTCGCTGATGGGCAACGCCTGCGCCTGGGCCAGCTCCGCGGCCCGCTCCAGGTCCGCCTCGGCAAGCGGACGTCCCGCAAGGGCGGCGCCTGCCTCGGGAACGAGCAGCGGCGTCGGGCCAACGGCCCCGAGGGCGATGCGCGCGAACACGCAAGCCGTCCGGTTGTCGTTCAGCGCCAGCGCGACACCGACGCCGACGACGGCGATGTCCATCTCCTTGCGAGGGATGAAGCGAAGGTAGGCACTGCTGGAGTTCGGCGCGGGCGGCGGCAGGTGCAGGTGGACGAGCAGTTCGCCCGGGCCAAGGATCGTGCGTCCCGGCCCGGTGCAGAACTTCTCGACGGGGATCAGGTCGCGCGTGCCACTCGGAGTGGCGATGACGGCGGAAGCGCCAAGCGCGATCAGGGCGGGAATCGAGTCTGCCGCGGGCGATGCATTACACAGGTTCCCGCCCACGCTGGCCCGGCTCTGGATCTGCACACCGCCGATCAGCGCGACGCCGTCCCCAAGGCCCGGATACCGTTTCCGCACGTCGGGATGCTCCGCGATGCGATAGCACGGGACGGCGGCGCCAAGGACCAGTCCTTCCTTGGCATCGAAGCGCAGCGTGTTGAGTTCGGCGATGTTCTTGAGATCGACGAGAAGCTCGGCGTCGCGGCGATTCTCGCGGACCTGGACGATGAGGTCGGTGCCGCCGGCAAGCGCCCGCGCGCCTTTCCGCGCGAGCAACGCGGTTGCTTCCGTCAAGGTCGCCGGTGCGGCGTAGTCAATCTCTTTCAACGCGGCCCCCTTCGATCGAGGAAATCGCTGGAGATAATCTTGTGATATGACCTCGGCAAGGAGGGAGGTGACGCAGGGGACGTTCTCCGAAAAAAGGGCCCTTGCTGGAACGCTCCCTCTACCGGGACGCCGGCCCACACGGCTCGGAATGCAGGAAGGCGAACGGGTCGCGCAACCCCTGATCGGATACGTGCCAGTACATGCGAACCCTTGGAGTGTCGTAATGTGGCAAGTGCCAGTAGTTGCGAAACACCTTCTTGGGAATGCGTTCCTGCCGCCTTCGTTAGCGGCCAGGGACAACGCTTCGCTCTTCTATTCCCGTAGACCTCGGGCTGGTATCCGATGAGGAATCTCCTTCAACACCGGTCCGTGCGCTGGCAGATGGCCGGCAGGGTCTGCCGGCTGCTGTTGTACGTGTCTCACGGCTGGCCGCCCAGGAACAGCCGCACGAACACGAAGACATGCCCGGGTCGCGGGTTCATTCTAGCCCGGATTGCGCACCGAACACCGTCCCCGCCGGGCTCGTCCCGGTGGAACGCAGGCTTCTGCACCAGAGAGGGCGGCTCTTCCCCCTCCGCCCCCACCGAGCTTGCCTCGGTGGAGCGAAGGCTTTTGCACCAGCCAGGCGCCTCCCTCCCCATCAAGCCCGCGCTCCACCGAGACAAGCTCGGTGGGGGCGGTGGGGGCTCCGCGTTGCCCCTCGGGTGCAGAAGCCCTCGCTCCACCGGGGCAAGCCCGGTGGGGGCGGTGGGCGTTCCACCTTTCTCCGCTGGTGCAGAAGCCTTCGCTCCACCGAGACAAGCTCGGTGGGGGCGAGGCGCTGTCCCCGCCGACCCCTCTCGGGTGCAGAAGCCTTCGCTCCACCGAGACAAGCTCGGTGGGGGCGGT